>JBMOJU010000296.1:0-6552 GCA_049315625.1 Paracraurococcus sp.
AGCGTGGCGCCACTCGATGGAGGCCTCCCCACCGCGCGCGCACCTCTCCCCGACCTCCCCCATGCCTGAGCAGCGCCAGAGGCGATCGCACCTGCCATGTCCCGTCCGACCCGGCGTGCCGTGCTGCCCCTGCTCGCGGGCCTGTCCGCCAGCGCCCTGATCATCCGGCCGGCGCGGGCCGCGACCCGCATCAGCCCGACCCTGATCGAGATCGGCCCCGGCCAATTCGCCGCCCTGCTCGAACTGACCAACGCCGACGATGCGCCGCTGGCGATCCAGTGCGACGCCGTTACCTGGAGCCAGGCCGGCGACCGCGACATCCAGGAGCCGACCGACGACGTCATCGTCTCGCCACCCGGCGCCACCATCCCGCCCGGCGCAACCCAGGTCATTCGCGCCATCCTTCGCCAGCGTGCCCCGGTCGACAGCGAACGCGGCTACCGCCTGCTGATCAACGAGATCCCGCCACCGACGAGCGGCCCCCGCCGCGGCGTGGTGTTCGAGATCGTGCATTCCGTGCCGCTGTTCCGCGTGCCCCCCGCATCTCAGCCGGGCCTGCTGCGGTGGTCGGCGGACCGGGTCGGCACCGAGTGGGATCTGGTCGCCGCCAATGCGGGCGGCCGCTACATCCGCCTGCGCAACCTGGCCGCCACCGCCGGCCGTGGCCAGCCGGTGGGGGTGAAGCCGGCGGCGCAGATTCCCTACGTGCTGCCGGGCAACGCGAGGCGATTCCGCCTGACTGGCCTGCCTGCAGGTGCAACCGCCGTGCAACTGGTGGGCGATTCGCAGCTTGGCCATTTCGAGCAGACGGTGCCGTTGACGAGATGAGGCAGCGGGCCGCCCGCCGCCTCCTCGCCATCCTGGTGTCGCTGGTGCTGGAGACGCTGCCGGCCCGGGCGGGCCAGCAGGGGCTTGTGCTGGAGGGCCGGGTCAACGGACGCCCCACCGGGGTAATCGCCGAGGTGCAGCAGCGCGATGGCGCCCTGCTGGTGCGGGGCAGCGACCTGCGCGCCATGGGCCTGGACGTGCCGGGCGACGAGGCGTTCGTCCCGCTCGGCCTGGCCGGCGGCGTCCAGGCGACGGTCAACGCCCTCGCCCAGACCCTGGATATCGAAACCGATCCCGGACGGCTCCGCCCGACCCGGCTGAGCGGCAGCTTCAATGCCCCGTTGCCGCCGGTGACCCCGGCCGATTGGGGCCTGCTGCTGAATTACGACACGCTCGGCACCTTCACCGGCATCGACCACTACGGGGCCGCCCAGCACGAGGCGCGGATGCTGGGTCCGCTCGGCACCTTCGCCACCACCGGCGTCTCACGCTTCGGCAACGTCAATCAGGGCCAGGATTTCGTCCGGCTCGACAGCAACTGGACCTGGTCCGAGCCGGATTCCATGCGGGCCTGGCGGCTCGGCGACGTGGTCAGCGGCGCGGTGGGCTGGAGCCGGGCGATCCGCATGGGCGGCGGCCAGATCGCCACCGACTTCAACATGCGCCCGGACCTGATCCGCTTCGGCACGCCGAGCTTCAACGGCGTGGCCGCGCTGCCCTCCACCGTCGATGTCCTGGTCGGCGGCGTCCGCCAATTCAGCTCCTCGGTGCCGGTCGGGCCGTTCGAGCTGCGCAGCCTGCCGGTCGTCGCCAGTGGCGGCAGCGAGGTGGTGGTCTCGGTCCGCGACGCGCTCGGGCGGCAGACGCTGACGACGCTGCCCTTCTATTCCAGCACCCAGCTCCTGGCCGAGGGGGTGAGCGCCTACTCCGCCGAGGCCGGCCAGGTGCGGCTCGGCTATGGGCTCCGCAACACCGACTATGTCAGCTGGGTCGGCTCCGGTTCCGGCCGCTACGGCCTGAGCGACTGGCTGACCGTCGAAGGCCATGGCGAGGCGACCGACGGGCTGGCCCTGCTCGGCGCCGGCGGCACGGCGCGGCTGGGCGGCTACGGCATCGCCAGCCTGGCGCTGGCCGGCAGCGGCGGCCGCGGCGCGACCATGCCGCGCGAGATCACCGACCGCTACGGCGCGGTCGGCAAGGCGACCACCGGCCCGGCCCAGGGCGGCCAGGTCGCCGCGGGGCTGCAGAGCGGCAACACGCGGCTCAACACCAATATCGTCACGAGCTTCGCCTCGGCCGGCTACCGCGACGCCGCGGCGCTGTTCGGCACCAGCACGGTACGCTCCTCGATCCGCACCTCGGTCAACCTGCTGACCGAGGGCCTCGGCACCGTCACCCTCGCCTGGATCGAACAGCGCGGTGGCGCTGGCGTGTACAACCAGGTCGGCGGCACCCGGCTGATCGGCGGGACTTCGTCCTCCTCGCTGCTGAACCTGAGCTATTCGCTCGGGCTGATGAACAACGTCTTCGTCTATGCCTCCGGCTTCTACGATCTGCGGGGCAATGTCGGCTCCGGCGTCTTCGCCGGGTTGACCTTCACCTTCGGCGACCGCGACACCGGCAACCTGGGCTACAACCGGCAGGACAAGTCGAACACCTATTCCGGCCAGATCCAGCGTTCGGCGGTGAAGCCGGGCGATCTCGGTTGGCGGGTGGTGGACCAGGAGGGCGATATCAGCCGCCGCCTGGCGGAGGTGCAGTACCTCAGCGGCATCGGCCGGGTGACCGGCGGCATCGACCAGTCGGGCCGCGACGTCGCTGGCCGCGCCGGTGTCAGCGGCTCCGTCGTGCTCGGCGGCGGCAGCGCCTTCCTGGCCGACCGCGTCTACGACAGCTTCGCCATCGTCCGCGCCGACCACCTGCCGCGGGTGCCAGTGCTGTATGAGAACCGCCCGGTCGCCGAAACCCGCTGGGACGGCCGGGCACTGGTGCCGCAGCTGCGCTCCTTCGACGCCAACCGGCTTTCCATCGATTCGACCGGCCTGCCCGCGGATATCGAGGTGGATCGGAGCGTCAGCGTGGTCCGGCCGGGCGACCGCTCCGGCGTGGTGGTCGATTTCGGCGTGCGGCGCAGCCTAGGCGCCCTGGTGCGCTTCGCCCTGGCGGATGGCAGGCCGGTGCCGATCGGGTCGGTCGTGCAGCGGGAAGGCCAGCCACCCGCGCCGGTCGGCCGCGACGGCCGCGCCTACCTGACCGGGCTCGGCCCGCGCAACGCGGTGCGCATCGAGATCGCGTCCGACGGCACCTGCGAGGCCCGCTTCGATTTCACCCCGGCGGCCGGCGACATCCCCCTCATCGGACCGGTGCGATGCGAATGATGCGGCTGCGCGCTGCCTGGCTGGCCTGCCTCTGCGTCGGCCTGCCCCTGCCGGCAGCGGCGGTCATCACCTGCAACCTGTCGCCGACGCCGCTCGCCTTCGGGTCGGTCGATACGCTGCGCGGGCCGACGGCCAGCTCGACCGCGACGATCGACGTGACCTGCACGACCAGTGGCGCGGTGGCGGCCGCGGTCAGCCTCAACCTGTCGACGCTGGCGACCGGCGCGGCGGTCCGCCGCATGGGCGACCCGGCGGGCCCGCGCTACCAGATCTTTGCCGATTCCGCCCGCACCCAGCCCTGGGGCGACGGCAGCGGCGGGACGGTGGCGCTGAGCGCCGTCGGCACGGTGCTGCCCGGCGTCGTGTTCCGCCAGCGCTTCACCGTCTATGGCCGGGTGCTGGCGCCGCAGACCGACCTGCGCGCCGGCGCCTATTTCGATACCCTGACGGTGATCCTGAATTACTGAGGCCGGTGGCGGCCCGCCGCTCAGTAGATCTGCAGGACCCGCGTGGTGCCGTCCGGCGCCGTGTCGCGCGTGACCACCGGCGTTGCCGGGGCGGCGGCGGGGGCGGTTGCCGCGGCAGCCTGCCCGGCCCGTGCTGCCAGCGCGACGGCGCAGCCCGCGCGCTCCGCCGCCGAGGCGTAGTTGCCGCTGAAGCAGGCCGGGGTCACGACGATGATGGTCACGGCCATCACGGCCGAGCGGGATTCGCCCCGCGCCGCGCCGGGGCCGGCGGTGAGCGAGGCGGCGAGCAGCAGGGCGGCGAGGCGAGGGGGACCGGACATGCCGGCACCCTGCCGGCGAGCCGGTTGCTTTTCGGTTCAAAAGCCTCGGCGGCGCGGAAAGGTGCGTGCCGCTTCTACCCCTGCTCCATGGGCAGGGCCGGGTCCTTCGCCCATTCGCTCATGGAGGCGTCGTAGACCGCGATGTCGCGGTAGCCGAGCTGGTGCAGCAGGAAGGCATCCAGCGTCGCCGCGATGCCGCCGCCGCAATAGATCAGCATCCGCTTGCCAGGATCGGCGCCGACCGCGGCGAAGCTCGCCGCCACCGCCGCGGGCGGGCGGAGCGTCAGGGTGGCCGGGTCCAGCAGCGCCGCGGCGGGGACGTTCACGCTGCCGGGGATCCGGCCGGGCCGGCCATAGCGCGCGGTGTCGCCGCGGTGCAACTCGGGCGAGAGCGCGTTGATCGAGCAGGCCCCGGCATCGCCGATCGCCGCCTGCATCGCGGCCTTGCCGACGAACAGGCCGGGGCGTGGCCGGGCGACGAGTTGGGCCGGCGGGAAGCGGGTCTCCGCCGTCTCCAGCGGTCGTCCCTCGGCTGCCCATTTGTCGAAGCCGCCGTCCAGGATGGCGGCGTCGTCGAAGCCGATGGCGCGAAGCATCCACCAGATGCGGGTCGCCCATTGCAGGCTGCGGCGGGAATAGAGCACCACGCGCGTGCCCTCGCCGATCCCCCGCGCGGCGAAGCGCGCGGCCAATTCGTCCGGGGTCGGCATCATGAAATTGGTCGGCGCGGCGGTGTCCGAAAGCTCCCCCTGCAGGTCGAGGAAGCCGGAGCCGGGGATATGGCCGCGGTCGTAATCGGCGCGCGCCGCCTCGACGCGATAGGGCCGGCCGGTGCCTTCCTCGTAATGCAGCCAGGTGGTGCAGTCGAAGACCCGCAGCGTCGGGTCGCCGAGCGCGGTGGCAAGCTCGGCCGTGCCGATGATGGCCTCCGGATAGGCGTAGCGCGGCGCGTCGGTCATGGCGGTCTCCCATGGTCTGGTTCGTTGCCGGCAGCCTGGACCGCGCCGGCACCGGGCGGCAAGCGCCGGCCCCCGGTGGTGCCTGCCGCGGCCTGCCTGCTAGGCTGGCCGCGAGGCAAAGGGTGGGGACCATGGCGGATATCGGCATCCTGCAGCAGCGGCGGATCGAGGCCGCCTTCGCCAAGGGCGTCTTCGAGGAGATGGCCGCCGAGCTCGGCGCCGAGCGGGCGAAGGCCATCCTGACCCGCGCCGTGGTCAAGCTGGCGAAGCAGACGGCCGGCGCCATGGCGGCGGCAGCGCCGGAGGGGCCCGGGCTCGACCACTTCGTCGCCATCCAGGAGCTTTGGACCCGCGACGACGCGCTGCGGATCGAGCCGGTGGCCCGCGATACCACCCGCTTCGAGTTCAACGTCACCCGCTGCCGCTATGCCGAGATGTACCGGGAGATGGGGCTGGCCGAATTGGGCGCCGTGCTGTCCTGCAACCGCGACGGCGCCTTCTGCGAGGGCTACGACCCGCGCCTGAAACTGACCCGCACCCAGACCCTGATGGGCGGCGCTGCGCATTGCGACTTCCGCTACCAGATGGCGGAGACCGAAGGTGGCTGAGCGCCTGCACCCGAAGCTGCGCCCGCTGCTGGCCGATGACTGGGCGCGGGTCGACCCCGAACTCCCGGCGCTGCTGGAGATGCTCTTCGCCCGCAGCGCCGGGGAGGACTGGCACAAGGCCGGCACCTTCAAGGACCATCTGCTGGGCGTCTGCCGCACCCTCACGCTCTGGGACCAGCCGCGCGAGGTGCGGCTGCTCGGCCTGTTCCACAGCGTCTATTCGAACGAATACGTCGACCTGAAGCTGTTCGACAGCGCCGGCAACCGGGCGGAGCTGACGGCCGCGCTGGGGCCGGAGGCGGAGCGGCTGATCCACACCTTCTGCGTCATGCCGCGCACGCTGTTCACCCAGCGCCTGCTGGAGGAAACGGACCTGCCGGAGGAGGGGATGGTGCTGGAACGCCAAGGGGCGCCCGACATCCTGCTCTCGGCCCGCGACGTGGCGGTCTTCGCCATCGCCACCATCGCCGACATCGCCGAGCAATGGCATTCCTGGCAGGACGAGGTGTTCTCCGGCTTCCCCTTCCAGAAGCCGCGGCCGGTGCGGGAGAATTGGGCCGCCTCGCTCTGGCCCGGGCCGCTGAAGCCGACCGCGACGGCGCTGTCGATGCTCTCCCGCCTCGGCCGCGTGCTGTCCGACCTGCCGGAGGAGTACGGCCTGCCGACGCCCCCCGTATTCGCCCGCTGCACCGCGGTGCTGGAGCCGGAGGACGAGATGGCGGCCGCGGCGCTGTACTGGCAGGCGGTGACGCGCGGGCTGCCGATGGCCGGGCTCGGCCCGACCCACCGGGCGCTGAGCGCCTGCATCCGCCACAACCCCTATGTGGGGGAGCCGCGGCTGATGCTGGCGCAACTGGCGCTGATCGCCGGGGACTGGGCGATGGCGGAGGACCATGCGCGGGCCGGGCTCGATCTGCTGCAGGATTGGGGCGTGGCCTGGGACAAGCGCATCGCCTGGTCCGGCTGGGTGGCCTGGGCGCGCATCCTGCTGC
>JBMOJU010000715.1:0-1510 GCA_049315625.1 Paracraurococcus sp.
GCTGTGTCGCGCTGTTTGAATTCCTCACTGGCGGTCTGCCGCTGGGCGCGGCATTGGTGCTGCTGCTGGCCGCGGTGCAGGTGCGGCCGCCAAGCCTGGCGGGCGCCGTCGCCTCGCTCGCCGCCTTCGGCGCCGGATTCCTGCTGCCCTTCGCGCTGAAGCTGGTGCTTGGCCACCTGGCCTTCTCAGACTTCCTGGCGGCCGAGGCCGGCGGGCAATTGCTGCACCGGATCGCCGGCCCGGTGGTGCCTGAGATGTCGCCGCGCGAGGTCGCCATGGTGGCGGCGCTTGGCTTCGACGTCGCCTGGCTCGACCGGCAGCCACTGCTGCGGCTGCCCTACACGCTGTTCCGCTTCGGCTATTTTGGCTTCGTACCAGGCGCTGGGGCGACTTGGCTCGGCGTCCTGCTGCTGGGCGGCGGCGCGCTGGCGGTGCCGGTGCTGGCCTGGCGGGGACGCCAAGCGGCGCCAGCGCGGGTTGCCGCCATCCTTGGCGCCTGCGTAATGGTGCTGGGCTGGTATGCGGTGTTCCTCAGCCACACCCTGCTGCACGCGGCCTGGATGATCCGCTGCAGCGCGGTGCTGCCGATCGCCGCGGGATTGTTGGGATTGCTCGTGATTACCCGTTCACCACCGTCCCGCCATTCGGATGCAGCGTCTGCCCGTTGATGTACGAACTGTCGCTTTCGGCCGCGAGGAAGATGTAGCTCGGCGCCACCTCATCCGGCTGGCCGGCGCGGCCCATCTCCGCCTTGGCGCCATGCTGGGCGGTGCGCTCGGCATCGAAGCTGGCCGGGATCAGCGGGGTCCAGATCGGGCCGGGGGCCACCGCGTTCACCCGGATCCGCTTCTGCGTCCACAGCGCCTGCGACAGGCTGCGGGTGAAGGCCAGGATGGCGCCCTTGGTGCTGGCGTAGTCCACAAGCTGCGGGCTGCCGCGGAAGGCGGTGATCGACGTGGTGTTGATGATCGCGCTGCCCGCCGGCATGTGCTTCAGCGCCGCCCGCGTCACCCAGAACATGCCGAGGATGTTGGTGCGGAAGGTGCGCTCGACCAGCGCTTCCTCGATCTGGGCGAAATCCTCGCAGACGTGCTGCTCGGCGGCGTTGTTGACCAGGATGTCGATGCGGCCGCCGAGATCGTGGGCCGCCTGGTCGACCGCCGCGGCGGCGAAGGCCGCGTCGCCGATATCGCCGGGGAGGGTGAGGCAGCGCCGGCCGGCGGCCTCGACCAGGCGCCTGGTCTCGGCGGCGTCGTCATGTTCGTCGAGGTAGAGGATGGCGACGTCGGCGCCCTCCTTGGCGAAGCCGATGGCCACGGCCCGGCCGATGCCGCTGTCCCCGCCGGTGACCAGCGCGGTCTTGCCGGCGAGCTTGCCGCTGGGCTGCCAGGCTTCCATGCGGTCCTGCGGCTGCGGGTCCATCGCGGCCTCGGAGCCCGGCTGGTGGTCCTGGTGCTGCGGCGGCTGGGGGGTGGGCTGGTCGTCCGGCATCGCGTGGCTCCCGTGCTGC
>JBMOJU010000297.1:0-6543 GCA_049315625.1 Paracraurococcus sp.
CTCCTCGCCCTGATCCTCCTCGCCGGCACCGCCTTCGCCCTCTGGCGCGCCCGCGACGCCGCAATCGAGGACTGGAAGCAGCGCGCCGCCGGCTTCACCACCATCCTCGCCGAGCACGCAGGCCAGACCATCCGCGCCGCCGACCTCGTCCTCCGCTCCATCCAGCGGGAGGCGGAGGAGGCGAAGCTCGACACGCCCGAACAGCTCCGCGCCCGCCTCGGCACGCATGAGTTCTGGGAGGTGATGCGCAGCGCCGTGAACGGCGCGCCGCAGATCGATGTCGCCACCATCATCGCCCCGAACGGGGACGTGGTGAACTTCACCCGCAGCTGGCCGGCGCCGCGCATCAACCTGGCCGACCGGGACTACTTCAAGGCCGCCAGCCAGCCCGGCTTCGAAGGCGTCACCGTCTCCGTCCCCGTGCCCAACCGCGGCACCGGCACCACGGTGTTCTACCTGGCGCGGCAGATCCGCAACGCCGCCGGCACGCCGATCGGCGTCGCCATCACCGGCATCCGCTCCGACTTCTTCATGGAATTCTACAAGGCCATCCAGGCCGGGCCGGACTACGCCATCTCCCTGTTCCGCGCCGACGGCATCCTGCTGGCGCGGGAACCCCTGCCGGCCGACATGATCGGCCGCTCCTTCGCCGCCCAGCCGGTGTTCCGGGATGTGCTGAAGCCCGGAATCACCGCCGGCGTGCAGGTCACCCGCAGCACCCGCCTGGTGGGGGAAACGTCGGAGCTGCGCCTGGTCTCGCCGCGCCGGCTGGCGGATTTCCCGCTGGTCGCCAACGTCACCATCACCGATGCGACCATCCTCGGCGAATGGTACCAGACCGCGCGCGCGACCGGGCTGACCGTCGTGCCCGCCGCGGCGCTGCTGCTGCTGCTCAGCGCCCTGCTGGCGCGCATGATGGCACGGCGGGACGCCGTCCTGGCCGAGGTCGACGCCGCCCGCCTGGCCGCCGAGCAGGCGAACGAAGGCCTGCGCGTGGCGATGCGGGAGGCCGAGGCGGCGTCCCGCGCCAAGACCGATTTCCTGGCCAACATGAGCCACGAGATCCGCACGCCGATGAACGGCATCATGGGCATGAACTCGCTGCTGCTGGAGACCTCGCTGACCGGGGAGCAGCGCAAGTATGCGAGCATGACCCGCGATTCGGCGGAGGCGCTGCTCACCGTCATCAACGACATCCTCGACATCTCGAAGCTGGAGGCCGGGCGGGTCGAGCTGGAGGAGGTCGATTTCGACCTGGTCTCGCTGGTCGAGGATTGCGCCACCCTGCTGGCGCCGCGCGCGGCGGAGAAGCAGATCGACGTCTCGGTCTTCGTCGACCCGGCGCTGCCCGGCCACATGCGCGGCGACCCGACCCGGCTGCGCCAGGTGCTGCTGAACCTCATCAGCAACGCGGTGAAGTTCACCGCCACCGGCTCGGTCGCCGTACAGGCGGTGCCGGATGCCGTGGCCGGGTCGGTGCGGTTCGAGGTGCGCGACACCGGCATCGGCATCGCGCCCGAGGTTCAGGCGCGGCTGTTCGACAACTTCAGCCAGGCCGACAGCTCGATCACCCGGCAATATGGCGGCACCGGGCTCGGCCTCGCCATCAGCCGGCAGCTGGTGCAGCTGATGGCCGGGCGGATCGCCATGGACAGCGTGCCCGGCCGCGGCTCGCGCTTCTGGTTCGTGGTGCCGCTGCGGCCGGCGCTGGCCCCGGTGGCGCCGCCGACCGCGGTGCCGCAGATCTGGCGGCAGACGCTGCGCATCCTGGTGGTGGACGACATCCCACTGAACCGGGAGGTCTTCACCCGGCAGCTCTCGTCGCTCGGCTTCCAGGTCGCCCAGGCGGCGGACGCGCTGGAGGCGATCGCGGCGGTGGAACGCGCGACGACGGATGCCACGCCGTTCGACGTGGTGCTGCTGGACCAGATGATGCCGGGCATGTCCGGCCTGACCCTGGCCGGGCGGCTGCGCGCCATGCCGGGGACCGAGGCGATGAAGCTGGTGCTGGTCACCTCGGCCGGGCTGCCGGAGTCGCGCCGCACGCTGGGGGAGGTGGTGGACGCGGCGCTGGAGAAGCCGGTCCGCCGCAACGACCTGCTGGCCTGCCTGGCGCGGCTGACCAAGGCGGAGGCGGCGCCCGATGCGGCCCCGCCGGCCGCCGCGCCGCCGGAGCCGGACGCACCGCCGGACGCGCCGCCGCCGGAGGCCGGGGCGCCGCCGGCGCCGGGCAGCCTGACCATCCTGGTGGCGGAGGACATCCCGGTGAACCAGCTGGTCGTCGCCGGCCTGCTGAAGAAGGCCGGCCACCGCGTGCGCATCGCCTCCAACGGGGTGGAGGCGGTGGCGCGGGCGACCGAGGGCGGCATCGACATCATCCTGATGGATGTGCAGATGCCGGAGATGGACGGGATCGAGGCCACCCTCCGCATCCGCGCGCTGCCTGGGCGGCTCGGCCAGGTGCCGGTGCTGGCGCTGACCGCGGATGCGATGACCGGGGCGGAGGCCTATTACCGCAAGGCCGGCTTCGACAATTACCTGGCCAAGCCGGTGCGGAAGAACGAGCTGCTCGCCAAGCTGGGCGAGCTGCAGGCGCTGGCGCGGGAGTAGTCAGCCCTCGGCGCGGTAGTTCGGCGCTTCCCGGGTGATCGCCACGTCATGCACGTGGCTCTCGCGCAGGCCGGCGCCGGTGATGCGGCGGAAGCGGCAATTCTGCTGCATCTCGGCGATGGTGGCGTTCCCGGTGTAGCCCATGGCGGCGCGGACGCCGCCGACCAGCTGGTGCACCACGGCGCCGACCGGGCCCTTGTAGCCGACCCGGCCCTCGATCCCCTCGGGGACGAATTTCAGCGTGTCCTGCACCTCCTGCTGGAAGTAGCGGTCGGCGCTGCCGCGTGCCATGGCGCCCAGGCTGCCCATGCCGCGGTAGGATTTGTACGAGCGCCCCTGGTAGAGGAAGACCTCGCCCGGGGCTTCGTCGGTGCCGGCGAACAGGCTGCCCATCATCACGCAATCGGCGCCGGCGGCGATCGCCTTGGCGATGTCGCCGCTGGTGCGGATGCCGCCATCGGCGATGGCCGGGACGCCGTGCGCGCGGGCCGCGGCGGCGCTTTCCAGCACCGCGGTCAGCTGCGGCACGCCGACGCCGGCGACGATCCGCGTCGTGCAGATGCTGCCCGGGCCGATGCCGATCTTCACCGCGTCGGCGCCGGCGGCGATCAGCGCCTCGACGCCCTCGGGCGTGGCGACGTTGCCGGCCACCACCTGCACCGCGTTCGACATACGCTTGATGCGCTCGATCGCCGCCAGCACGCCGCCGGAATGGCCATGCGCGGTGTCGACCACCACGACATCCACCTCGGCGGCGACCAGTGCCTCGACCCGGCGGAGCCCGTCCTCGCCCACCCCCGTCGCGGCGGCGACCCGCAGCCGGCCGAGCGCATCCTTCACCGAATTCGGGTGCGCCTGCGCCTTGTCCATGTCCTTGACCGTGATCAGCCCGACGCAGCGCCCGGCCTCGTCGACCACGACCAGCTTCTCGATCCGGTGGCGGTGCAGCAGGTGGCGGGCGTGGTCCGGGGTGATGTCGGCGGTCGCGGTCACCAGGTTGTCGCGCGTCATCAGCTCATAGACCCGGGTGCCGGGGTCGTTGGCGAAGCGGACGTCGCGGTTGGTGATGATGCCGACCAGCCGGCCCGTGCCGCGCTCCACCACCGGGATGCCGCTGATGCGGTGCTGGTCCTGGATGGCGCGGACATCGGCCAGGGTCTGGTCGGGGTGGATGGTGACCGGGTTCACCACCATGCCGGATTCGAATTTCTTCACCCGCCGCACATGGGCCGCCTGTTCCTGCGGCGTCATGTTCTTGTGGATGACGCCGATGCCCCCGGCCTGGGCCATGGCGATGGCCATCGGCGCCTCGGTCACGGTGTCCATCGCCGCGGCGACCAGCGGGATGTTCAGGGCGATCTCGCGGGTCAGCCGGGTCCGCGTATCGGTCTGGTTGGGCAGCACGGCCGAATAGGCCGGCACCAGCAGCACGTCGTCGAAGGCGTAGGCCTCCTCGATCAGGCTGCTGCGGATACGGCCTGGCTGGCCAGCGGCGTCCGGGAGGGAATCGGGGGCCATGGGGGGACCTTTCGCACTCGGGCGCGACCTGCACACGGCACCCGCCCTTGGGGCGGGGATCGCGCCAAAGACGGGGCGGTGCGATCCGCTGCCTTGGCGCGTCCCCTTAGACCCTTCCACGCCGTCGCGGCAAGCGGTCAAGCCATGACAGCGCGGTCTCAGCCCGGCGAAGCCGCCCGGAATCCGGTCGCCACCACGTACAGTTCCGCGCTGTCCTTCCGGCTGGCCGGCGGCTTGACGTGCCGCACCGTGGCGAAGCGCTGCTTCAGCAGGTCCAGCAGGTCCTTTTCCGTCCCGCCCTGGAACACCTTGGCGACGAAGGCGCCGCCGGGCGAGAGCACGCGGATGGCGAAATCCAGCGCCAATTCCGCCAGCGCGATGATGCGCAGGTGGTCGGTCGCATTATGCCCGGTGGTGTTGGGCGCCATGTCGGACAGCACCAGGTCGGCCTGGCCGTCCAGCGCCGCCAGCACCGCCTGCTCCGCCGCCGGGTCCTGGAAATCGCCCTGCAGCACGATCGCGCCCGGCACCGGGTCCATCAGCAGCAGGTCGAGTGCCACGACCTTCCCCGCCTCCCCGATCCGTTGCAGCGCCACCTGGGTCCAGCCGCCCGGCGCGGCGCCGAGATCGACCACCCGGCCGCGCGGCTTCAGCAGATGCAGCCTGTCGTCGATCTCGACCAGCTTGAAGGCGGCGCGGGACCGGTAGCCGGCGGCCTGGGCGGCGCGGACATAGGGGTCGTTCAATTGCCGCTCCAGCCATTTCTGGCTGGAGGTGCTGCGGGTCTTGGCGGTGCGCAGGCGGGTGGTGATGCCGCGCCCGCCGCTGGGGGGTCCCTTCATCCGCGCAGCCATGCTGCGCCCGGGCGGCGGATGCAAGGGCGTTGCGGCACGGTGCGCCTCATACCCAGCGCAGGAAGGTTTCACTCTGGTGTCCCTCAGACGCCGGGCGCCGCGCCTCCGCGCGGCTTGGCGTCGCCGCACAGGCGACGGGCGCCACTCGGCGCCTCGGCCCTTTGCGCCGCAGGTCGGAACCTCGTGCGCCGGCTCAGACTCCCTGCCGCCGCGGCAGATAGGGCCGCCCGTCGCGCTGGGCGGCGCGGTCGCCGCGGATCATCCGCAGCAGCATGCCTTCCCGCAGCCCGCGATCGGCCACCGTCAGCGTCGGCACCGGCCAGACCCGGCGGATGGCGGCATAGACGGCGCAGCCGGGCAGCACGAAATCCACCCGTTCCGGCCCGACGCAGGGATGCGCCGCCAGCCCGGCCCGGCCGAGCGCGAACAGGTCGCCCAGCGCCTGGTCGGCGACCTCGATATCCAGCACGCGGCCATCGACCAGCGGCCGGCGGTAGCGCGGCAGGGCCAGCGCCACCCCGGCCAGGGTGGTGACGGTGCCGCTGGTGCCGATCAGCCGGACGCCGCCGGCGCGGATTTCCTGGCCGATGCAATGCACCTGGTCGAAGCGGCGGAGATGCGCCGCCACCTCCTCGACCACCGCATGGAAGCCTTCCTGGGTGAAGCAGGAGGCGCCGACGCGTTCCGCCAAGGTCACCACGCCGAGCGGCATGGAGACATAGCCGATCAGCTCGGCCGGCACCTGGCCCGGGCCGCGCGGGGCGGCGGGCACGCGGATCCAGGCGATCTCGGTGCTGCCGCCGCCGATATCGAACAGCAGCGCCCGGCGGTCCTGCTCCTCCAGCAGCGGGGAGCAGGATTCCATCGCCAGCTCCGCTTCCTCCCGCGCCGAGATGATGCGGGGGCGGAGGCCGGTCTCGGCCTCGACCCGGGCGAGGAAGGCGGGGCCGTTCTGGGCGCGGCGGCAGGCTTCGGTGGCGACCGCCTGGAAGTGCCGGACCGGGCGGCGGCCGAGCTTCTCGGCGCAGGCCGAGAGGGCGGCGAGCGCGCGGTCCATCGCCGCCTCGGACAGCCTTCCGGTGGCGGCCAGGCCTTCGCCGAGTCGGACGATGCGGCTGAAGCTGTCCACCACGCGGAAGCCGCCATGCGCGGGGGCGCCGACCAGCAGGCGGCAATTATTGGTGCCGAGATCGAGCGCCGCATAGGCGGTGGAGGCGCCGCCGCACCGGGCCGTATAGCCGACCTGCCGCTCCAAGGCGGGTCCCGGTGGCTCTGGCAGCCCAAGGGTTGCGGTATCGTCTGGCATCGCTTTGGACCGTTCGGCCCGTCTCCTTCTCGGCGCCGTGGCCGGCGCGCGTTCAATCCACATCGTCCTGTAATGTGGGGTGGCGGGCAAGCGCTTTCGATGGCGGGGGTGGTTGCGGCCCCCGGGACGAAGTGGTAGTCCACGCGCCCTGCCGACGATGCGGTCGGCGGGTCCCTGCTGGGGGATAGTTTAACGGTAGAACTCCCGACTCTGACTCGGGCAGTCTTGGTTCGAATCCAGGTCCCCCAGCCACGC
>JBMOJU010000716.1:0-1507 GCA_049315625.1 Paracraurococcus sp.
GACCGGCTGTGCCGCTGGCCGCAGTTGGGCCGGCTGGAACTGTTCCTGGCGGACCGGGGCGAGCACCCTGCCAGACCGCGGCACCAGGCCGCGCACGGCCAGGTGGATCTTGGTGCTCAGCCAGCGACCGGAGCGACCAAGGGCCTGATCTTCAGCCTCCCTGCTTGGCGCCTGCGGCGTGCTGGTGGGCGCGGATGATGGTGCTGTCGACGATCAGGTATTCGAAATCCGCATCGTCCGACATCGCCGCGAAGCTGCGCTGCCAAACCCCGCTTTTGACTCCAGCGGCTGAACCGGCGGAACACGCTGTTCCAGTCGCCGAATACCTCCGGCAGGTCGCGCCAGGGCGAGCCAGTCCGCACGCTCCACAGCAAGCCCTCGACGAACATTCGGTTATCCCGACCGGACGTCCCGCAGCTCCGCTCGTGACCAACGATGTCCGGCGCCACCCGCGCCCACATCTCCTCGCTCAGCACAAGCCGCTCCAAAACCCCCAAGGCCACCTCCATCAGGAGGCAGCCTTGAATCACGTCTCCGCCGTTTCGCGAATCCCCACGGCCCACCGTTCCTAAGCCACCAGGTGGAAGTCGCCCGCCGTGAGCGCGGGGTGGCCCGCCAGGGTGGCGATCTTGACCAGCGGCCCGGCGGTGCCGTTGGCGGCCCAGTCCAGTACACCAACGCTGCCGCCGAGGTAGACGAACTGCGCCCCAGTGCCGACCGCGGCGCCCAGGTTGAACTGGCCCGCCGCGAGCGCATCGCCCGAAAGGCCCGCAAAGGCCCAGACCGAGAACTCCAGCATGTCGGTGCCGGACAGGAAATCGCCGAGCCTGGCGCCGCTGCCGGGCAGATCGCCGAAGCGGAACACATCCGCCCCGGCGCCCCCCAGCGTGTCGTTGCCCGTGCCGGCAGCCAGGGTGTCGTCGCCGTCGCCGCCATCCAGCCGGTCATTGTCGGCGCCGCCGTCCAGGCTGTCGTTGTCGGCGCCGCCGGCAAGGGTATCGGTGCCGGCGCCGCCGAGGATGGTGTCGTTGCCGGCACCGCTGGTCAGGCGGTCATTGCCGTCGCCGCCATCGATGCTGTCATTGCCGCCCTCGTCGGCCAGGGTGTCATTGCCGCTCCCGGCCTGAAGAGTATCGTTGCCGAGGCCGCCGTTGATGCGGTCATTGTCGCTGCCGGCGTCGATGCTGTCCTCGCCGGCGCCGCCGAGGAGCGTGTCGTTGCCGCCGGAACCGCGCAGCGTGTCGCTGCCACCGCCGCCGATCAGGCTGTCCGCGCCGGCGGAGCTGGAGAGCAGGTCATTGCCTTCTATGCCGACCAGTTTGGCGCCGCCGCTGGCCAGGGTCTGCTGAAAGACCACGCTCTCGAAGTTGCTGATCTTCAGGCCGCTGCTGAAGACATTATAGGTGTGGAAGAAGGCGTCGGTCTGCACCATGAAGCTGGGCATGCTTTTGCCGGGCGCCAGCTGCACCACCAGCGTGTCATTGCCGAAGCCACCATCGATCGTGTT
>JBMOJU010000298.1:0-6507 GCA_049315625.1 Paracraurococcus sp.
ACCGATCCCATCGTCGCCGCGGTCGCCACCGAACTGCCCGAGATCGCCGAGAACACCGCGCACGACACGATGTTGGTGTGCAGCAGCCCGCCCGGCAGCCGGTTCAGCCAGACATTCAGCGCGCGGTACAGCCGGTCCGACAGCCCGGCCCGCAATAGGATTTCGCCCATCAGCAGGAACAGCGGCACAGCGACGAGCACGAAGTTGGAGGAAGGCCCCCACAGCGTCTGCCCGGCGAAGGCCCACCAGGGCCGGTCCGAAAACGTCAGCCCGATCAGGATGCCGAGCAGCCCCAGTACCGCAGCGATGTAGACGCCAGCGCCGAAGAACACCAGGAAGGCGCCGGTCAGCGCCAGGATCTCCAGCACCGGCACGGCCTGGCCGCCGGAGGCCGCGGCGAAGATGGCGCCGGCCAGCAGCACGAGCAGGAAGACGACGGCGATCACCGCGCACCCTCCCGCGCCATCTCCACCGCTTCCAGTGCTTCCGCCGTCTCGTCCTCCAGCGTGCGCGAACTCAGCAGGCCATCGAGATCGGCGCCGCGGCCGAGCATCAGGGACAGCACGGATTCGATTGCCAGTACCAGGATCATCCCGCAGAAGGCGAGGATGCCGAAAGTCCAGATCCCCTGCGGAATCACCAGCGGCACGCGCAGCGCGCTGTTGTCATGCGCGTCGAACAGCAGGCTTTCATCCACCAGCCCATAGGCCGCCCAGGCGCAGAACACCGCGAAGACCGCCAGCAGCAGCAGGGAGAGAAGATGCAGCGAGGCACGGATACCGAGCGGCAGGCGGTTCACCCAGACATCCACGCGGATATGCGCCCGCCGCGCCAGGGTATGCGCCAGCCCCCAGGCGATGCCACCAGCCAACATGTATCCGGTGATCTCGATGGTGGCCTTGGAGGAAAATCCGAACAGGCTGCGCGCCACCACGTCGAAGGTGATGAACAGCGCGCAGGCGACGTAATTCCAGCCGGCGACATGCGCCATCACGGCGGCGAGCGTGGCCGCGCCGGCGCGCAGCCGCTGCGCCGCACGCAGCGCGGTGGCGCCGCTCACCCGCCGAAGCGCACGCCGGCGATCGGCCCGATCACCTGGTTGAAGACCTCGCCGCAGCGCGCGCCGCAGCGTTTGACGAAGCCGGGCAGGACATTCTTGTCGAGGATCTCGCGCAGCGCCGCCTTGTCCGCCTCGGTCGCCGGCACCTCCGTCATCGGCCGCGTTGCCATCGTGTGGATCTTGCAGGTCTCGGCCTTGCCGGTGGCGCAGTCGAGCCCGTCGCGCGTCGCCGCTTCGCCCAGCGCCCACTGCTTGTCGCTGACCTCGGCCAGCGCCGCCTCGACAGCCGTGCGCACCGCCGGATCCAGCCGGTTCCACCAGGCGACATTGACCATGTAGCCGGCCAGCGCCCAGGAGACGGGAAGGTTCGAGATATGCGTCGTCACCTCCGGCCAGCGTGCGGCGACGCCGCTGCCGGTGCCGGTGATGGCGCAATCCACCACGCCGCGCTCCAGCGCCGAATAGACCTCGGGGAAGCCGATCGAGACCGGCTGGGCACCGAGCGCGGTGAAGAAATCGACCAGCGAATTGCCGAAGGTGCGGACCTTGCGGCCCTTGAGGTCAGCGAGGCTGGTGAAGGGCGCGCGGCAATAGACCACCTGAGCCGGGAAGGGGTAGATCACCATCAGCCGCGCGCCGAAACGCTCCAGGTCCTTGTTGACCACGGGCAGCATCGCCTCGGCGATCTTCCGTGCATCGCCGATTCCCGGGGCAAGACCGGCAAGGTCGACGCCATCGAGGATCGGCACGTCACCCGACAGCGTCGTCAGGGTGCTGGCACCGATATCGGCCTGGCCGGAGCGCACCAGGCGCACCAGCTCGGTGCCGGAGAGGTTGCGCTCGGCATGCGTCGACAGCTGCACCTCGATCCGGCCGCCGCTCTTCGCCGCCAGGCCTTCCTTCAGCACCGGCACGTCCACGCGGGTGTATTGCGGCTGCGTCGGCAGCGGCTGCGTCACCGCGACGATGCTCACCTTCGGGCCGGCCGGCACGGATTGCGCGGATGCGGTCGCGCCCAGCGCCAGCGCGGCAACGGCGCCGAGTAGCAGGTGTCTCATGCGGCAGGCTCCCCTTCGATATCGATGATGATGTTGCCGAAGCCATCCAGCGATGCGGTGGCACCCGGCGGCACCAGGCAGGTGCAGTCATATTCCTCGATGATGACCGGGCCGCGCATCGGCGTGGTGAGCGCCGCGCGGGCGATCACCGAGGTTTCGCGCCAGCCGAGCGCGCGGCCGAAATAGGCGGGACGGGAGGGCTGGGTCGGCGCGATGGCGTGCGGCGAAAGGCGGTCCGGCATGCGCGGTCGTTCCGGCAGGCCGATGCCGATCACCTGCAGGGTGACGAACTCGACGGGCTCCTCCGCACCGGCGCGGTGGCCATAGGTGCGTTCGTGCTCGGCGCCGTAGCGCTCCTCGACGATGGCGGGTCCTTCGCCGGCCGCGAAGCCAACCTGCAATTCGAAGGACTGGCCCTGGTAGCGCAGGGTCGCGGCGCGGCGGATCTCGATGCGCGCGGGCGGGAAGCCCTGCGCCGTCAGCCGCGCCCGGGCTTCCGCTTCCAGCGCCGTCGCCGCGTCTTCCAGCAGGGCGGGATCGAGGCCGCGGGTGAGCCGGCGCCAGGAGCGGGAGAGATGGACCTCCACGTCCGACGCCAGCAACCCGACGGCCGAGAAGACACCGGCCGAGGGCGGCACCACCACGCGCGTCATGCCGATCGCCCGCGCCATGCCCGCGGCGAACAGCGGCCCGTTGCCGCCGAAGGCGACGAGCGCGAAGGCGCGCGGATCGCGCCCGCGTTCCGAGGAGACGGCCTTGATGGCGCGGATCATGTTGGAGGCGGCGATGAGGTGTGCGCCATGCGCCGCATCCTCGACGCTGAGCCCCAGCGGTTCGGCGACCCTGGCGGCGACGGCCGCGCGGGACGCTGCGGCATCGATCGGCAGCGCGCCACCCACCAGCGCATGCGGGTTGAGGTAGCCGAGCACGACATTGGCGTCCGTCACCGTCGGCTGCGTGTTGCCCTTGCCGTAGCAGACCGGGCCAGGGAAGGCGCCGGCGCTTTCCGGCCCGACCTGCGGCGCGCCGGCGGCGTCGATGAAGATCAGCGAGCCGCCGCCGGCGCCGACCTCCGCCAGGTCGATCGCCGGGACCTTGAGCTGGTAGCCGGCGCCCGAGAGCAGGCGGGAGCCGACCATGATGCCGCCGCCGACGCTGTATTCGCCGGCGCGCGTCACTGCGTAATTCTCGATGACGCCGGCCTTGGCCGTGGTTCCGCCCATGTCGAAGGAGATGGCGTTCGGCAGGCCGATCCGCTTCGCCAGCGCCTGCGCGCCGATGACGCCCGCAGCAGGGCCGCTTTCGACGACATGCACCGGCAGGCGCGCCGCCTCGGCCGCCGGCATCAGGCCGCCGGAGGATTGCATCAGCAGCAGCGGCGCCGTCAGGCCGGCGCCCGCCAGGTCGCGCGAGAGCGAGGTCAGGTACCGCCCCAGCACCGGGCCGATGTAGCTGTTGATGACGGTGGTGGAGGTCCGCTCGTACTCCTTCATCTCCGGCAGCACGTCGACGCTGAGCGAGACCGGGATGCCCGGCGCGCGGGCGGCGATGATCTCGCCGAGGCGGCGTTCATGCGCGGGGTTGGCGTAGGAATGCAGGAAGCAGACGGCGATCGCCTCGACGCCCTCGGCCAGCAGCGCATCGACGGCGGCGATGGCGCCGGCCTCGTCCAGCGGTGTCTCGATCTCGCCGCGGATGTTGACGCGCTCGGCGACGCCGAGGCGGAGGTGGCGCGGCACCAGCGGCGCCGGCTTCTCCCAGCGCAAATCATACAGGCGCGGCATGCGCAGCGTGCGGATCTCCAGCACGTCGCGGAAGCCTTCGGTGGTGATCAGGCCGGTCTTCGCCCCCTTGTGCTCCAGGATGGCGTTGGAGGCGACGGTGGTGGCGTGCAGCACCTCCTCCACCTCCGCCGCGGCGAAGCCGGCTTCGGCGAAGAGTTCGCCGAGGCCTTCGACGATGGCGCGGCCGTAATCGCCGACGCTCGACGACACCTTCTTGGTGCGCAGCGCGCCGCCGGGGCCGATGGCGACCAGGTCGGTGAAGGTGCCGCCGATATCGGCCGAGACGCGCCAGCTCATGCCACGCGCTCCCGCATGATGGCGGGCAGCGGCGGGCGCGGCGTGGCGCGCAGCGCGGTGGTCGCCGCGGCATCCACGCGCCAATCCGCGGTGATGGCGACGCCGTATTCGGCCCGCGCGGCCGCCACCGAGACCAGGCCGTTGCGCGCATCCGCCAGCACCGCGGCCGGGTCGCGCGCGAAGGGGTCGCCCCAGCCGCCGCCGCCGGGCACCTCCAGCCGGAAGACATCGCCATACTTCAGGGTGATGCAGAATTTCGAGGGCAGCGGCTCCGTCGCGCCATCCCGCGTCAGCCAGTTCATCGAGGGCGCGCCGGCGCCTCCGCCCTGCAGGCCGAAGGGCAGGAAGGTGCGGCGGTCGGCGCGGACCTGCAGGATGCCGTCGGCTTCCAGGAAGCGGTACTCGCGGCAGAAGGGCGCGCCGCCGCGGTACTGGCCGGCGCCCATCGTGTCGGCCAGGAATTCGTATTTCAGGATCTGGATCGGCTGCTCGGCCTCCGTCACCTCGATGCTCGGGCTGGCCATGTTGGCGAACATGTGGCTGCTGCCGTCGCAGCCATCGGCGAAGGGCCGGCCGCCCCAGGCGGAGCAGGTGAAGTCCACATAGATGAAGGGCTGCCGCTGCGGCGTATAGCCGCCGATCGAGACGCCGATATTGCCGCCATCCCCCGCAGCGCCCACGCGATCGGGCAGCATCTGCGCCAGCGCGCCGAACAGGCAATCGACCATGCGGAAGCCGGTCAGGCCGCGTGCCGCGCAGGCGGCCGGGAGCTCCCCATGCGCGATGGTGCCCTTCGGCGCGATCACCTCGATGGCGCGGAAATAGCCCTCGTTGTTCGGGATGTTGGCCGGCAGGATGGACTTCACCGCGCAATAGGCGGCGGAGCGGGTGTAGCTGAAGGTGTTGTTGATCGCGCCCTTCACCTGCGGGCTGGTGCCGGTCCAGTCCACCAGCATGTGGTCGCCCTGCTTGGCGATGCGGACGCGCAGCGGGATCGGCTTGCCGAGCTCCACGCCGTCGTCGTCGATGTGGTCCTCGAACCGCCATTCGCCGTCCGGCAGGTCGCGCAGCGCGGCGCGGGTCAGGCGTTCGGCGTAGTCCAGCAGCTCGTTCATGTAGAAGCGCGTGCGGTCCAGCCCGGTGCGGGCGACCAGCTCCTTGAACGCCCGCTCGGCGATGGTGCAGGCCGCCAGCTGTGCCCGCAAGTCGCCGAAAACCTTGACGGGGACCCGGACGTTGCGCTCGATCAGCAGATGCAGCGTGGCGTTCGCTACCCCGCGCTCATACAGCCGCAGCGGCGGGATGCGCAGGCCTTCCTGGTAGATCTCCGTGCTGTCGGAGGCGTTGGAGCCCGGCACGCGGCCGCCCACGTCGGTGTGGTGGCAGATGGTCGCCGCGATCGCCACCCGCTCGCCCGCCACGTAGATCGGCTGGAAGAGAAAGATGTCGGGCAGGTGCATCCCGCCCTCGAACGGGTCGTTGAGGACGAAGATGTCGCCCTCCGCCATCGTCGCCCCGTAGCGCCGCATCACCGCGGCCAGCGCCTCCGGGATACTGCCCAGGTGGCTCGGCAACGTCAGCCCCTGCGCCACCAGCCGGCCGTCCGCGTCGCAGAACGCGGTGCTGTAGTCCATGTTGTCCTTCAGCACGGCCGAGTAGGTCGTGCGGTGGACCGTCAGCGCCATCTCATCCGCGATGGAGAAGAGTGCGTTCTTGAACAGCTCGAACTCGATCGCATCGATGCCGGGTGCCATGCGCCGCGCTCCCTCCGCCGCGGCAGCTTCGCACAGCGGCATCGGCCCGCCAGCCCCCGCGCGCGGCCCCTGACCCGCCGCCGCACCGCAGACTGCCCGCGCCGCAGGCAGCCCCGCCCGGCACTGCCCCCGCGCGAGGCGCCGCCGCCCTGCCCGGCCAGCGCCTCACACCTTCAGGTTGTACACGGAATGCAATTAGCCCTTATAAGTTGCTCCGCAGCGCCGGGAGCCGAGCCATGACCACACCGCTCTATGTGACCGACCTCTATGCCGACAATCCCCTGCTCAGCTACGCGTCCTTCGACGGTTTCGACCTGGCGACCGAGAGCTATGCCGGGCTGGACCACGGCATCCGCGCCGTCCTCAGCCTCGACCTGCTGCCCGGCGCGCCGCTGCCCTATGTCTACCAGGTGATCGACAGCCGCTTCGACGACAGCTTCAACACGCTGGATGCGCCGAATGCCTGGGTGACGCTGACCGGCGGGAATGATGGCGTGACGCTCGGCAGCGGGTCCGCCCTGGTGACGCAGGCGGCCGGGGTGGGCAATGATGCC
>JBMOJU010000029.1:0-27267 GCA_049315625.1 Paracraurococcus sp.
CGGTGCCGCTGGTGCCGCCCGCCCCGCGCGCCGGCCAAGCCTGGCGCATCCTCGCCGACAGCGCCGAGCCGGCGCGCGACGGGCTGCTGCCGGGCCCGACTTGGCTGGCCGCACGCAGCGGTCTGCTGATCGCCGAAACACCGGTCTAGCCGCGCGCTACCTCCACCACACGTTCCGTTCCGTTCGCACCTGCGGCATGCTGTCGCGGGGATTCTTGGGGGATCGGCGATGGGGCGTGCGGGCAGACAGGGCGAAGGCCGGTGACGGAAACGCTCGCCTCGCTGCGCGGCGTCACCAAGCGCTACGCCACCGGGACCTTGGCGGTGGAGGGCATCGACCTCGACATCGCCCCGGGTGATTTCCTGGCGCTCCTCGGCCCCTCCGGCTGCGGCAAGTCCACGCTGCTGCGGATGATCGCGCGGCTTTCGGCCGCGACCGGCGGACGCATTGAATGGCCGGGCGGCCCGCCCAGCGCCCGCGACATCGGCTTCGTCTTCCAGGAGCCGACGCTGATGCCCTGGGCCACCGCGCTGGCCAATGTCGCCCTGCCGCTGGAACTCGCTGGCGTGCCGCGGCGCGAAGCGGCTGCGCGCGCCGCCGAGTCGCTTGCCCGGGTCGAGCTCAAGGGCTTCGAGGCGGCCTATCCGCGGGCGCTGTCGGGCGGCATGCGCATGCGAGTCTCCATCGCCCGCGCCCTGGTGACGAAGCCGCGCCTGCTGCTGATGGACGAGCCCTTCGCCGCGCTCGACGAGATCACCCGCTTCCGCCTGAACAACGACCTGCTGAGCCTGTGGGAGGCGGAACGCTTCACCGTGGTCTTCGTCACCCATTCGGTGTTCGAGAGCGTCTACCTCGCCCGCCGCATCCTGGTCATGGCGCCGCGCCCCGGCCGCATCCATGCCGAGGTGACGGTCGAGGCGCCGAGCCCGCGCGGCGAGGCCTTCCGTACCTCCGCCGCCTATGCCGCGCAGTGCCGGGAGGTCTCGGAAACGCTGTCGCTGGCGATGGGGGAGGCGGCATGAACGGCGCCGCGCCGCGCCGCTGGCTGCGCATCCTTGCCCCGCTGGTCATCGGCCTGCTCGTCCTCGGTGGCTGGGAATGGCTGGTCCGGGCGCGCGGCATCCCGCCCTATGTGCTGCCGGGGCCGGTTGCGATCGCGGAGGCGCTGCTGCGCGATTGGGCCGGCCTGTCGGCCTCGCTGCTGGTGACGCTGAAGATCACCGTCCTCGCCCTGCTGATCGCCGCCTCGCTCGGCCTGGTGCTGGCGGTGGTCTTCGCGCAGTCGCCGTTGCTGGAACTCTCGCTGTTCCCCTATGCGGTCATCCTGCAGGTCACCCCGATCGTCGCCATCGCGCCGCTGATCATCATCTGGGTGGACGACGTCACGCTCTCACTGCTGATCTGCGCCTGGATCGTCGCCTTCTTCCCGATCCTGTCGAACACCACGGTCGGGTTGAACAGTACGGACCACAATCTGGTCGACCTGTTCCGGCTCTATGGCGCCTCCCGCTGGCAGGTGCTGTGGCGGCTGCGGCTGCCGACAGCGATGCCCTATTTCCTCGCCGGGCTGCGGATCTCGGGCGGGCTGGCGCTGATCGGCGCGATCGTCGCGGAATTCGTGGCGGGGACCGGCGGGCGTGCCTCGGGCCTCGCCTACCGCATCCTCGAATCCGGCTACCAATTGCAGATACCCCGCATGTTCGCCGCGCTGGTGCTGATCTCGGCCACCGGCATCGGCATCTTTCTTGCCTTGAGCCTGCTGTCACATTTGCTGCTGCGCCGCTGGCACGAGAGCGCCATGGGACAAGGAGACCGCCGATGAGTGCCGCGATGGACAGGCTGCGCCAGGAGATCGCTGGCGCCGGGCCGGATTACTGGCTGCGCGACGCCCGCGCCCCCGCGACGCTGATCGCCGGGGAGGCACCTGGCCTGGTCGACCGGCAGGGGCTGGTTCGCTTCGACCTGAAGGTCACGCATGGCCGCATCGCCGCCATCGCCCCGCTCGGCACCGCGGCAGAAGGCCCGAGCCTCGACGGCGGGCAGCTCTGGCCCGGCCCGGTCGATGGCCACACGCACCTGGACAAGGGCCATATCTGGCCGCGCCACGACAATGCCTCGGGCGATTTCTTCGGCGCCCTGACCGGGTGCGCGACCGATCGCGAGGGCTGGACCGACGCCGATATCGAGGCGCGGTTCGAGTTCAGCCTGCGCGCCGCCTATGCCCACGGCACGGTCGCCATCCGCACCCACCTGGAAAGCTTCGCGCCGCGCGACCCGGCCTCCTGGCGGGTGTTCCGCATGCTGCGGGACCGCTGGGCGGGGCGCATCACCCTCCAGGCCAGCTCCATCGCCCCGCTCGACCGCTTCCAGGGCGAGGATGGTGCGTTGCTGGCGGATACCGTGGCGGAGTCGGGCGGCGTGCTGGGCATGGTCACCCGCACCACCGGCGGCGTCCACGACGCGCTGCCGGAGGATTTCCAGCCCATGCTGGACCACTTCTTCGCACTGGCCGAAGCGCGCGGCCTTGGGCTCGACATCCATGTCGACGAAAGCGGCGAGACCGGCGCCCGGGCGCTGTTCGAGATTGCCCGCACCGCGGTCCGCCGCGGCTTCAAGCGCCCGATCCAGTGCGGCCATTGCTGTTCGCTGTCGATCCAGCCGGAGGAATTCGCCCGCGCGACCATCGAGGCCTGCGCCGACGCCGGCCTTTCGATCATCGTCCTGCCGATGTGCAACATGTACCTGCAGGACCGCGTCCCCGGCCGCACCCCGCGCTGGCGCGGCGTCACCCTGGTGCATGAGCTGCGCGCGGCGGGCGTGCCGGTCTCCGTCGCCTCCGACAACACGCGCGACCCCTTCTACGCCTATGGCGACATGGACATGGTGGAGGTGTACCGGGAGGCGACGCGCATCCTGCAGCTCGACCACCCGATCGGCGATTGGCCACGCGCCACCGGCGCCACGCCAGCCGCGGCGCTGGGCCTCAAGGATTCCGGCTGGCTGAAGCCGGGTGCTGCGGCCGACCTGCTGCTGTTCCGCAGCCGCGGCATGACGGAATTGCTGAGCCGGCCGCAATCGGATCGCATCGTGCTGCGCCACGGCGCGGTGCTGAACGCCGAGGCGCCCGACTACCGCGACCTGGACGCGGTCCTCGGGACGGGTCCAGGCTAGGCGAAACGCCAGGAGAGACCCCATGCTCGGATCGCAACGCGCCGCCTTCGACATCCCGCGCGAGGTCGCCTACCTCAACGCAGCCTCCTGGAGCCCACTGCCCAAGGCGGTGCAGGCGGAGGGGCATGAGGGAGTCGCCCGCAAGGGCCAGCCCTGGCACTGGAATGCACCGGAACATGCCGGGCAGATCGCCCGCGCCCGCAACGCCGCCGCGGCCTTGATCGGCGCGGCGCCCGAGGATGTGGCGCTGGTTTCCTCCGTCGGCTTCGGCGTCGCCACCGCGGCGAAGAACATCGTCGTGCCACCGGGCAACCGCGTGATCCTGCTGGCCGAGGACCACAGCGCGCCGACGCTGGAATGGATGCAGCGCGCCCCGGCCCAGGGCTTCGTCACCGAGGCCGTGTCGCCCGGCGCCGATGGCGACTGGACGGCGGCCTTGCTGGAAGCGATCGCCCGGCCCGGCGCGCCGCCGGTCGCGCTCGCCTCCATCTCCTCCGTCCACTGGTCGGATGGCGGGCTGGTGGACCTTATGGCGGTGCGGGCGGCGCTGCGGGGGCAGGGGGCGGCGCTGCTGGTGGATGCCACCCACCATGCCGGCATCCTGCCGATCGACGTCGCCGCGCTGGACCCGGATTTCCTGATTTTCCCGACCTACAAATGGGTGCTCGGCCCCTATGGCCGCGCCTTCCTGTACGTGGCGAAGCGCTGGCAGCACGGTGTGCCGCTGGAACAGACCAGCTATTCGCGCAAAGGCGTCGCCGCGGAACGCGCGCCCTATCTGGCCGACCTGTCCTTCGCCGATGGCGCCAAACGATTCGACATGGGGGAGCGCGATCATTTCATCTCTCTCGGCATGGCCGCCGTCGCGCTGGAGATGATGGTCGCCTGGGGCCAGCCAGCGATCGTCGCGCGGCTGGCGATGCTGACCGAGCGCATCGCCGCCGGCGTGGCCGGGCTGCCGGTGACGGTGCCCGATGCGCGCGTGCGCGCGCCGCATGTCCTCAGCCTCGGGTTTCTGCGCGGCATGCCAGTGGGCCTGATCGAGCGCCTGGCGGCGGAAAACGTTTACGTGGCGCCCCGGCTGGGGCGGATGCGGATCAGCCCGCATGTCTACAATGACGAGGCGGATGCGGATGCGCTGGTGAGTGCGCTGCGGCGAGCGCTGGGGTAGGCACACCCAACTCTCTCCCGCAGAGCCGGAGAGGGAGGCGTCACCAGCGGGCGAAGAAGCCTGTAGTTCGGCTCAGAAAGCGTTCGAGGTCGGGGCGTAGGCGCTGGTCCATGCGGGTGAGGTAGAGCCAGTCCACCCGGCAGCCCTTGGCGCAGAGCCGGCGGAGGCCGCGGCTCATCACCTTGTGGTCCGGCCAGCCGATGTACCAGAGCAGCCAAAGCGGCGAGCCATAGGTGGTGACCACGGTGATGCGGCGGATGTTGGTCAGCAACGGCTCGATCGCGCCGGCGCCGATGTGGAAGGCGATGCCGGGGAGCCAGACGCGGTCGAACCAGCCTTTCAGCAGCGCCGGCATGCCGTACCACCAAGTCGGGTAGACCAGCACCAGCGCCTCCGCCCAGCGCAGGTCAGCGGCCTCCTGCGCCACGAAGGCCTCGTTCTCGCCGGGCGTGTTTGTGACGCGGTGCTCCGCCGCCGACATCACCGGCTGGAAACCCTCGGCCGCAAGATCGCGCAGCCGTACCTCATGGCCGCCAGCGGCCAACGCGTCACGCGCGGCGTTCCGCAGGGCTGTGGAATAGCTGTCCGCCCGCGGGTGGCAGGCGATCATCAACACACGCATGAGAGGCCCCGGACGATCCGGGTCGCTTCAAGCACGCAACGAGGCGGATGTCAGCCGGCGATCACCCAGGGCATGTCGAGCAAGGCGGCAGCCCGCGGCAGGTCGCCTTCGATCCGCAGCGAGTCCAGACCCGGACCACTGCTGGCCGTGTGGAGCATGCGGCGGTTGTCCCAGACCAGCACATCGCCGGACTGCCAATCATGCCGCCAGGTTATTGCTTCGGCCGTGGCGGTGGCGAATGCCGCGCCCAGCAGCAGGTCGCTCTCGACCATGGGCAGGTTGAGGATGCGGGTGGTGAAGGCCGGGTCGGCATAGAGCGAGGCATCGCCCGTCACCGGATGGCGGCGGACCAGCGGATGCTCGGCCCGCAGGGTGCGGTCGAGCGGGCTTTCATGCACCGCCCGCAGCGACTCCAGCCGGGCCCGCAGCGCCGATGGCAGTCCGGCCAGGGCGGCGCGCTGGTCAGCGAAGGCGATGGTCCCGGCTGGCGCATCGGCGCGCATCAGGCAGGCGAGGCCGGGTTCCGCCGCATAGGACCGGTCGGCGTGCCAGAAGGGGCGGGCTGCCTGACCAGGCGGCGGCAGGTCGGGTACGGCGCCGACCGAAAGCGGCAGCGCCGGCGCCGCCTGGTGCAAGGCCTGGCCGAGCCATGGCGCTTCCAGCGCGGCAAGGCCACGCGCGATGCATTGCGGCAAGGCTCGCTGGTCGCGCAGCAGCAACACCCCATGCTCGATCAAGGCGTCATGCAGCACCTCCAGCATCCCGGCGGCGAGGGGCGTGGCGAGGTCGAGGCCGCTGATCTCCGCCCCGAAGGCCGGGTGCAGCGGGCGCAGGGCGATGCCGGTGGTCGGCGGGGCGGAACGGGACAGGGTGGTGCTCATCGCCAGCGGCTCCGGGAAGACCGGGAAGGGGAAGGCGAAGGACCGCAGGTCGAATCCACGCCATGTTTGAGAGTATTAGTTATTTAGATACTTTTTTCAAGCGTAAAATAGAAATGGCGCGATGAGTCTTCGGCAAATAGGGGTCCTGGCCGATTGCCGGTATGCGCGCAATCTACGAGAATTATGGGCGAGGTGCCAGGGTAGAAGGCCCTGGGCAGCCCGGCATGCGCGGGTGGATCGCAGCACGCTTGACGGTGACCGTGCGTATTTTCACTTTATTTTAGTGTATAATGGCCTTGCCCCCCGGGCAGCCTTGGCCCGAGACTGGTGGCGACAATCGGAGAAGGTGGCATGACCCCCGACACCTTGCGCCGATCCGCCAAGGACGCGGATACGCCGCCACCCGACCTGGCCACGCCGTTGCTGGCCCTGTGGTGGGATGCGCGCGGTGACTGGGACCGTGCCCACGCGGTTGCGCAGGGCGGCGGCGATGCCGAGAGCGCCTGGGTCCATGCCTACCTGCACCGGCGGGAGGGCGACCTGGCGAATGCCGAGTATTGGTACCGCCGCGCGCGCCGCGCCCGGCCCGCGGTGACGCTGGAGGCCGAGTGGGCGGCGATCGCCGCCGCCCTGCTCAATCCGCGATAGGCGGGCGGCCCAGTAGCTTCAGCGTCAACCGCCGCCCGGCCACCATGTATGGGTACAGGAAACGCCCCAGCTGCGGCCGGCTGAACACCAGCCGGTTCAGCCGGTTGAACACGCCGTTGTCCGAGCCGAGCAGCGCCAGCACGTGCAGCGCTTCCGACCCATGGTAGAATCGGCCGTTCCACTTCACCGCCATGCCGTTTTCGAGGCTGAGGCCGAGGCCCTTGGCCTCCCGCACCACCGGGTGATCGGTGCGGGCGTCGATCATGTGCACCTTCTCCGCCAATTGACGGATCCGGTAGAGCATGACGTAGCGGGTGCAGAACGGGCACATGCCATCATAGACGACCCAGATCTGCTTCGCCTCGACCAGTGCCTGAGGCGCCGCCGTGTCGATCGTATCAGCGGACATCGAAGCGGAACTCCGCACGGGCCTTGACGTCGCGCCGCAGCTCGCCGCCCCTGAGATCGAGGCAGACGCTGTCGACCACGTATTTGTAGCCGATGATGTCGTCGATCTTCAGCCGGTTGAACTCGGTGAACACCCACGGGTTCGGCTGCATGTGATGTGGGTAGAGATAATAGAGGTTGTCGTTCTTGATCGCTGGGTAGCGGCGCATGAAGGCGTCCGTCTCCCGCACCAGCCGGTCCACCGAAGCCATGGTGGCGCCGCCGATCTCCTGCGCCTTCTCCTGGTTGCTGGCCATGCAGGCGGATGCCTCGCGCCAGTCCTGCAGGTTGTTCAGGTTGCCGCCGATGCGGTGCGGGAACTGGCCCTCCGGTACGTAGAGCGCGGTCTGCGCGATGCTGTACGAATAGATGCCGAAATAGGCGGATGTCATCCACACCTCCCGCCCATCCTTGGTGATGGCGTAGAACTGTGGGCTCGCCAGCCGCGCCGCATCCAGCCAGCCGAGGAAGTTGGTGTAGAAGACGGTATGGCCGAACAGCGCCGCGGCGATGCAGACGCCCTTCACCATCGGCGTGAGCTCGGACTCTTTCAGCCGCCAGGCAGAGGTGTAGACGATCAGGTTGACCGCGATCCAGTAGTGGAACAGCGCACCCAGCGTGAAGTAGACGATGATGTGGAACACGTCGAACAGCAGGGTGAAGAACAGCAGCCAGCGCTTGCGCAGAATGGCGAAGGGCGAGAACAGCTGGGCGCCCAGCACGACGAAGTTGAAGGCCAGGGTGAAGTTGGCGATGATATCCCAGCTGCCCTGCAGCAGTGTCGGGAAGGTGGCGAGCGGGTTGTTGCCGCGTTCCAGTCCGATGACGATCGCCGTCTGCGTCGGGTTGTCGAGCAGCCAGGTCCAGGGCTCCGGCCCGCCGGCCACCAACTTGGCGACGCCGGAGCAGAAGTAGTTACCCAGATGCGCCCCGACCACCACGGCCCAGATCAGCATTGACGCCTTCTGCCGCAAGACCATCGGCGGCATGTCGGCCAGCAGGCCGCGCAGCCAAGGGGCGCGCTGCAGCGTCCATTCGCTGGTCGCGGTGATGATCACCAGCGTGCTGATCACCGCGAAGGCGATGCCGTCCAGCATGGCGAAGTAGTCGGTATCGGTTACCCACATGTCGGTTCGCGGGCCGATCAGGTGGCGCCACAGGATGTAGTAGTAGAGGAGTGGCGCGAGGAAGGCCGGCCTCAGCATGCCGATTGTGCCGGCCACCACGGCGATCAGCATGCCCCAGCGGAAGAACAGCGCGTGTGCGCCGCCCTCGCCGAGGATCAGGTTCGGCGCCGGCGGGACCGGGCCGAAGGCGTCGAACAGCACCTGCACGAAGACGACGATGCCGATGCCGCGCACGATGGCGCGCAGCATGAACGGGATGTCGCCATAGCGGATGGCGACGAAGGGCAGCGCGGCGACGCAGCAGAACACCGTCAGCGCGAAGGCATGCGCTTCCGACTCATGTGCCGCAAACAGTGTCAGCTTGCGCGCCGCCATATAGGCGAGCAGCGAGATCAGCAGCAGCGCGAGCGGTAGCGTGACCGTTGTCGACGGTGCGCGCAAAGCCCAGGCGGGGGTCCTCGTCGAGTACACCTCAGGTCTCCATCAGGCGGAAAAGTGGGGCTGCGCTAGGCTTGGCGCACTCAAGGGCGCACGCCGGCCGGCGAGGACGCCGGCCAACCAACGGTCACGGTAGCGGATGCGCAACCGTTCGGCGGATGGCGGCAGGAGCCCCATGCCACGCGCGGCAATGCGGTAGGCCAGGATGCGGGCGAGCAGCGGCCCAGGCAGCCCGGCGAGAAGGGGACGGCCGGCGAACAGCGCGCTGGCGTGGTTGCGGCCCTCGCCGATGCCGTAGCGGTAGCCGCGCTCCAGTATCCAACTCTCCTGCATCTGTTCCGGCCGGATGATGTGGCCGACCACTGCGCTCGCCTCGAACCAGCCGCGATGCCCCTGGGCCTCGAGGCGGCGCAGCAGTTCCGTCTCCGACCCCATGGCGTAGAGCGGGTTCGTGGCGTCAGGCCCGACATGCTCGGCGAAGCGGGTGCCGGCGACGAAGACATCGGCGCGGACGGCCATGTTCGGGCCGTAGATGTAGATCGGCCGGCAGGGGCCGGCGTGGCGCACGTTCTGCGCGTAGAGCACGCTGAACTCGACGGCGCGTTCCGAGAGCCACCTTGGTGGCGGCGTCGGCCAGTCCGGCCGCACCGTGCCGCCGAAGAGTGTCGTCTCCGGGTGCGCGTCGGCCGCCGCGCGCAGCCGTACCAGCCAATCGGCGGCCGGCAGCACGTCGTCATCGGTAAAAACGACGAGATCGCCGGCGATATGCGGCAGTGCCGCGTTCAACGCGCGATTCTTGCCGGGCGCGGCGCAATGCAGCAGCGTGAGCGGGAGCCGCCCGATGTAGCGCTGCACCACCTCCGCCGTCGCATCGGCACTGCCATTGTCGACGACGACGAGCGACCAGCCGCCCGGCGGTGATTGCAGCGCGGCAAAGGCATCGAGAACGCGTGGCAGGCTGGCGGCCCGATTGCGGGTGGCGAAGACGGTCGTCAGCATCTCAGCGGTGCCCCTCCGGCCTGGCGGGTGGGGTGACGCCGGCGCGGGCGCCGATATCCAGCGCGGGAATGATCGGCGTGCCGTCGCGGCGGATCAACGCGCGCAGCGTGCGTCCGGGCAGGCTACGCTTCCGTTGTTCGTTGGCCAGCGCCATCCGGGTGAAGCCCTGCGCATAGGCCAGCCGCCAGCGCAGCGGCAGCAGCCGGGTGGAGGCGGCGGGCACCAGGCCGGCGAAGGCGGTCAGCATCTCTACCGCCAGGCGGCGCGGGAATTCGCGCCAGACCTGGCCGGGCTGCCCAAGCATGCGGCGCGTGGCGACGGTGGAGGCGCCCTGCCAGTAGAGCCGCTTGAGCAGCCATTCCGGGTTCATCCGTGATGCCTGGATCTGGTGGCGCACCACGATGCGGCTGTCGTACCAGGCGGAATGGCCGCGATCCTGCAGCTTCCAGGCGACCTGCACGTCCTCATCCGACAGGAGCAATCCGGCGAAGCGGCCCAGCCGATCAGCGAAACCGCCCATCTCCAGCAGCGGCTGGCGCTGCACCACCATGTTCACGCCGTAGGGTTCGAGCCAGGCAGGGATCGCGGTGCTGCGGAACTCGCCGCGGCCTTCCCATTCGATGATCGAGAGCACACCGCGCAGGCTGTCCGGCCACCAATCCGGCAGCGGCTCTTCCCAGACCGGCAGCACTTTGCCGCCGATCACGCCGGGCCATGGATCGCGTTCCTGGATCACCGCCTGGATGCGCTCGATCCAATCCGGCATCGCCAACGCGTCATCGTCGAGATAGGCCAGAAAGTCGCTTGCCGATGCCTCTGCACCGAGGTTGCGTGCGGCGCTGGCGCCGGGCCGATCCACGCGCAGCAGCCGGGCATTGGGCAGCGTCGCTGCCATCGTCCGCAGCGCCGTGCCGGTCTCGGGCGTGCCACAACTGTCGACGACGATAACATCGAAGGCGTCCAGCCCGACGCTTTGCGCGCGCAGGCTTTCCAGGCAGCTTCGTACGTAATGCGGGCGGTTATGGGTGACGAGGCAGACGGTAATCCCCGGCACGCGTCCATCCCGAACCTGTGTCGTCGTCGCGCGCATTCCGTTCCTGACATGACCTTGCATGGCGGCCGGAGATTAGGCAGGCGGCGGGTTCGCGCGAAAGGCAAGGATCGGTCAGCAGCAGCCCGGTGGCGTCACGTTGCGTTGCGCGTCGCCGCGACACCACAGGGCGAGGGAACCGAAGCCCAATTCAAGTTCGTTCAACCGTGAGTTACGTTTGCTGCGCTGCGCATCTTTACGTCATGGCGCGATGTCTCACGCCAATGGCACTACCGCCTTCACACCCGCGATGGGATTTTCCGGCGGCGTGATCAGGACCGGAACTCGGATGCAGGATGCGGTGATGCAGCAGGGACAAGGTGTGCCGGGGGCGGCAAACGCGGCGCCGCTGCTGCCCCTTGCCGTCGATCTTGATGGCACGTTGCTGGCGACCGACACGCTGCATGAAGGGCTTGTGGCAGCGCTGCTGCGCGACCCCGCCTCGGTGCCGGGCCTGCTGAATTCGCTGCGCCACGGCCGCGCGCAGTTCAAGCAGCAGGTCAGCCGGGCGGCGCCGGCCGATGCCGCGATCCTGCCGTTGCGCAAGCCCTTTGTCGACTGGCTGGAAGGCCAGCGCGCGGCCGGCCGCCGACTGCATCTGGTCACCGCCGCCGACCAGTCGGTGGCGGATGCGGTGGCCGACCATCTCGACATCTTCGACAGCGCCACCGGCAGCGACGGTACGCGCAACCTCAAGGGTGCGGAAAAGGCGGCCTGGCTGCGGGAGCGCTTCCCGGACGGCTTCGCCTATGCTGGCGACAGCCACCATGACCTCGATGTCTTCGCCGCGGCGGAGGAGATCGTGCTGGTCAACACCAGTCCCGCAGTCGCCGCCGCCGCTAGGCGAATGGCGGAAACCGAGGTGTTGGCGGAGTTCCCGTCGCAGAACTCGCCGATCCGCGATTGGATCGGGGCGATGCGGATCCACCAGTGGTCGAAGAACGCGCTGCTCTTCGTTCCCCTGGTGCTCGGCCACAAGCTTGGCGACCCCCAAGCCATCGTCACCTGCGCACTCGGCCTGGTGCTGATGGGCATGACGGCCTCGGGCACCTACCTGCTGAACGACATCGCCGACCTTCCGTCGGACCGGCTGCACCGCACAAAGCATAACCGCGCCATCGCTGCCGGCCGCATCGCGCCGCTGCATGCGCTGGCCGGCGCCATCGCGCTGGTCCTGGTGGGGTTGGTCGGCGGCGCGGTTCTCAGCCCCACCTTCGGGCTCGGGCTGCTCGGCTACGTCTGTCTCTCGTTGGCCTATTCAGGTTTCCTAAAGCGCATCGCGTTGCTGGATACGCTGACCATCGGTGGCTTGTTCACGCTGCGCCTGGCGCTCGGCGTCGAATTGGCCGGCGTGTCCTACTCGCCCTGGTTGATGGCCTTCGCCGGCTTCTTCTTCTTCTCCTGCGCCCTCGCCAAGCGGCATGGCGAGCTTATGGAGGCGAAGGTCGCGCATGGCGGCGGCCTCGCCCGCCGCGGCTACGAGGTCGACGACTGGCCGCTCACCCTCGGCTTCGGCGCCGCCTCCGCCATGGCGGCGCTGCAGATCATGATCCTCTACGTGGCGAACGAGGCCGCGCCCTCTCGCCTCTATGCGCACGGCGCCTGGCTCTACGTTGCGCCCGCGGCGCTGGCCGTCTGGCTGGTGCGGATCTGGATGCTCTCGCATCGCCGCCTGTTGAAGGATGACCCCGTGGTTTTCGCCCTGCGCGACCGCTGGAGCTGGGCCATCGGCGCGGTCATCGCCGCCGCCATCGTCGCGGCGCTCTGAGGACCTCATGTCGGACACCATGACCGAGCAACGCGCGGCCGAAGCTGCCGCGGATGCACACCGCACGGCCGGCTGGAAGCAGGTTTCGCTGCAGGGCTGGGGCCGCAGCAGCGCCGCGCCCTGCCTGGCGGCGCGGCCCGAGCGCATGCGCGAATTGTTGGCGGCGCTCGACGCGCCGGAAGGCCGCACCCTGCTCCCCCACGGCGGCGGCCGCGCCTATGGCGACCAGGCGCTGAACAGCGGCGGCGCTGCCGTGCTGACGGGGCGGCTGGACCGCATCCTGGCCTTCGATCCCGGCACCGGACTGGTGGTAACCGAACCCGGCGTCACCTTCGCCGACCTCCTCCGGGTCTTCCTGCCGCGTGGCTGGCTGGCGCCGACCTCGCCGGGCACCGCCTTCGTTACGTTGGGCGGCGCCGTCGCCAACGATGTGCACGGCAAGAACCACCACCGCGCCGGCAGCTTCGGCGACCACGTGGCGTGGCTCGATCTGCTGCTGCCGGATGGCCGCCAGTTCCGCGTCTCGGACGAGGACGAGCCGGCGCTGTTCCGCGCCACCATCGGCGGCATGGGCCTGACCGGCATCATCACTGCCATCTGCTTCCGCCTGCAGCCGGTGCCGTCCAACGCGCTCACGGTGAACAGCCGGCGCATGCGCAACCTCGACGACTTCCTCGCCGGCTTCGCCGCCGCGGCGGAGGCAAGTTGGTCCGTCGGCTGGATTGATGCGCTGGCCAGCGGCGCGGCACTCGGCCGCGGCATCCTCGAAGTCGCGGAGCCGAGCGAAACGGGCGTTACGGTGCCGCCCGACACGGCGAAGACCTTTCCCGTCGAGGCTCCGGGCTGGGCGTTGAACCGGCTGACGGTGAAGGCTTTCAACGCGCTCTACTGGCGCCGCGTGTCGGAGGCCGGGCGACAGCAGATCCAGCACTACGGCAAATTCCTCTACCCGCTGGACGCGGTCCACCGCTGGAACCGCCTGTATGGCAAGCGCGGCTTTCACCAGTTCCAGTGCGTGCTGCCCTTCGGCCCGGGGGAGACGGCCCTGCGCCGGCTCCTGGAAACCATCGCGGCCACTGGCGATGCGTCCTTCCTCGCGGTGCTGAAGGTGATGGGGCGGAGCGGGCGCGGCCTGCTCTCCTTCGGCCAGCCGGGCTATTCGCTGGCGCTCGATGTCCCGGCGCGGCCCGGTGTCCGCGGCTTGTTTGCCGCGCTGGAACGCATCACGCGTGAGGCCGGCGGCCGAATCTACCTGGCCAAGGACAGCCTGCTCTCGGCCGAGGGCTTCTGGGAGATGTACCCCGAAGCGCAGCGCTTCCTCGAAATCCGCGCCTCGGTCGATCCACAGGCGCGGCTTTCCTCGGACATGGCGAGACGGCTGGGCCTGGCATGAGCACCACGATGCAACCGACCTGGCTGATGCTGGGCGCGTCCTCCGCCGTGGCCCGCGCCTTCGCCCAGGAAGCCGCGGCGCATGGCGCGGGCATCCTGTTGGCTGGCCGCGACATGGACGACCTGGAACGTCAGGCCGCCGATCTGGCGATCCGTCACAACGTACCAGCGACGCCGGTGCCCTTCGATGCACGCGACACCGCGTCCCACGCCGCCTTCGTCGAGGATTGTGCGGCCCGCGCCGGCGGTCCGCTGAACGTCTTCCTCGCCTTCGGCGTCATGCCCGAACAGGCGGAGGCCGACCGCGACCCGGCCATCGCCGCCGGCATGGTCGAAGCCAATTTCACCGGCGCGGCCACGGTCCTGGCGGCGCTTGCCCCGGTGCTGGAGGCGCAGAGGCGGGGCGTTGTGGTGGCGCTCGGCTCAGTTGCCGGCGATCGCGGGCGGCCGCGCAACTACCTGTACGGCGCGACCAAGGCGGCGCTGCTAACCTACCTGCAGGGCTATGCGGCGCGGCTGTCGCGTTCCGGCGTGCGGGTGCTCTGCCTCAAGGCCGGCCCGGTCGATACCGCCATGACCTGGCCGTTGCCGAAGCTGCCCTTCATGACGACGCCGCGCGCCTTCGCCGCCGGTGCCTGGAAGCTCGCCCAGGGCGGCGGGGGCGGGGCCTATCTGCCGCGCATCTGGTGGCCGGTGATGACGATCATCCGCGGCCTGCCGACGCGCGTCTTCAACAAGCTCGACATCTGACCCCGACCGGAAGGTAAGGCATGGACTCGCTCTCGCGCTCCGGCGCCGATTCCGTCGGCGCCTACGCGGCCGCCGCGGCAAGGCCGAAGACTGTCATCGCGCTCAGCGTTCTGGTGCTGGCGCTGGCGCTGCTCGCCGGCATCCTGCTGCGGAACGGCGGGCATTTCACCTATACGCTCGACGCGCCCTACACGCAGATGGCGATGGCGGAGCAGATCCTCCGCGGCACCTACGGCATCAACCCGGGCGAGCCGGCCTCGCCCTCCTCCTCCATCATCTATCCCTTCCTGCTCGCGGTGCTGTCCTTCCTGCCGCTCGGGCAATTCTCCGCGCTGCTGGTCTGCCTCGCCGCGACGGTTGCCGCGGCCGTGCTGATCTACGCCGTGGCCGAGGAGATCGGCCTGGAGGTCGACCGCCTCACCACGCTGCAACTGGTCGCCATCACCGCGGCGCTGACGCTCGCCTTCAATTTCGTCGGACTCGCCTTCGCCGGCCTGGAACACTCGCTGCACGTCACCCTGACGGTGATCTCGCTGCTCGGCCTGCTGCGCTTCGTCCGCACCAAGCAGGCGGATTGGTGGTGGCTCGCCGCCATCACCCTGCTGCCGCTGCTGCGGTTCGAAGCGGCGGCGGCGCTGGCGGCCGACATGCTGGTGCTGATCGCCTTCGGCAAGTGGCGCCACGCGCTCACCATCGGGACCATCGGCGTCGTGCTGGTCGGCGGCTTCATGCTGTTCCTGCACAGCCTCGGCCTGCCCTGGCTGCCGACCTCGGTGCTGCACCGTTCGGAAGTGGCCAGCACCGGCATCGGCATGGGCGACAGCGGCGCGCTCGGCTTCGTCAAGGCGGTCTATGGCGCCTACCGCGGGAACCTCATGGCCTATGGCGGCACGCATATCGCGCTGCTGATCGTCCTTGGCCTCTGGGGCCTCTCGCGCGGCGCGGTGCCGTCCCGCTTCGGGGAGCGCGCCTGGGCCAAGCCGGCGGCGGTCGGCTTCTTCCTTGTTGTCGCCCTGGCGCAGCTCACCGGCGGCAGCCTCAGCTCCTTCTCCCGCTACGAGATCTACGTCCTGGCGCTCGGCTTCTGTGCCGTCCTCGTCGCCTGGCAGCCGGAGATCAATGCGGGCCTGCGCCGGTTCGACGCAAGGCGCTGCGCCGGCTTCTGCCTCGCCTTGCTGTTTCTCTTTTCCGGCTATGTCCTCCGCACGGTCGATGCGGTGGCGGCTGCCGGCAACGTGCACGACCAGCAGTACCAGATGCACCGCTTCGTCAACGATCACTGGCGCCGACCCTTCGCCGCCAACCACCTGGGCTACGTCAACTACCAGGTGCCGCACTACATGCTCGACCTCTCGGGCCTGGCCAATGAGGAAGCGCGCCGCGGCGGGGACGGTCCGGGCTGGGTGGAACGGCTGGCGGCGAAGCACAATGTCGGCCTCGCCATGCTGTACGATGTCGCACCGCCGGTGCCGCCTTCCGGCTGGCAGCCGATCGCCCGGCTGAAGCTCCGCGGCCGCCTCGTCACCGTGCGTGGCCCGGTCGTCACCTTCTTCGCCACCACGCCTGAGGCGGTGGAACCGATCCGCGTCGCGCTGCGCGCCATGGCGTCGGAACTGCCGCCCGGCGCCATCCTCGACTGGGAGGCGCGCTGAGCCGATGCGCCGGCTCCTGCCTGGCCCGGCCTCGCCGGCCTGGGTGGCGGCGGAGACGCTCTGCGCTGCCGTTGCCGCGCTGGTCGGGCTGCTCTTCGTCGCCCGCATCATCGGGCCGGCGGCGGCGGGCATCGGTGCCATCGCCGCCAGTGTATTCCTGACCATCGACTTCCCGATCGCTGCGCTGTTCGGCGACAGCCTGTTGCAACGCCGCGGGCTGGAGGAACGGCACCGTTCCTCGGCGTTCTGGGCCACGCTGGCCGCGTCGGCTGTCGGCATGCTCGTGCTCTGGCTCGGTGCGCCGCTGATAGCCGCCGCCACCGGCGCACCGGTGACGGGAATGATCCGCGCCATGGCGCTGCTGCTGCCGTTCTCGGCCGCGGCCGGGATGCTTTCGGCCCTGGTGCTGAAGGAACGGCGCTACCGGCTGCTGGCCGCCCGCGTGCTGCTCTGCCAGCCGCTCGCGGTCGGGGTCGGCGTGCTGGCGGCGCTGGCCGGGGCAGGGGCCTGGTCCATGGCGGCGCAGCAGGCGACCGCCTCGCTCTCGGTCTTCCTGCTGCTGGCGCTGCGCGCCGGCTGGCGGCCGCATCGCGGTTTCGAGCGCGCTGCGTTGGCCGAACTCTGGCCCGTGGCCGGGCCACAGATTCTGGCGCTGCTGGTCTTCAACGGCCGCTACCGCATCTTCATCGTCGGCCTGGGCATGCTGGTGGCGGAGACGGTCGTGGCGGTGACGCATATCGCCTTCCGCCTGCTCGACGTCGCCATGGCCGTCGTCACCGGCGCCGCCTCCCGCATCGCCATGCCGCGGCTCGCCGCGTTGCAGAGCGACCGGCCGGCGCTCGCCGAGGCCTATGGCGATCTTGCCCAGCTCCAGGCGCTGATCGGCCTGCCGATCGCCGCTGGCCTCGCCATCACCGCACCACGCCTCATTGAGATCCTGATGGGCGGCCCTTGGATCGGCGCGGCGGAGCCGGCGCGGCTGGTCGCGTTGGCCGCTATCCCCGGCTTCCTGGTCGGCCCGGCGCCGGCGCTCTGGCTGGCCCTCGGCCGGACCCGAATGAATCTGCTGATGCAACTCGTGGCCTTCACCATGCCGCTAGGCGGGCTGGTGCTGCTCCGGCCGCAGGATGCCGCCGCCGCGGCGCTCTGCTGGGTGCTGGGCAGCCTTGCCGTTCCGCCACTGCAGCTCCTCGTCACGTTGCGCGCCTTGGGCCGCTCGCCCGCCTGGCTGGCGCAGCGGCTGCTGGCGCCGCTGCTTGGCACGCTGGTCATGGGCGTTGTCGCCGCCTGGGTGGCGCGGGAGCTGGCGGCCCACGCTGCGGTGCCGGCGCTGTTGGGCACGGCCCTGGCGGGGGCGCTGGCCTATGCGGCGGTGGTGACGCCGGCGCTCGGCTTCCGCTGGCCGCGCGCCTTGCAGGAGGCGTGATCCGGAACCCCGAGACCCACGGAATAGGACTGGAAGTCCAACCCGTGGCGGAAGCTCATTCCACAAGTACTATCCCGGTTAAGTGATCGGTCGTCCGGGGTGCCGGTCGCGCTTTCGCGCGCTTCCAATAGCGTGGCCATCGCGCCGCCTCTTCCAGGACATCGCTATGCAGGATCATCCGCGCGCCGGCACTATCTCCCATGTCGCGATACGGCCGGCGTGGTTGACCGGGCCGGCGGCCACGGTCGTCGCCGGCGTCGGTCTCGTCACCCTGCTTGGCCTGGCGCTGCGGCTGCATCAGATCGGCGCCGCCTCGCTCTGGAGCGACGAGGCCTTCTCCGCGTGGTGGATCCACAAGCCGCTGGGCTATCTTTGGACCGAAGGGCTGGTGATCGAAACTACGCCGCCGCTCTACTACTCGCTGTTGAAGCTTTGGGCGGTCTTCGCCGGCGACGGTGATGTGGCGCTGCGGCTGTTCTCAGCCGTGGCCGGGACGGCGACGATCCCCGTGGTGTTCCTGCTGGGGCTGGAGGTCGCTGGCCCGGTGGCAGGGCTGCTGGCGGCACTGCTGTTTGCCGTGGCGCCGATGCAGATCTACTTCGCGCAGGAAGCCAGGGTCTATGCGCTGCTGCCGCTGGCGTTCGGCGTGGCGCTGCTGGGGCTGCAGCGCTTCCTGGCCAGCGCGGCGCAGCGCGGGGCGCAGGCTGACCGTGCCGCGCTGGCGCTGTATGCGGCCGGCGCTGTGCTGCTGCTGCACGCGCATGCGACCTCGGTCTTCACCGTGGCGGCGCTGGCGGGTTGCGGCGGCCTGGTGATGGTGCGTGCGCCGCGGCAACGGGCGGCGCTGCCGGCCTTTCTGCTGACGCATGGTGTCATCGCGGTGCTGGCGGTGCCGCTGGCCTATGCCATCCTGGTGCAGACCGGGCGGCACGACCTGAACTGGATTCAGCCACCAGACCTCATTGGCCTGCTCAACCTCGGCAACCACCTGCTGGTTGATCCGGTGACGCCGCTGACGCTCTTTCGCATCTCCTGTATGCTGTCGCTCGGTGCCCTGGCGCTGTTGGCGGCGATGATGCCGCTGCTGCGACTGTCCTTCGCGCAGGCATCGCTGCTGATCGGCGTGCCGGGCGGCTTCCTGCTGGCCGCGATCGGGCTGAGCTATGTCTCGCCCTTTCTGATCCCTCGCATCATCGTCTGGATGGGTGTGCCGCTCGCCGTGCTGATGGCCCTGGCGCTGCTCTCGCCGGCGCCACGCTGGCTGCGCGGAGCGCTCGCCCTGGCGTACAGCGCATGTATCCTGCTGGGGCTGACTGGCGTCTATGCGCGCGGTCCGACGCAGAAGGAGGATTGGCGCGGGCTGATGGCGGAACTGATGCCGCGGCTCGGCGCCGAGGACATCGTGGCGATCGGGCCGGAGACTTCGCTGCTCGGTCCCCTGCGTTACGCCGAGGGGTATTTCACCGACAGCGGCCGGCAGCTGTTCCGCTGGCACCCCCAGCCGCATCCGGACGACCTCTATATCCCGGACCATATCGCCCGCCCGGTGGTGATCTCCACGGAGGCGCTGGCGCGCGAGGCGCGGTCCGGCCGCCACGTCTGGGTGTTGCTGCGGGAGACCGACTGGCGGGCGCAGCGCGTCGCGGCGCTTGGTGCCGCGGTGCCGCCTGCCGAGGTGGACCGCAGCCATCCGGCGGTGGTGCTACTCCGCTGGTAGCGCACCGCGCTCCCCGCTCGGCAGGTGGCGGCCGACGATGTAGAGCGGCCGACCCTTGGTTTCGTTGAAGATGCGGCCAAGGTATTCGCCGATGACGCCGAGGGTGAGGAGCTGCACCCCGCCCAGCAGCAGCACGACGGTCATCAGGCTGGGATAGCCAGGGACCGGGTCGCCGAAGAGCAACGCCTTCGCCACCACCCAGCCACCATAGAGCAGCGCCGCCGCGGCGGTGGCAAGACCGAGCCAGGTGGCGAATTTCAGCGGCAGCGTGGTGAAGCTGGTGATACCTTCCAGCGAGAGGGTCCAAAGCCGGCGGTAATTCCACTTCGTCGTGCCGGCCGCGCGCGGCGCGCGGTCGTACGGCACGGCGCGCGCCGGGAAGCCTACCCAGGCGAAGAGGCCCTTCATGAAGCGATGGCGTTCGCGCAATTGCAGCAGCGCATCCAGCGCGCGGCGGCTCATCAGCCGGAAATCGCCGGTATCGGCCGGCAGCCGCACCGGACCGCCGATGCGGCCCATCAGCCGGTAGAAGGCACTCGCGGTCGCCTTCTTCAACCAGGTTTCGCCGTCCCGCGTGCGGCGCTGGGCATAGGCGATGTCGATGCCGTCGCGCCAGGCGGCGATCAGGTCGGGGATCACCTCCGGCGGATCCTGCAGGTCGGCATCGATGACGATCACCGCCTCGCGCCCCGTCGCGTGGTCGAGCCCGGCGGTGAGCGCCGCCTCCTTGCCGAAATTGCGGCTGAGCGCGACCAACGCCACTTCCGGCCGGGTCGCCTGCAGCGCCGCGAGCCGCTCGGGCGTGCCGTCGGACGAGCCGTCATCGACATAGACGACCTCCCAGCTGAGCCCCAGCGCATCCATGACGGCCGCGAGGCGACGCTGGAACTCGTCGATCACCTCGATCTCGTTATAGGCGGGCACGACGACGGAGAGCGACGGCGCGGCGCCGCGCCCGCTCGACGACAGCGCGTTGCCCGCGAGCGGTCCGCGCCAATGGGGAAGATCGTCCACGGAATTCCCGATCCGAATGTCGCCGCACGCTAGGCGCCGAGCAGGCCTGACGGGAAAACGCAATCCGGCGAGCGGGGCGCTGCTGCATCAACTCTCACAACGCAGTCAGGCCCGGCAGGGAAACCGGACCGTGAGGCGCGGGACACTGACCGCTGCGGCATATTGCCTTACCGGGACCGGCGCCGGATGCGGGGCAAAATCTGCCCTGCGCGGCGGCGTCCGGTATGGATGCGGGCTGGGCATGAGTCAGCGGATCAACATGGGGCCTGACGCTGCACGGACGCTTCCCGTGGCAGCGAATGCGGATCGCGTGTCCTGGCGCGCCGGGGATACCTGGATTCAGGGCATCGCGCTGATGCTCACCACGGTGCTGATCTTCCGCATGGCGCGCAAGCTGCCGGTGGCGCCGCTGACCACCGGTGACAGCTACGCCTACCAATTCCTGTTCAGCTACCGGCCGCCCTTCTATGGCTGGCTGATCAATGGCTGGCAGGCGGTCAGCGGCGGCACCGAATATCTGCCGCAGCTGCAGCTTATCCTGCTCGGGCTCGGCGTCGCCGTCTTCGCGGTCGAGCTTGGCCGCATGCTGCGCAGCCCGCTGGTGCCGCTGCTTGCCGTGCCGGTCCTGCTGATGCATCCGGGCATCCATGATTCGCCGAGCTGGATGATGACGGAGGCGCCGTTCATGGCGCTGGTGCTGCTCGGTCTCGCGATGCAGTGCCGCTACGTGTGCCGCGGCGGGCTGGATGCGCTGCTGGTCGCCGCGGGGTGCTTCGCCCTTGCGACGCTGACGCGAAGCACAGGCCTGGCCTTCCTGCCGTTGCCCCTGCTGGCGGCGCTGTGCGATCCGCGCGTGCGGCCTGGCGCCGCGGCGCTGCGTGCCGCGGCCTGCGGCGGACTGGCGGCGCTGTGCCTGCTGGTCGGCATGGCCTGGACCTGGACGCGGAGCGGGCATTTCGAGATCGGCTCATGGGCCGGCATATCGGTCCTCGGCAAGTCGCTCGTGCTGGCGCGGCCCGGCGAATTGCCGCTGCTGCCTGAACCCCTGGCGACACAGGTGACCGACGCCGCGGCGGTATCGCGCCAGCTCACCGCCGAGCAACCCGACTTCGCCGCCCGGCTGCGGGCGCAGATCCAGGCGACCAGTGACGTGCGCTATGCCGTGTTCTGGCCTCTGGCCGACAAGGATTGGCCCGAATGGATCGCCGCCGACGGGCGGCAGAAGGATGCGATCGCGCGGGCCATCTCGGCGCCGCTGCTGGCGGCGCATCGCGGCGAATACCTGGCGATGGTGGCGAATGACTGGATCTCGCTGATCATCCATCCGCACTACTGGCCCGCTGCGCTTACCGCCGTGCCGGCGGACCCGCAGCGCTTCGCTGCCTGTGCCCAGACCGAGACCTGCTGGGGGATCGAACGATACGATTTTCCGCTTTTTGGCATGGTGCCGCTGTTCGGCGTGTCGATCCTCGGCACGCTGGCGACGCTGCTGCTGATCCCGCTTGCCGCGGTGCGCGTGCTGCGGCGGCGGGCGACGCCGATGCTTGTGTTGATGTGGGGCGCCGCCATGGTGGTGCACGGCACGCTGCTGGCGACCGCGGCGGCGGAGGCCGGGCATGTCCGCTACACGGTGGCGCTGCATGCGCTCGACCTTATGCTGCTGCTCTGGCTCGGTGCGCTCGTCATCCGGCGCTGGGCCGGGCGGGGAGATGTCGCATGATCCGGCGCACCGGCCTGCTCCTCGCGCTGCTGCTGATCGTCACTGCGGCATTGTCGCCGCTGCTCGGCGTGCCGGTGCATGGGCGGAATTTCGGCCATGATTCGAACTACGCGCTGACCGCGCTGAGCTTCATGGATGCTGGCTGGTCGGCCGGGCGGTTCTGGCCGCGCTGGGTGATGGAAAGCAATTTCGGTCTCGGCGGCATCACCTTCTTCACCTACCCGCCGCTCGCCTACTGGGCCGGCGCGGCCCTGCGGCGGGTCAGCGGGCTCGACATCCCCGGCACGCTGGCACTCGCCGTCATGCTCTGGCGGCTGGTCTTCGCGCTCGGCTGCTTCCTTTGGCTGAAGCGCCATGTGCCGCCCGCGGCGGCGCTGGCCGCGGCGGCGCTGGCGGCACTGCTGCCCTATCCGGCGGTGGTCAATCCCTGGATCCGCTTCGCCTATGCCGAGATCGCCGGGGCCGCCATACTGCCCTTCCTGCTGCTCGCACTGGAACGCGTGGCGGAAAGCCGCGACGGCCGCGGCCTGCCGGCGTTGGCGCTGGCCTTCGGCGCGCTGGCGATGACTCATTTGCCGACCTGCGTGCTGATCGCACACCTCGCACCGCTCTACGCCTGGGCCTATGCCGGACCGCGTGCGGCGCTGATGGTGCTGGGCGGCGGAATCGCCGGTGCCGGGCTCTCCGCCTGTTTTATCCTGCCTGCCATGGGCCTGCTGCGAGAGGCGAATTTCGAAGGGCTGGAGGACGGCACCTGGGAAGGCAGCCTGTTCCTGTATGGCCTGCCGCAGGGTGACCCGGGCTGGATCCAGTTCCTGGTCATCATCTGGGGCGCCGCGGCGCTGGTCGGGCTTGCCGCACTGGCCTTGCGGCAGTTGGGCGGGGCTGCGGCGCGCGCGCCGCTCGGCCGGGCCGCGCTGGTGCTGTTGGCGGCCGCGGCGGCGCTGATGACGGTGCTCACCCTGCCGCTCTGGGTCGTCCTGCCGCAGCTTCGCTCGATCGAGTTTCCCTGGCGGGCCACCACGGTGCTGAGCCTGCCGCTTGCGGCGATGGCCGCGCTGGCGCTGGCGGGTGGACGCCCGGCGGCGCGCCGGCTGGTGCTGGGCCTCGGCGTGGCCTGCGCGGTCTTCGTGCCGGTCTACCTCTGGGCCCGGGTCGCCTATGGCCATCCGGATTGGCCCCGCTTTCTGCCGGCCGAGGAAAGGCTGGCCCGTGCCCTGGGCTCGCCGCGTGGCGTCTCCTCGGAACACCTGCCTGCCTGGGCGCGGCAGAATGGCTGGCGGGTGAAGTGGGACGGGACGGAGACCGAGCCGGCGCCAGACCCGCATCCGCGGCCGGCGCTGCCCGCCGGTACACAGCGCCTCGCCGCCGGTTACCTGGTGCCGGAGGCCAGGGCGCCGCTGCGGCTGCCGCAGTTCTGGTTTCCCGCCTGGGCTGCCGAGGATGGCAAGGGGGAGGCGGTTCCGGTGCGGCCGGGCAAGGACGGCTTTCTCGAGGTCGCGGTCGACCGGCCTGTGCGCAACCTGAGGGTATTCATCGCGGTCACGCCCTGGGAGTGGGCCGGCTGGGCGATCACCGGGGTCAGCGCCGCGGGGCTGCTCGGTCTTGGCCTGTTGCGGCGCAGGCCGGCGCTGTCCGCGGGTCCCGCCATGGCCAGGCCCGATCCGGGCAGCGCGATCGGGTAGCGGGGCCGCGGCTCAGATGAACTGGCCGCGCAGGAAGCCGAGCGCCGGCAGCGGGGTCCATTTCCGCGGTAAATCATGCCGTTTGATCGGCGCCACGCTGTAATGCGGCACGGGCTGTTCGGACCGGCGGAGGAAATCCTCATAGGCTCGCACCTGCTGCGCCCGCCAGTCGCGATCGGCCAGCGCGGCGGCGCGGCTACGGAATATCTCCGCCACGCGGCTCTTGCGGCCGATGGTCGCATACACTGCCCAGAGCGTGTCTTCGTCGACGCGGCCGACGCTGACGAGGTCCCTCACGCTGCCTGGATCGCAATCGGCGCGGCCGGCGTCAAGGGCAAGCTCCTCGCGGCGCGCCTGCGGGTCATTCCAACTCCTTCCGCGCCGCCGCCAGCCGCGCCAGCGCCTCCTCCCCGACCTGCGGGTAGTCCAGGTCCAGTTCGCCCAATGTCAGGGCGAGGGTGCCGGCGACCACCAGCCGGGTGAACCACTTGTTGTCCGCCGGCACCACGTACCATGGCGCATGCGGGCTGGCGGTGGCGCGGATCGCCTTCTCGTAGGCCGCCTGGTAGTCATCCCAGTGGTGCCGCTCGGCGACGTCGCTGGCGCTGAATTTCCAGTTCTTCGCCGGCTCCTCGATGCGCGACAGGAAGCGCTTGCGCTGTTCCTCCCGGCTGACGTTGAGGAAGAATTTCACCACCACGATGCCCTGGCGGGCCAGGTAGCCTTCGTAGTTGGCGATGTCCTGCAGCCGCTCGTCCCAGATCTTCTTGCCGCGCAGCCCGGGTGGCAGGTTCTGGCCGGCAAGGATCTCTGGATGGACGCGCGCGACCAGCACTTCCTCGTACCAGGACCGGTTGTGGATGCCGATCTCGCCGCGGCGGGGCAGGGCGATGATGTGGCGCCAGAGGAAATCGTGGTCGAGTTCGACCGGCCCGGGCTTCTTGAAGCTGGTGACGTTGACGCCCTGCGGGTTGACGCCGGAGAAGACATGCTTGATCGCGCCGTCCTTTCCCGCCGCATCCATCGCTTGGAACAGGCAAAGCAGCGCCCAGCGATCCTGCGCGTAGAGCTTGTCCTGCGCCTCCTTCAGCAGGGCGATGCCGTCTTGCAGCAGCGCCTTGGCGCCGTCCTTGTCCAACTCCAGCCCGGCGGTGTCGGCAGGGTCCTGGTCCGATAGCTTGAAGCCCTTGCCGTCGGTGACCTTGTAGCGTTCGAGGATCTTGCGGAACTTCTTGTTCTTGATCATCCGGCGCCCCTGGATTTCGCTGGTCGGACTCGCCCGCTCGCGCCGGCCACCAGCCAGGCCACGGTCAAACCCTGCAACAAAACTGTCAAGGAAACAGCGGCGGAGTAGCCATCCGGATCCCACCCACCGGTCGCGGTGCGCGGCCATTGGTCGAGGATCAGGCCGATCACGGTCTGCAGCAGGAACACTAAGCACAGCATACTGCAATTCAGCATGGTGGCGACCCGCCCGGTCAGCTCCGGCGGGAAGCGTTGCGCCAGGACGGAATAGGAGATCGGCCCGGCCGAGCCGACGCAGGCGAAGCCGAACCACAGCACGGACAGCGGCAGGGTGCCCTGCGGCTGGCTGATCAGCACGGCCTGGATCGCCACCATGCCGGCGATCCCGCCATAGCAGAGCCGCATCGCGTCCATCCCGCGCGCCTGCATCGCCGAGGCAAGCTGCCCGCCGCCGAGCTGCCCCGCCATGATCCCCAGCGCGTAGCAGAACAGCACGCCGGCCCGCGCCCCGGCGTCCAGCCCGCCGACGTCGCGCAGCCAGGGTCCCGCCCAGAGGCCCTGGTAGGTGAAGACCAGCGAGGAGAGCAGCGCCACCGCCGGCATGTTGCGGATGAAGGTGGGGTGGCGGGCGATGCGGCCGAACTCGGCGATCTCCGCCCGCAGCGGCCGGCGGACCCGCGGCTTCGCCCCCGGCGCCTTGGCCGGTATGCCGAACCACAGCCAGACCGCGGCGCCGACCGCCAGGCAGGCCAGCAGCAGGAAGACGCCGCGCCAGCCGGTGAAGGGCAGGATGGCCTGCACCGGCAGCGTCGCCGCCAGCCCGCCGGCGGCGCCGCAGAACACGCCGGCGCCGGTGACGGCGGCCAGGCGCTGCGGCGGGAACCATTGGATATTGGCCTTCATCAGCCCGATCAGCGCGCCGGCGATGCCGATGCCGGTGACGAAACGGCCGAGGCCGAGCCAGAGCGGGTCGGGCGCCAGGGCGCAGAGGGTGAAGCCGAGCGCCGCGACCAGCGACAGCGCGACCTGCACCGGCCGGGGGCCGTGCAGGTCGATCGCCAGCCCGACCGGCAGCTGCGCCAGCGCATAGGCGGCGAAAAACACCGCCGCCAGCGCGCCGAGGCCGCTGGCCGAGAGGCCGAATTCCAGCGCCATCGCCGGCCCCAGCGTTGCCACCACGATGCGCGAGGCCTGGTTGATGAAGCCGACGGAAGCGAAAGGCAGGCTGATCCGCAGGAAGGTGCGCAGCTCGGTCATCGCGGCAGCAGCAACCGCAGGCTGAGCGGGCAGTGGTCGGAGAGCCGCTCGCGCCAGGCCGGGTCGCGCTCGGCATAGACCAGGACGCGGAGGCTGTCGGGGACCAGCCAGGCGGGGGCGGGGCCGCCGAGCAGGATGTGGTCGATGAAGCGACGCGGTCCACGCCCTCCGGCCCAGCAGGGGTCGGAGACGCCCTCGGTCGGCCGCCGCAGCGGGCCGGCGGTAGCGATGGCGCGGAAGACATCGTCTTCCGGCCCCGCCATGGCGCGGTTGAAGTCGCCGAGGATGGCGAAGGCGATGCCCTCTCGCTGCCGCTCCGCCACCCAGCCGCCGAGGATCGCTGCCTGGCGGGCGAGCGATTCGCAGTCCCGCCCAGGCGTCGCCAGCGGCGCATCGCGGCAGCCGGCATCGAGATGGACCGACAACAGCCGGAGGCGGGCGGCGCCGGATTCGATGGTGATGTCCGTGCCGCGGCGGAGCGAGAAGCGGGCCCGCGGGCGCAGGTCGAGTGCGTCCAGGTCCGGGTTCTGTACGACGCGCAGGGCGCGGCGGACGGCGAAGCCGGTACGCTGGATGTCCTGCTCGGCCGGGAAGAAGAAGGCGTAGCGGCCTGGATCGAAGACCTTCGCGGCGGCCTCGGGCCCGTCAACCTCCTGCAAGGCGACGACATCGGCGTCGAGCCGCGTCGCATAGCGCGCGAGCAGATCCATGTCGCCGGGATTGCGCACGGTGAGGCTGCGCGGCAGGTCCGGATCGCCGGTAGGCCGCAGCGTCAGCCAGGCCATGTTCCAGGTGGCGAGCTTCAATTCGGCCGCGCCGGCAGGGGTGGTCAGGGCGACAGCGAGCAGGATCATGGACAGGCGCATGCCCGACAGAGTGCCGGCTGCGTCCGCCGCTGGATAGGGGACCGCGGGGCGGGCGGCGCGCTAACATGGGCGCGAAGGATGGAGGCACGGATGCGGCGGATGATGCTGGCGATGCTGCTGCTGGCCGGCCCGGTGGCGGCGCAGGGGGTGAAGGGCCCGGCCTCCATGGTGGATGCGGCGG
>JBMOJU010000299.1:0-6449 GCA_049315625.1 Paracraurococcus sp.
GGCTGGCGGGGCAGGCGTTGGCGCTGGCCGCGCTGTTCGCTGTGGCGGCCTTCGCCAGCCTGCTCGGCTGGGCCGCACTCGGCGCCGGGACGGCGAGGCTGCTGCGCGACCCGGCGGCGCTGCGCTGGTTCAACCGTGGGATGGCGGCGTTGCTGGTGGCTTCGCTGGTGCCGGTACTGATGGGGTAGTCAGGGCGCCGGGTCGAGCCCCAGGCTGCGGATCACCGGGTGGGCAGCCGGCGCGCGCAGGAAGGCGACGAGCTGCCGTGCCGCCTCCGGCTGCTCCGCCTTGGCCGCGATGCCGGCGGAGAAGGCAGTCACCTTCTGCAGCGGCTCCGGCAGCGGGCCGACATAGTCGGCACCGGGCACGCCAAGGATCTCGCTGACCTGCTGGAAGCCGACCGCCGCCTCGCCGCGCGCCACCACGGCGGCGACCCGCTCGCTCATGATGCGGCGGGATTTCGGCGCGACCTGATCGGCGATGCCCAGCGCCTGGTACATCTCGGACGAGACATACACGCCGCTGGCGCTGGCCGAATAGGCGATCGAGGGCGCCTCCAGCAGCATCGAGCGGATCGCCTCGACCGTGCCGATGTCCGGCTTCGGCGTGCCGCTGCGCACGGTGACGCCGATGCGCGACAGCACGATGTCGGTGCGGCTGCCGGGGGCCAGCCGGCCCTCGGCGATCAGCTTGTCGATCGCCTCCCCGGCGATGATGACGACATCGGCCGCCTCTCCCCGCGCCAGGCGGTTGGGGATGGCGTCCGGCGCATTGCCCATCGAGGCGCCGAGCGACAGCGTCACGGTGTGGCCCGTCGCCTTCTCGAATTCCGGGATCAACAGTCGGAGCGGGGCGGTGAAGGCGCCGGAGCTCATCACCTTCAGCTCGGCGGCGCGGGCGGTGCCGGCCAGCAGCAGCAGCACGGCGAGGGCGAGGGCACGGCGGCCGATCCCGAACAATCTCATCCCGATATCCTCCCGATGGGCTCATCCCCATTTCCCCCGCCCACGGGGGCCGCCGCAAGCCCCTTCCGCCCGGCGCCGCAATGGCGGAGCATCGTTGCGGCAACGGGAGCCCCGGAATGACGCTCGACGAGACCCAGGCGACGGCGCTGATCGACCGTATCTTCGGCGCGGACCGGGCGCGCGACCTGCCGGCCTTCCTGGCGCTGCTGGCGCCTGACGTGGTGCTGCGGATCGGCGGGCAGCCCGAGCTGCACGGCACGGCGGCAGTCGGCGCGGCGATCGGCGGGCTGTTCGGCATGGTGGCCGGGATCGAGCACAGCTTGGTGGAGTCGTGGCGCGGGCCGAGCTCGCTCGCCTGGCAGGCCAGCGTGACCTTCACCCTGCCGAAGGGCGACAGCGTCACCCTGCCCTACGCCAATGTCGCCCGCTTCGCGCCCGATGGGCTGATCGCCGAATACCGCATCCATGCCGATTTCGGCCCGCTGATGGCGGCGCTGGCCTGACGCCCCCGCGGCGGGCAAGCTGGCCGCGGGGAAACACCCCGCGGGAGGAAACCATGCGGAAGACGATGCTGATGGCGGCGCTGCTCTGCGCCGGGACGATGGGCGCGCAGGCGCAGGAGCGATTCCCGGAACTCAAGCTCGACCAGATGACGCCGGAGCAGCGCAAGGTGGCCGAGGCCATCATGTCCGGCCCGCGTGGCCGCTTGGCCGGGCCCTTCAACGCCTGGCTGCGCAGCCCGGAGGTGGGCGACGCCTTGCAGAATGTCGGCGCCAAGGTGCGTTTCAAAAGCTCGATCCCCACCGCGCTGAATGAGTTCGCCATCCTGATCACGGCGCGCGAATGGACCTCGCAGTATGAATGGTACGCGCACCATCCGTTGGCGCTGAAGGCCGGGCTGCCGGCGCAGGTGGCGGCCGACCTGGCACAGGGCCGCAAGCCGGAGGCGATGGATGCCGATACCGCGCTGGTCTGGCAATTCTGCACCGAACTGCACCGCGACCACGTGATCTCGGACGCCACCTACGCCGCGGCGAAGGCGCGCTTCGGGGAGCAGGGCGTGGTCGATCTGATCGCGGTCAGCGGCTACTACGTGACGGTGGCGATGACCCTGAACACCGCGCAGGTGAAGCTGCCGGAGGGCGTGCCGCCGCCGCTGCCGGCGCTGAAGAAGTAGTCACCCAAACGCCCGGTACACCAGCCACAGCCCGACAAGCCCGAGCGCGGCCTGGATCACGGTGCGGAAGCGCGCATCCGGCATCGCGCGCCGCACCCGGGTGCCGACGGCCATGCCGAGGAAGGCCGGCGCCACGCCGATCAGCGAGGCGAGGCCGAGATCGGCCGGCAGCAGCCCCGCCCCGGCCATGCCCAGTCCCAAGGCCAGGGTCGCCAGCAGCGCTCCGAGGCCGAAGCCCTGGACGAACAGCTGCGGCGGCAACTGCAACGCCGAGAGGTAGGGCGCGGCCGGGAAGATGAAGCTGCCGGTCATGCCGGTCAGCAGCCCGGCGGTGCCGCCGATGGCCGGCCCCAGCCAGCGCTCACGCGCCGCGGAGGGTGTGGGCATCGGCAGGCCGGCCAGCGCCAGGGCGGCGGAGGCGATCAGCAGCAGGCCGAGCAGGCCGGAGAGCATCACCGCATCCGACCGCGCGAGGATGCCAGCGCCGGCCAGCGTGCCAAGCACGGCAGCCAGCAGGAAGGGCCAGAGCCGCCGCAGCACCGGGACCAGCGCCGGGCCGGCCAGGGATTGCCAGATGTTGGTCGCCAGGGTCGGCACCAGCATCAGCGCCATCGCCTCCGGCAGCGGGCGCGTCAGGGCCAGCAGGCCGAGGGTGACGGTCGGCAGGCCGAAGCCGGCCACGCCCTTGACGAAGCCGGCGATGGTGAAGGCACCGAGGACGAGGGCGGCTTCGGCGAGGTCGAAGGAGGTCATGCGGGCGGGACACTACCCGCCCTTGCGTGGCGAGGATGTGGCCGGCGGCGAAGCGTTACGCTGCCGGGGCCGCCAGCGCCGCCTCGATCGCCTGCACCAGGGCGCGCGATTCCGGGCCGGTCTGGGTGGAGAAGCCCCGTACCGTGCGGCCATCCCGGGCGACCAGGTATTTGTGGAAATTCCACTGCGGTGGCCCGCCGCCGCGTTCGGCCAGGAAGGCGAAGAGCGGCGTGGCCTGTGCCCCGCGCACGCGGGACACCGTCGTCATCGGGAATTCGACGTTGTAGTTGGCGTCGCAGAACTGCTTGATCTTCCGGTTGTCGGAGGATTCCTGGTTGAAGTCCTGCGAGGGGACGCCGAGCACCACGAGGCCGCGCGGGCCGTAGGTTTCGTGCAGCTTCTGCAGGCCGGTGTATTGCGGGGTGTAGCCGCAGAAGCTGGCGGTGTTCACCACCAGCACCGCCTTGCCGCGGAAGCCGGCCAGATCGAGCGGGCCGCCCTCGATCGCCTCCATCTTGAAGTCGTACAGGCTGGGATTGGCCGCTGCCGCTTCGCCTGCCATCAGCGCACCTCCCAGCACCAGTGCCGCACGTCGCGTCGCGTCAACCATACCGCTCCTCCGCCCAGGGGTCGCCGTTGTTGTGGTAGCCGCGGACTTCCCAGAAGCCGGGCCGGTCCTCGCGCAGCAGTTCGATCCGGGTGACCCATTTCGGGCTCTTCCAGAAGTACAGCCGCGGCAGCACGACGCGCACCGGGCCGCCATGCTGCCGGGTCAGCGGCACGCCCTCCCAGCTATGCGCCAGCAGGACCTCGTCGGCCGTGAACTCGGAAAGCGGGACGTTGGTGGTGTAGCCGTCATAGGAGGTGAAGGAGACGAAGCGGGCTTCGTCCTTCGGCCGCGCCATCTCGATCAGGTCGCGGGCGCGGACGCCCCGCCAGTGGTTGTCATAGCGGCTCCACTGGGTGACGCAGTGGATGTCGTTGACGAGTTCGGTCTGCGGCAGGGCCATGAATTCCGGCAGGGTCAGGCGGACCGGGGCCTGGACCAGGCCTTCGACCCGCAGGCGCCACTTGTCGGGCGAGACGTCGGGCTGCACGCCGAGGTCGAGCACCGGCCAGTCCTTCACCAGGGTCTGGCCGGGCGGCAGGCGGTCGCGGGTTGGGTCGGCATGCGTGCCGGTCAGCAGGCGGCCGTCGCGGGCCCAGGCCTGCTTGGTCTCGACCAGCTTCTCGCGGACCTTGCCGGTCACGGGGACGGTGTCGTCGTCGTCTGCCATCGGGCTCTCCTGCTCCCCTTACGTGCCAGTCGCGGCGGCGGATGCAAGGGGCCCCCGCCTCACGGCGACTCGGTCATGAGTCCCAGGGCCGTCGCCGCCTGCGCCATGCGCCGGTCCAGCGTGCACAGCGTCGCGCCCTGGTCGGCGCAGACCGCCAGGTGCAGCGCGTCGCCGGAGCGCAGCCCGAGCGCATGCTGGTCGGCGAAGCGGGCCGCGGCTCGGAAATGCTGGCGTTCGACCGGCAGCACCGCGAAGCGCTGGGTGGCCAGCATGGTGAAATTCGCCAGAGCCGTGGCCCGATGCGGCTCGGCAAGCTGGCCGTTGCGCAGCTTGATCGAAAGCGCGGAGGAGAATTCGGTGACCACCCAGTCGCTGATGGCGCAGGCCGTGGGATCCTGCGCCGCCAGCCAGGTCTGGACGCGCTCCGACCCCGGCTCTCGCACCAGCGCGGCAACCAGCAGGGAGGTGTCGAGGTAGCGGATCAGTACCGATCCTCGTCCCGCATGCGCCGGATGAACTCGCCGGCGGGTTCGGACTGCATCGGCATGCCGTCGGTGAAGGCGCGCAATTCCTCCAGGCTGATCGGCTTGCGTGGCGCCTCCAGCGGCGTGAGCTGCGCCACCGGCTTGCCGCGGCGGGTGATCTGCACCGATTCGCCCTGGGCAACACGCTCCACCAGGGCGCTCAACTGGGCCTTGGCGTCGGCGAGGGTGACACTGACCATCATGGCCTCCTGACCAACTGGTTGGTCAGATATAGCGCAGGGGCGGCTGGAATTCCAGGACGGCGCGGACCCTACCCCCGGTTGCGCATCAGCCGCGCCTTGTCGCGGGCCCAGTCCCGCTCGGCGATCGCATTGCGCTTGTCGTGCTTCTTGCGGCCCTCGGCGACGCCCAGCACCACCTTGGCGATGCCCTTGTCGTTGAAGTGGATCTGCAAGGGCACGATGGTCGCGCCGTCCCGCGCGATGGCGCCGATCAGCTCGTTCACCTGCTTCTTGTGCAGCAGCAGCTTGCGCGGCCGGCCCGGCTCGAACTTCGCCACCGTGCTGCCGGCCTGCCATTCCGGGATGGTGCAGCCGAACAGGTACATCGCCCCGTCGCGCTCGCCGGCCCAGGCCTCGGACAGGGTGGCGCGGCCGGCGCGCAGCGACTTCACCTCCGGCCCCACCAGCACCATGCCGGCCTCGATGGTCTCGCCGATCGCATAATCGTAGCGCGCCTTGCGGTTCTGCGAGGCGATGCCGTGCGAGATCAGGCCCTTCTTCTTCGGCTCAGCCATGAGGTCAGTTCAGCAGCCCCACGGCCACCATCGCCTCCCGCACCCGCGCCTTGGTCGCGGTGCCGACCGGGGCCAGCGGCAGGCGGCAATGGTCGGCGGTCTTGTCGAGCAGGCTGGCGGCATACTTCACCGGCCCGGGCGAGGTCTCGGCGAACAGGGCGTCGTGCAGCGGCACCAGGCGGTCCTGGATCGCCATCGCCTCCCCCACCTTGCCGTCGCGCCAGGCCTTGTGCATCTCGGCACACAGCCGCGGGGCGACATTGGCGGTGACGCTGATGCAGCCATGCCCGCCGGCGGCGTTGAAGGACAGCGCGGTGTGGTCCTCGCCCGAGAGCTGGATGAAATCCTCGCCGCAGGCGCGCTTCGTGTGCAGCGGCCGGGCGAGATTGGCGGTGGCGTCCTTCACCCCGACGATGTTCGGGTGCTTGGCCAGCCGCGCCATGGTCTCGACCGACATGTCGATCACGCTGCGGCCGGGGATGTTGTAGATGAACAGCGGGATATCCACCGCATCGGCGATGGCGGTGTAGTGCAGGAACAGGCCTTCCTGGGTCGGCTTGTTGTAGTAGGGCGTTACCACCAGCGTGGCATCCGCGCCGGCCTTCTTGGCGTGGCGGGAGAAGTCGATCGCCTCGGCCGTGCTGTTGCTGCCCGCGCCGGCGATGACGGGCACGCGGCCGCGCGCCACCTCGACGCAGATCTCGACGACGCGCTTGTGCTCCTCGTGGCTCAGCGTCGGGCTCTCGCCGGTGGTGCCGACCGGAATCAGCCCCTCGGTGCCCTCGGCGATCTGCCACTCGACGAACTCGGCGAAGGCCTTCTCGTCCAGGGACCCGTCGGCACGCATCGGCGTGATCAACGCGACCATCGATCCCTTGAACATCTGGCTTTCCTCCGGTGGGGCTGGCGATGCCCGTTGCGGCCGGGCGGATGGGGCCGGGCGGCGGGCGCGGCCGGGCGGAGACCCTAGTCACCGGGGGACGGGGGGGCAAGGGC
>JBMOJU010000300.1:0-6362 GCA_049315625.1 Paracraurococcus sp.
AGCGCCGCCGGCAGCGGCGCCGTGGCCGGCAGGCCCAGCCGGGCGCGCAGCCCGACGCCGAGCCCGGCATACTCCGCATCGCCCAGCGCGTCTGGATCGCTCTGCGCGATCGGCCGGGCGAGTTCGACCCAGAGACCGCGCTTGCCGTCGGCGCTGATCCAGTCCTCCCACCCCGGCACGCCGCCCGGGCGCAGCCGCCGCACCACCGCGCCGGCGCCGAGCACCCTCTCGCGCGCTAGCGGCGGCCAGCCGAGCCGCTTGCAGGCGACGTCGAAGGCCAGCAGCGTGAAGCGGCCATGCAGCGGCAGGTACAGCTTGCGCAGCCAGGCCGGGTCGGCGTCCGGTACGCCATCCGCGCTCGGCACCGCTGCATCGCGTTCGATGGCGACGGGCGCGGCGCGGCGCAGCGTCGCCGGGTAGCGCGGCCGGCCGGCGGCATCCAGCACGCCGTCGGGCGGCTCCGCCCAGTCGCGCCAGGGCAGCAGCTTCGGCAGCCGCACCGGATCGCCGACGGCGGACAGGAACGCCTGCATGAAATCGGCGCCGTCGAAGCTCAGCAGCGGCGGCGATGCCGGGGCGGGATCGGCGCCGCCGCGCAGGAAGAAGGGCGCGGCGGTGACCAGCACCTCGCGCGCCTCGGTGCGATGCGCCGGGATGGTGAGGCGGCGGCGTGGCCGCGGGGCGGAGAGCGTGCCGGCCATCACCACACATTCCCCGCGCCGGGCGTGTAGCTGGCGCTGACCACGGCGTTGGTGATCAGCGTGTCGCATTGCACGACGCCGGAGAAGCGGCTCATCGCCGCATCCACCTGCACCATGCCGGCGGTGACCTGCAACTGCGCCGGCGCGTTGACTACGACGCGGCTGGTGGCGGTGATCTCCACCTTGCCGCTGGCATCGATGGTGATGCTGGCGCCGCCTGAATGCTGCAGGGTGCAGGTGCCGCCGCCGGCATCGTCCAGGTTGAAGACATGGCCATTCGCCGTCTCGATCTTCACCTTGGCCGCGCCGGCGGTGTCGTCCAGCGTCACTCGGTGCCCGGCCCGCGACGTGATGGAGCGGATGTTGTTGTCCGCGTCCATCGTCTCCGGCGCTGCATCCGCGCCGTTCCACAGCGCGCCGATGACGATCGGGTGGCTCGGGTCGCCGGCCGCGAAGGCGACCAGCACCTCGTCGTCCGGCTCCGGGATGAACCAGGTGCCGCGGCCGCCGCCGGCCATCATCGTGGCCAGCCGCGCCCAGGCCTGCGCCGGCGCGGCATCGGCGGCGGCGAGGAAGGGGAGTTCCACCTTCACCCGGCCCTGGCCCTCCGGGTCCTGCACGTCCCGCACCAGCGCGGGATAGACGCCGAACAGCCGGGTCCGCGGCGGCGCGCCGAAATCCTCCGCCCCCATCATGCGCCCGGCTCCAGCGCGGCGCGGCAGGCGGTGAATTCGGTGCTGTAGCCGGCGGCCTGGTCGAAGCAGTGGCGGACCGAGGTCACCTCCCACACGCCGGAGAACCAGGGGCCGAGGTCGAGCAGCTCCGCCCGCCCGCCGGGCCGCAGCGTCGGCGTGCCACGCGTCGTGCCGTGCCCGGTCAGGAAGCGCCGGGCGCGCGCCTGCATGCGCGCCTCCGCCAGGCGCTGCGCCTCGGCCTCGGTCGCCGGCAGTTCCAGGTGCAGATCCTCCGGCGCCTCGCGCCAGGCGGCCTGCAAGGCTTCCGGCCCGGTGCGGCCGGCGGCTTCGGCGACGGCGCGTGCGGCGTCCGGCCCGGCCTCGGCATGGATCGCCTGCTTCGCCGCCACGTCCCAGCCATGCACCCGCACCGCGGTGCGCTGTTCGGCCAGGTCGGCGCGGACCTCGAAGCGGGTCAGCTCGTTGCGGTAGGATAGCGGGATCGGCGGCGTGCCATCGCTGCGGGTGCGCGCGGTCAGCGTGCCGTCGCGCAGCAGCAGCCGCGCATCCAGCGCCTCGGCGCGCTCGCGCAGCAGGTCCAGCTCGCTCTGCCCCACCTGCCAGCGCTGCGCATGCGTCGGGCCGCTGAGGTCGAGCTGCGGCGTGATCCCGGCATCCTCGGCGATGCGCCGCAGGATCGCCGCATCGTCCAAATCCTCGAACACCCGCGAGCGTCGCTCCAGCCGGAGCCTGGCCAGCGTGTCCTCCGCCAGCAGGGTCAATTCGGGTGGGCGCTCGTTCGGATAGCTCGCGCCGATCGCGTTGATCGTGCCCTCGAACACCGTCTCGGAACGCTCCCCGGTGATGAAGGCGATGGCGATGCGCTTGCCGTAGTCGAGCTTGGCGCGGTCGAAATGCACGTAGCCCGGCGCCGCCGCGCCCTCCGCCTGGCCGAAATTCAGGAACACGCCCTCCAGCCGCGCCACGCCCGCCGCATCCTCGGCGGTCTCCAGCCGGATGCAGTCGATGGCCAGCGCGCTCTCCTCCCGCCCATCGATGGTGATGACCGGCCGGCCGGTGACGAGGAGGGATTCGGGGCTCATCGGCGCGGCAGCGCCAGGCGCAACGCGCGCTCCAGCTCCTCGCGCAGGATGGCGCGGATCACCCCGCGCAGATTTTCGGCCTGGGTCTCGGCCGTCTCCTCGGAGGTCGCGCCGCCGCCGCGCGACGTGCCGGTGCCGGGCGTGACCTCCACATCGGTGGTGACCTGGTCGATGAAGATCGGCATGGCTCAGCCCCCGCCGCAGTAGCGGGCGCAGCCGCAGCCGGTATGCGCGGCATGGCGTGCCGGCGCCGCTGTGGCGGGCGCCGGCAGCGCCAGGCTTTCCCAGCGCGGCCGGCGTTCGCCATCCGCGTCCACGCCGCGCGGCACGCTGCGCAGCGCCATCGGCACGGCGCCGCCCGGGGCGCGCGGCAACAGCGGCGGTGGGCTGCCGCGCACCGGCAGCGGGCGCGGCGCCGCGGTAAGGCCGGCCGCCTGCTGCATCGGTGGCGTCGTCGCCAGCCCGGCGGCGCGCTGCGCGGCGACCACGGCCGCCAGCCCCGCGGCGCGGCTGCCCGGCGCCGGCCCATCCGGCGCCCAGGGCGAGGCCGCGCCCGCCGCCGCCGCCCGTGCCGCGGGCAGCCCCGCCCGCCCCGCCGTGCCGCCGCCGCCCAGCGCGGCGCTGCCGAACAGGTCGATCGCGGCATCGGCTTCCAGGGAGATCCCGACGCTGGCGGAGACCCCGAAATCGGCGCGGATCCCGAGCTCCAGCCCCAGCGAGATGCCGGCTGAAACGCCGAAGGACGCATCGAGCGACAGACCGAGCGACAACCCGCCCGACCCCATGTCGAACAGGCTGTCGGCGGCGGCCGCATCCGCCGCGTCGCGCAGCCCGGCCGGCGCCGGCGGCGTCGCCGCGCGCAGCCGGGCGCGCTCGGCGCTGTCGATCTCGTAGCGGAATTCCTGCTCGGTGATGGTAATCGCCAGCTTCGACCGCAGCGGCACGCCTTCGGGCGAGAAATAGTCGAAGGTTTCCTGGTAGGCGCTGATGACGCCGTTGAAGACGATGCTGCCCCAGCGGAACTGCACCCGCTTCGGCGCCGGCTGCTGCCTGGCGTTGCCACCCTGCGGCTCGACCGCCTGGATCAGCCCGGCCAGCGGCCTGGTGCGCAGCCGGACATCCAGCGTCTCGCCGTCCTGCGTCGCACGGCCATCCTCGCCGTCGCGCGGCCGGCTGCTGTCGAAGATCGCCTCGAAGGCCAGCGTCGCCTCCGAATCCGCGACATGCTGGACCTGCTGCTTGCCTTTGCGCGCCTTGTCCTTCGCCTTGCCGGCGGTGACCTTGAAGGTCAGCGTCTCCGGGTTGAAGTCGAACGGCACGGCCTCCGCCTCGACCGGCGTCTTGCCGGCCGCGTCGAAGGGCACGATGCGGGCGCGGACGAAGCGCGCGCTCACAGCTCGATCTCCCGCATCAGGCCCTCATGCGCGATGTGCAATTCCTCGATCGGCACGTCGCGCGCCTCCCCGGCGTTCAGGTCCGCCGACTTCACCTTGGTGACGATGCCGTTGATGAAGGACCAGGTCGCGCGCTTGTCGCCGGCCGCGCCCTCCGGCCCGTAGACCGTGACGGCGCCCGAGACATAGGGCAGCGGATATTCGCCCGAGGTGCTGCGGCGGATCCAGGCCCAGAAGCCGTCATCCAGCGTGACGCCGCGCTTCAGCACCAGCACCGGCGATGTGACCTTGGCCGGCAATTGCCGCACGCCCTGGTGGTAGCCGCCCTCGCGCAGCGCCGTCATCTCGATGTTCAGTTCCAGCCCGGTGACCTCGCTGAAGGCGCCGCGCGCTGCGTTCGGCCCGCCCTGCGCCAGCGCCTCGTCGCCGCCGAAGCCGGAGACGGTGATTTCCACCGTGAAATTGAAGCGGCTGAGCAGGCTCTCGCTCATGCGTCCCGCACCTCCAGCCCGGGGTCCTCGTCGCCGGTGCGCAGCAGGCGGAAGACGATGAACTCCGCCGGCACCGCGGGTGCTGCGCCGACCAGCATGATCGCCTGGCCGGCATCCTGCGCCGCGCGCGGCGTGGTGGAGGCGTCGCAGCGCACGAAATACGCCTCCGCCGCGTTGCGGCCGGCCAGCGCGCCGGCATCGAAGACGCTACGCAGCCGCCGCGTCGCCGCCCGTGCCATGGAGGCCCAGAGCGCCGGCCCGTTCGGCTCGAACGGCGCGAAGGCCAGATCCTGCTGAAGCTGCGCCTTCAGCCAGTCGAACAGCCGGCGGACCGAAAGATGCGTCCAGTCGGGATCGAGCGACGTGGTGCGGCTGCCGAGCAGCAGCAGGCCGCGCTCGGTGGGGCGGATGAGGTCGATCCGTTCCTCGTGCAGGAAGCCGGCATCCGGCAGGCCGGGATCATCCAGCAGGGCGAAGGCGCTGCGCACCGCCTGGTTCGCCGGGACGCCCCAGGGCCGCGATGCCACCTCGGTGCGGGCGACGATGCCGGCGGCGGCGGCGGCCGGCGGCAGCCCCACCGCCGCGGCGGCGGCATCGCCGGCATCCGTGGCCAATAGCCACGGCGCATAGAGTGCGGCGCGGTCGGAGGCGAGGGCGCGGCGCCATTCGGCGATCGTGCCCGGTGTCAGTCGCGGCGGCAGGTCGAGCAGGGCGATGCGCGTGCCGCCCGCCTCGCAATGCTGCACGACCGCCTGCTGCGCCCGCAACAGGTCGTCCAGCCCGTCGCCGAGATGCGGGTAGGGCAGGGCATGCCGCGCCACGGCCTGCGGCGGCGCCACGCAGGCGCCGAAGCAGGGCGGCCCGGGATCGGGCTTCGGCTCCGGCGCTGTCGGCGCCGGCGGCGCCGGGTGCAGCAGGTCCGGCAGCACCACCAACGCCACCGGCGAGAGCGGCTGCCGCGCATCCCAGGCGCCGAGCGCCTCCAGCGCCGGCGGTCGGTCGGCGAAGACGAGGAAGCGGTGGTCGGCATCCTCGGCGCGGTGCCCAGGCTCGATCCCGGTCGCCGCCAGGAAATGGTCGCGCAGCGTCGTCTCCGCGGCGTCCCTGCCGCGGCGGGAGGGGCGCAGATCGGCGCCCGCCGCCACCAGCCCCTCCGGCGCCGCCAGCAGCGCCGCGTCCGGCACCAGCCATGCGTGTTCCAGCAGCGCGCTCGGCCGCAGCAATTCGGAGCCCGCCGGATCCTCCGGCCCGCCCCAGATGCGGTCGGGCGAGCCGGCCGGCGTCTCCGGGTCGCTGCCGGTCACCGGCGGCGGCAGCAGCCTCTCCGACGCCGCGCGGCGGCCGAGCAGCCTCGGCAGGTAGCGCGGATGCCGCGCGTCGAGCCCGGCCTCGTCCCAGCGTTCCAGCACCTGGCCATCGAGCGCGACGTCGAGCCGCAGCAGGATCTCCTCCGCCCCGGCAGCCGAGGCCGGGCCGTCGAACCCGGCAGGTGGCGGCGGCGCCAGGGTCAGCGCGACGGTGCCGCGCCCGGCGGGCCCGGCCGCGGTGACACGGGCGATGTGCCAGCCTGCCGTCCCGGGGATGCGCAGCGTGGTGCCCGGCAGGCCGCGATGCGCCGGCGCCAGCCAGACGCTACCCGGCTGCGGCAGCAGCGGCAGCGGCCGGCGCAACGCGGTCAGCCGCAGCAGCAGCCCGTTGCCCCAGCCGCCCGGGTTGCGGGCCGCGATCCGCACCACGCGGCGCCCGGGGGTGGCGCCATCCACATGCAGGCCCGGCAGCCGGAACCGCGCGGTGCGGGCGTTCAGATGATCCATGCAGCGGATGGCGACGCAGCGCCGCCCACCCTCGGCGAAGAAGGCGGCGACCGCCTGCGGCATCGCCAGCGGCGGCACGGGCGCGCCGAAGATCCGCGTGAACTCCGCCGCGCTCTCGACCGGCACCGGCGTGTTCAGCGGCCCGCGCCGCGCCAGGCCGATGAAGGCGGCGGTATCCAGCCGGA
>JBMOJU010000301.1:0-6355 GCA_049315625.1 Paracraurococcus sp.
CGAGGACCGCAACTGGCGCGCGCTCGACCCGCGCCGGGATGAGGACGAGGCGGCGGAGGAGGAGGAATGAGCCGCCAAGCGGTCCGCTGCGGCGACCACGCCGACCCCGAGGACGAGTGGCTGGTGGAGGGCTTCGCTTCCGCCGATGCCGCCCAGGAATACGCCCGCCGCTTCATCCGCGCCCAGGTCGAGGATCTGCGCCGCGAGGCTGCCTCGCCCGAGGAACTGGCCAGCATGTACGCCGAATGGGGCGAGTATGCCGAGACGCCGGGCTTCGACCGCTCCGCCTGGGTCGCCCATTGCATCGCCAACCCTGCCACGCGGAAGCAGGACACCGACTACGCCGCGCTGGAGCCCTGACCTTGAAACTCCGCTTCGCCCCGTCCCCGACCGGCTACCTCCATGTCGGCAATGCCCGCGCCGCGCTGGTGAACTGGCTGCTCGCCCGGCAACTCGGCGGCCAGGTGCTGCTGCGGCTGGACGACACCGATACCGAGCGCAGCAAGGCGGAATACGCCGAGGCGCTGGAGGAGGATCTGCGCTGGCTCGGTCTCGACTGGGATGAGCAGTTCCGCCAGTCCGACCGCCTGCCGCTCTACGCCGCCGCCGCCGAAAAGCTGAAGGCCTCCGGCCGGCTCTACCCCTGCTTCGAGTCGGAGGAGGAGCTGCGCTTCAAGCGGGAGCAGCAACTCCGCCAGAAGCGCCCGCCGATCTACGATCGTGGCGCGCTGCGGATGACGAAGGAGCAGTACGAGCGGGCGCTGGCCAACGGCAAGACGCCCTATTGGCGCTTCAAGCTCAACCTGCGCATCGTCGAATGGCAGGATGGCGTGCTCGGCCGCCGCGCGGTGAAGCTGCCGACGCTGTCGGACCCGGTGCTGATCCGCGCCGATGGCTCGCCGCTCTATACCTTCACCAGCGTGGTGGACGACCTCGACAGCAGGGTGACGCATATCGTCCGCGGCGAGGACCACGTCACCAACACAGGCGTGCAGATCGATCTGTGGGAGGCGCTGGGCGGCCGGGCGGAGAGCCTCTCCTTCGCCCACCTGCCGCTGCTGACCGATGCGGATGGCGGGCCGCTGTCGAAGCGCCTGGGCTCGCTTTCCCTGCGGCAACTGCGGCGGGACGGCGTGGAGCCGGCGGCGCTGGCCGGCTACCTCGCCGCGCTCGGTACCGCGCAGGACCCGGTGGTGGGGATGCCGCGCGACCTGGTGGCGGGGTTCCGGCTGACGGCGATCTCCCATTCCGCGGCGCGGTTCGACGTCCAGCAGCTGCTGGCGCTGAACCGGAAGCACCTGCACGGCGCCAGCTTCGAGAGCGTCCGCGCGCTGCTGCCGGAGGGCGCCGACGCGGCGTTCTGGGACGCGATCCGCGGCAATCTCGACCTGCTGGGGGAGGCGCGGGCCTGGTTCGAGGTGACGCACGGCACCGTCGTCCCGCCGCCGCAGCCGGGGGAGGAAGAGTATCTCCGTGCCGCGCTGGACGCCCTGCCGCCAGGCCCCTGGGATGATTCCACCTGGGGCGCCTGGACCACGGCACTGAAGGAGGCCACCAGCCGCAAGGGCAAGGCCCTGTTCCTGCCGCTTCGCCTCGCCCTGACGGGGGAGGAGCACGGGCCGGAGATGAAGACCCTGCTGCCGCTGATCGGGCCGGATCGCGCGGCGCTGCGCCTCCGGATGGCCGCGAGCGGCTAGAGCGTGTTCACGTTCGGTGAACCGGCTCTGGCGTTGTTTATGCGGGCAAATTCATTGGCCTGGAACCGTTAAGTAGTTGTCAGTCAACGCGACTTCTCTCCGCGCGCGATAGCTTCCGGCCGGGAGCCCGAGCGCCAAACATGGCCTTCATATTACAGTTGCGCCATCTAACTTCCTTTCGGTAGCGTCTGTCGACGGCGTGCACGGCACGAGCGATCGGCCATCAAGGCACGGCGTTTTCCGGGAGGTTGCAATGCATCGCAAACTGGCGGGCGCGGCCCTGGCCGCAGCCCTTTTTCTTTCGCCCCCCGCCTGGGCGCAGGACACCTACCAGGCTGCCGGCGATCCGCTGCTGAATTTCGACTATAAGCAGGTCGCGGTCGCCGAGGGGCTGGAACACCCCTGGTCCATCGCCTGGCTGCCGGACGGCACCGCCCTGGTCACCGAACGGCCTGGCCGGCTGCGCGCCATCCGCAACGGCAGGCTGGACCCGGCGGCGATCCCCGGCACCCCGCCGGTGCTGGTCGCGCCGGAGCGTGGGCTGGTCTTCCAGGCTGGCCTGTTCGAGGTCTCGCCGCACCCGAATTTCGCACAGAACCGGCTGCTCTACTTCACCTATGCGCATGGCACCGTGCAGGACAACCGGCTGCGCCTGGCCCGCGGCACCTTCGACGGCACGGCGGTGAGCAACCTGCAGGTGTTGTTCGAATCCTCCCAGGGCAAGCCGGAATACCAGCACTATGGCGGCCGCATCCTCTGGCTGCCGGACGGCACGCTGCTGCTCTCGGTCGGTGACGGCGGCAACCCGCCGGTGGCCATCGGCGGGGAGCTCAGCCGGCTGAACGCGCAGCGCACCAACAGCCATATCGGCAAGATCCTGCGGCTGAAGGATGATGGCACCGCGCCGGCGGACAATCCCTACGTCAATACCGCCGGGGCGCGGCCCGAGGTCTATACGCTCGGCCACCGCCACATCCAGGGGCTGGCGCGGCACCCGGACGGCCGGATCTTCGCCACCGAGCACGGGCCGCTCGGCGGCGACGAGCTGAACCTGATCCGCGCCGGCACCAATTACGGCTGGCCGGCGGTCGGCTGGGGGCGCGACTATGCCGGGGCGGCGCCGATCGGCACCGGCCAGCGCAGCGGTGTGGGCTTCACCGACCCGGTGCTGGTCTGGTTCCCGTCGGTCATCGGTGCCTCCGGCCTGATGGTCTACAGCGGCGACCGCTTCCCCGCCTGGCGCGGCAACATCTTCGCCGGCGGCCTGGCCACCCAGGACATCCGGCGGACCGTGCTGGACAGCAATGGGAAGGTGACGGCGCATGAATCCATGCGCATCGGCCAGCGCGTCCGCGACGTGCGGCAGGGCCCGGACGGCTTCGTCTACGTCCTGACGGACGAGATCCACGGCCGGGTCTTCCGGCTGGAGCCGGCGCAGTAGCGCCGGGGCGGCGCACGCCGATGGGCCGGGGCGCCGTGCGGGCGCCCCGGCTGCAAAGCCTGACGGGCCGTGGGGGTGTTGCCGCGCGGCGGGTTCCGCATCGGGGCGCGGCTCGTGCCGGTGCCGTTTCCCGGGTTGGCGCCGGTGGTGTTGGTGCCGGTGGTGTTGGCGCCGATGGCGCGGTCCAGGGTTCGCCGGGTCGCGGCGCTCGGCGGGTTGCCTGGCTTGCCGTCGCGCCGGGCGAGCGCCGGGGCGGCAAGCAGGCCGGTGGCGATCAGGCCGATGGCGAGGGGGCGGATCACGGCGGGGTTTCCCGTTCGGTGAGCCGCCTGACGGCCGGTCGCCACGGGGGCTTCCCCGCGGCGCCGCGCGATCGGGTGGTGCCCTGCGGGTGGTTGCGGTATGGTCCCGACATGGTCGCCGCCGCACCCTGTCGCCGCTGAACGCAAGCCGCCTGCGCGGCCGATGATGCGTTCTGCCCGCGACCGGACTATGGATGCGCCGTGATGACCAACGACCTGACGCTGCACAACAGCCTGACCCGCACGCGCGAGCCCTTCGCGCCGATCGACCCCTCTCATGTCCGGCTCTATGTCTGCGGCCCGACGGTCTACGACCTGGCGCATCTGGGCAATGCGAGGCCGGTGGTGGTCTTCGACGTGCTGGCGCGGCTGCTCCGGCGGATCTTCCCGCGCGTCACCTACGTGCGGAACATCACCGACGTCGAGGACAAGATCACCGCCCGCAGCCTGGAGACGGGCGAGCCGATCGGCGCCATCACCGCCCGCACCACCGCCGATTTCCACCGCGACATGGCCGCCCTCGGCGCCCTGCCGCCGGATGAGGAACCGCGCGCGACGGACTCGATCGGCGCCATGGTCGAGCTGATCGGCCGGCTGATCGCCAACGGCCACGCCTATGCGGCCGAGGGCCATGTGCTGTTCAGCGTCCCCTCCTTCGCCGAGTACGGCGCCCTGTCGGGCCGCAACCAGGAGGAGATGCTGGCCGGCGCGCGGGTCGAGGTCGCCCCCTACAAGCGCGACCCCGGCGATTTCGTGCTGTGGAAGCCGAGCACGCCGGAACAGCCGGGCTGGGACAGCCCCTGGGGCCGCGGTCGGCCGGGCTGGCACATCGAATGCTCGGCGATGTCGTGGAAGGCGCTCGGCGAGGTCTTCGACATCCATGGCGGTGGCCAGGATCTGCTGTTTCCGCACCACGAGAACGAGGTGGCGCAGTCCCGCTGCGCCTTCGGCACGCCGGCCATGGCCCGTACCTGGCTGCACAACGGCATGCTGCGGGTGGATGGCGAGAAGATGTCGAAGTCGCTCGGCAACTTCCTGACGGTGCGGGACATCCTGGAACGCGGCGCCTGGGCCGGGGAGGCCTTCCGGCTGCTGCTGCTGCGCACCCATTACCGCTCCGACCTCGACTTCACCGAGGGAGCGCTGGACGAGGCGAAGGCCGAGCTCGACGACCACTACGCCATGCTTGCCCGCGCGGTGGAGCCCGCCGACGGCCACGAGGCGACCCGGACGGACATGGCCGACTGGGCGCTGGCGCCGCTGCTGGACGACCTCAACACGCCGCTGGCGCTGGGCCGGCTGCGCGACCTGCGGACCCTGGAGAACGTGGCCAGCGTCGGCGGCAGCGCGACCGCGGTGCTGCACCGCATCGGCAAGCCCTGGCCGGTGGTCGCCGGCCTGGCCGCAGCGGCCTTCCGCGACGCCGCGGCGGTGCTGGGCCTCTGCGGGTCCGATCCCGTGGCCTGGCTGAAGGGCGGCGATGACGGCGCCTGGGTGGAACAGGCGATCGCCGACCGGCTGGCGGCGCGGAAAGCGCGGGACTTCGCCGCGGCGGACCGGATCCGGGATGCGCTGAAGGCGAAGGGGATCGTGTTGGAGGACGGGCCGCAGGGGACGACCTGGCGGCGCGTTTGAGCACCTGCCAACGCTGGGGGAGACAGCAGACTGTCCCCCCCGATATGACCCTTCCGGTCCGGGTATCCGGGTTGGACGAGGCTAGCGGTTCGCCAAGGCAATGATCGTCGCGGTTGGGATGAACCCATCGATCTGTTCGGTTGGGTCAAGCGCTTCCAGGCCGTAAAACAGGCCTTCCCAGCCGAACATCGCGCAACACAACGCCATGCCTACGAGCTCGCTTGCAAACGGCACTACGAAGAGGAACCGGCCAACGGTCATGTCGAACAAATCATACATGACGCAGATGCTGAACTTGAGCCACCACATGATTGCAGAGCCTCCGTCAAGAGGAGCGAGCGCTTTTGGCTGCCCGGACGGTGAGTACGGTCCCCACCGCTTCGTGAGCTATAGCCGGGGGTCTTGGGGGGGGCCGAGGCTCCGCTGCTTCCGATGAAGCCCTTCGGCGAGGGCCGTGAAACCAATGAGCGCACGAGCCGCGCATGGCTGATATCGTCGCTTCCTCGCCCGAGGATTGGCTGGATGCCATCAAGCGGATCGCGCTGACCGATCCGAAGCGCCTGTGGCTGCGGGCGCATCTCGACGCGCCCGATTGCACCGCGACCGAGGCGGCGCTGGCGGCGGCGACCGGACAGCCGATCGAATCCTACCGCGCGCTTGCCGTCGAACTCGCCGTCGCGATGGAGGTTGACCCGCCAGCCAATCCGCTGACTTTGGTCGCCGAGCCGGCGGGCGAAGCCTGGCGGCTGCGCCCGGCGCTGGCCTTCGCGCTCGGCGTGCAGCGGCTGATGCCGGAGGCCTGGACCCGCGGCGGCAAGCCCTCCGCCGACCTCCACCCGGCGCCGGGCGAAAGCCCGATCATCGTGCTGGTCCGGCCGCAACTGGCGGAGAATATCGGCGCGGTCGCCCGCGCCATGGCCAATGGCGGGCTGTTCCATCTGCGCCTGGTCGCGCCGCGCGACGGCTGGCCGCAGGACCGCGCCTGGCGCACCGCCTCCGGCGCCGACCCCATCCTCGACGCGGCGCAGGTCTTCCCCGACGTGCCCAGCGCGGTCGCCGATTGCCACCGCGTCTTCGCCACCTGCCCGCGGCCGCGCCACATCGTCGTCCCGCTGCGCACCGCGCGCGCCGCCGCCGAGGACCTGCGGGAGATCAACGGGCGGGGGCTGCGCACCGCCGTGCTGTTCGGGCCGGAACGGGCGGGCCTCGAGAACGACGACGTCGCCTGCGCCGACACGCTGGTGCGCTACCCGCTGAACCCCGAGCACATGTCGCTCAAC
>JBMOJU010000302.1:0-6340 GCA_049315625.1 Paracraurococcus sp.
GCAGAAATACGGCATCCGCGACTACCGCGGCGGCGGGCGGTCCAGCGCCCGAGAGACCGCGATGCGCGTCGCCGCCGGTGCCGTCGCCCGCAAGGTGCTGGGGCCGGAAGTGACGGTGCGCGGCGCCCTGGTGCAGATGGGCCCCGACCGCATCGACCGCGCCGCCTGGGACTGGGCGGCGGTCGACGAAAACGCCTTCTTCTGCCCCGACCGGGCGGCGGCGATCCGCTGGGAAGCCATGCTGACCGAGGCGCGGAAATCCGGCTCCTCGCTCGGCGCCATCATCGAGGTGGTGGCCGAGGGTGTCCCGCCCGGCCTCGGCGCGCCGATCTATGGCAAGCTCGATGCCGACATCGCCGCGGCGCTGATGGGCATCAACGCGGTGAAGGGCGTCGAGATCGGCGAGGGCTTCGCCACCGCCACCCTGACCGGGGAGGCCAATGCCGACGAGATGCGCATGGGCCCCGATGGCCGCGTGATGTTCGGCGACAACCACGCCGGCGGCGTGCTCGGCGGCATCTCCACCGGCCAGCCGGTGGTGGCCCGCTTCGCGGTGAAGCCGACCTCCTCCATCCTGACGCCGCGGCGCTCGGTCGACCGCTTCGGGCAGGAGGTCGAGGTGCTGACCAAGGGACGGCACGACCCCTGCGTCGGCATCCGCGCCGTCCCGGTGGGGGAGGCGATGGTGGCGCTGGTCCTGGCCGACCACCTGCTGCGGCACCGGGCGCAGAACCCGGACGCGCCGTCCGTGGCACGACTGCCCCGCAACTAGGCGATCCAGTCCGCCGGCGCGATCGCCACGGCGCCGTCGTTGAACAGCACGGCCTCGACCTGCAGCAGCACGTCATTGCCGCCCGGGCCGAAGGCGCACCAGCCGCCATTGGCCTGGAGCAACAGCAGCGTCTCCGCCCGTGTGCCCGGCAGCACCGCGGTGTCCCAGCCGGCGCCACCGACCAGGATGTCGTTGCCTGCCCCGCCGGTCAGGCCGTTATCCGCCGCATTGCCGATCAGCAGGTCGTCGCCGGCGCCGCCGATCGCGCCCTCGATGGTGACGCCGGCGGCGATCCAGAGATTGTCCCGCCCGTCATAGCTCGGCGTCGGTGCCGCGACCGCCCAGCCGGGCAGCTCCGCCCTGCGCTCCGCCGCCGCCGCGCGGATGCCGATGCTGCTGGCATGCCCGGCCTCCAGGTCGATGCTGCAGGCCAGCACCTGGTTGCCGGCGTCGATCACATCGATCCCGCCGCCATCCCAGATGGTCTGGAAGAAGCGCTGACCCGGCGCCCAGGCATACTGCGTGTCCCCGGCATGGGTCGCCAGGTTAGCGCCGTAGAGCATCTGCGCCGCGGCGATATCGTCCAGCATCGGCCCGGAAGGATAGAGGCTCGACACCGTCCAGCGGTAGGATTCCGGTGTGCCCTCCACCGCCACCACCCCGGCATTGGCCGGCGGCGCATAGGCCATGATGCTGTGGGCGAGATCCTGTTCCGCCGCGGGCAGCGTGACGCTGCCCTCGAACGGGTGCTTCAGCCCGATCGCATGGCCGATCTCATGCACCAGGGCGTAGCGGCCATACCCGCCGGGCTCCTGCGCATCGAGCGCCGGCAGGGTCGAGAGCCAGACATCGCCGCCACGGGCATAGGGCTCCGCCGCGACGATCCGCCCTTCGCCATCCACCGCATAGGCGAAGTCGGGAAACCAGGTGTAGCCGCCCATGGCCATGTCGCTGCGGCCGAAGCGGATCGCCGCGGTTTCGCCGGCATCCGGCACCGCGACGAAGTCGAGGGTGCAAACCGCCGCCCAGGCCGCCAGCGCCTGTTGCGCCGCCGACTGCAGCGCCGGGTCGAAGCCGCGGAAGCCGGGATGCTCCGCCGCGGTCTCGTAGCCCGGCAGGGCCTGCATGAAGCTGTAGGTGACGGTCGCGGCATCGCCCACGCCGCCCGGCGCGGCGGCGGCGGTGCCGATCGCATCCGGAAAATTCCATCGCGCAGCGTCGCCGCCGGGCTCGCTTATCCGCAGCAGCGCCGCCATATCCATCCAGTCTGGTTCCGCCTGTCTCGCCGCATCCGGCTGCGTCGCAGAATCGTATACCATAGTATTGCTCCCGCCCCCCGGTTGCGCCCTTGACGCTTGGCAATGGTGTTGGGAAAGGTGACGCAACGAGGAGTGTGAGACGCGGCCATGCCCTTCGCCGATCCCCCGACCGAAAGCCCCGGCCTGGCGGCTTTCATCGCCCTCTGCGGCGCCGGCGCGTGGCAATCGCGACTGGCGGAACTCGGCCAACGGGCGCAGGCCGGCTCGCTCTGCGGCCGCGCCGCGCAGCAGCGGCATGCGCTGGAACTCGCCCTTTCCCGCCTGTCGGACCGCCGTGCGATGGCCAAGGCAGGCCCGGCGGAACGCCTGCTCTGCACCCTGGCGCGGGATACGGTGGCGCTGGCCGCCAGCCTGCCGCCGGCAGGCCGGGCACGGTTGCAGGACCAGGTGCTGGCCGGCCTCACCGGCCAGGCGACGCTGATCCCGCTGTTCCACCTGTTGCGGACCGCGAGCCTGCTGCGCGCCCGCGGCTTCAGCCTGCGGTTCGACGGCCTGGCCGAGGACGCGCCCTACGACCTGCTGGCGGAGCGCGGCGGCGCCACGGCCGAGGTGGTGTGCGAGACCGTCTCCGCCGAGGAAGGCCGCCCGGTGCATCGCGGCGACTGGTGGGCGCTGGTCGATGCGATCAACCCGGAATTGCAGAGCTGGCTCGCGGCGCATCCCGGCCGCTACCTGCTGAAGATGACCCTGCCGGAAGGCATTTCCGGCCCCGACCAGCTGGCCGAGTTGCAGCGCCGGATCAGCGCCATGCTGGTCGCCGAGAAGCGCCAGGATGCCGGCGCCCAGGCGGTGCTGAAGCTGGACCCGCTGATGCTGGCCGGCGCCCAGGCGCAGGACCAGGCCGGCGGCCTGCCGGCCCGGCTGCGCGCCCAATTCGGGCCGGAGGCGCACCTGGCGGTCACCACCCAGCCTGGCAGCGGCAGCGTCTTCGCCATGGCCGCGCGGGCGGGGCGGGAGAATGCGATCGCCGCCGCGGTCTGCCGCCGCGCGGCGCTGGTGGCGGAAAGCCGCCTGACCGGCCGGCAGCCCGGCATCCTGGCGATCTTCCTCGACGACCTCGACCGGCTGGACTGGCGGGCCCTGCGCGGCGAGCAACTGGAACTGGAAGGCGCGGTGCGCCGCTTCCTGACCACCCCGCCGGCGCGGCGGGTGGTCGCGGTGTCCTGCACCTCCCGCTTCGAGATGTTCGGCGCGGCGGATGCGGTGGCGGAAGGCGAGCTTCGCTTCCGCAACCCCAGCCACGCCGCGGCCAAGCATCCGGGCCTGGCACCGGCTGTACTCTCCTCGGTTTGATTGCACGCACGCTGCGTTGCACAGTGCAACCAGCGTGTTTCAATCACGTTTCCCCGCTGCTTCGATGCACGCCGCCGCCGTGGGTGCGGCCAGGACGGGAGACGACGTTTGATGACCGAGCGTGAGTTCCAGGCCAAGCTTGCCGAATTGGACCGGCTGCTGAATGACCCGGAAATCCGCATGGACCCGGACCGGGTCTGGGCCCTGCTGGCGGAGCTCAGCACGCAGGAGATGCGGGGCGCCGTGCGCGCCTGACGGCGATGGCGGAGCGCCCGGGCGGCGCCCCGCCGGTCGCTCAGGCGACCTCGAACAGCCCGGCAGCGCCCTGCCCGCCGCCGATGCACATGGTGATGACCACGTACTTGGCACCGCGCCGCTTGCCCTCGATCAGCGCATGGCCGGTCATCCGCGCGCCGCTCATGCCATAGGGGTGGCCGACGGCAATGGCGCCGCCATCGACATTCAGCAGCTCACCGGGGATGCCGAGCGTGTCGCGGCAGTACAGGACCTGGCAGGCAAAGGCCTCGTTCAGCTCCCAGAGCCCGATATCGCCGACCGAGAGGCCATGCTGCTTCAGCAGCTTGGGCACGGCGAAGACCGGGCCGATGCCCATCTCGTCCGGGTCCGTGCCGGCCACCGCCATGCCGCGATAGATGCCAAGCGGGTGCAGGCCGCGGCGCGACGCCTCCGCCTCCTCCATGATGACGCAGGCGCTGGCGCCGTCGGACAGCTGGCTGGCATTGCCGGCGGTAATGAAGCGACCTTCCGGGACACGCTGGCCATCCTTGAACACCGGCTTCAGGGCGTTCAGCCCCTCCAGCGTGGTGTCGGCGCGGTTGCCCTCATCCTTCGAAAGCGTCACCTGCTTGTGGCTGATCTCGCCGGTCGTCCTGTCCTGCACCGCCATCATGCTGGTCATCGGCACGATCTCGGCCGCGAACCGCCCGGCCGCCTGGGCCGCGGCGGTGCGCTGCTGGGACTGCAGGGCGTACTCGTCCTGCGCGTCGCGGCTGATGCCGTAGCGCTCGGCGACGATCTCCGCCGTCTCCAGCATCGACATGTACAGCTGCGGCACGTGCTGCTCCAGCCAGGGGTCGCGGGTACGGTGCCGGTTCATCTTGTCGTTCTGCACCAGCGAGATGGATTCCAGCCCACCGCCGACCGCGACCTGCAGCCCATCGACGATCACCTGCTTCGCCGCGGTGGCGATCGCCATGAGGCCGGAGGAGCATTGCCGGTCCACCGACATGCCGGGGACGGAATGCGGCAGCCCGGCGCGCAGCGCGCATTGCCGGGCGAAATTGGAGCCCTGGCTGCCCTGCTGCAGCGCGGCGCCGAGGACGACGTCCTCGACCTCGCCCGGATCGATCCCGGCACGCTGCACCGCGGCTGCGATGGCGTGGCCGCCCAGCGCCTGGGCCTGGGTGTCGTTAAAGGCACCGCGATACGCGCGCCCGATCGGCGTCCGCGCGGTGGAGACGATGACGGCATTGCGCATTCTTGTGTCCTCCCTCTTGCTTGCCCCGTAACGCCTCAGGCGCTGCCGAGGATCTTCCACACCCCGTCGGCATGCGTCAGGACCTTGCCGCCCTGCATCAGCGTGCCGCGGATGAACACCACGCTACGGGTCGCCCGCAGCACCTCGCCGCGGCCGATGATCAACTCGCCCAGCCTGCCGGGCGAAATGAAGTGGTTGTTGAGCTGCACGGTCGTCACCGGCTTGCGGCCCGCCGCCTCCCACACCGTCATGCCCAGCACGTCGTCGACGAAGCTCATCAGCATGCCGCCATGCACGACGCCGCCGATGTTGAGGTGCCGCTGTTCCGGCACGAAGCCGTACTCCCAGCCCTCCCCGGCGCGGCGGGCGAGGAAGGGGCCGATCATCGCCGGGTAGTCCTTGGCCGGCACGGGCTTCCAGCCGGCGGCGTGAAGCTCCGGCGGGATGGCGGTGGAGACCTTCAGGTCGGGGTAGCGGGCTTCCTGGGGGGAGATGTCATCCATGGCACCCGATATAGCGGCAGCCGTGCCGGACGTCAGGCCGCCTTGTGCGCCGCAATAAGGAACTCACGGTTGCCCTCCGGCCCCAGCAGCGGGCTGGGCTCCACCCCCTGCACGCGCCAGCCGGGCAGCCCGGCCCACCACGCCGCGATGCGGTCGCAGACCTGGGCGTGCACCGCGGCGTCGCGCACCACGCCGCCCTTGGCCACGGCCGGCCCCACCTCGAATTGCGGCTTGATCAGCGCCACCGCCCAGCCACCCGGCGCGACCAGCGCCAGCGGCGCCGGCAACACCGTGCCGAGACCGATGAAGCTGGCATCGCAGACGAGCACCGAGGGTGCTTCTGGCAGAGCATCCAGGTGGCGGGCATTCACCCGCTCCATCACCACCACGCGCGGGTCGTTGCGCAGTTTCCAGGCGAGCTGGCCATGCCCGACATCCACGGCGAAGACCTTCGCCGCGCCATGGTGCAGCAGCACGTCGGTGAAGCCGCCGGTCGAGGCGCCGACGTCGACGCAGATGCGCCCCGCCGGCGAGAGGCCGAAATGGTCGATGGCGTGCGCCAGCTTCACCCCGCCGCGGGAGACCCAGGGGTGGTCCTGGCCGCGGACCTCCAACGGCTGGTCCGCCGGGATCTGCTGTCCCGCCTTGTCGATGCGCAGCGTGCCGGAATAGATCTTCCCGGCCAGGATCAGCGCCTGGGCCCGGGTGCGGCTCTCGACCAGGCCACGGTCGACCAGCGCCTGGTCGGCGCGCTGTTTCACGACGTGATCCTCATGCCACGCGTTCGGGGTGGGTAGCCCACGACGGATTCGTGTGGACCGAACCACCCCCACCACGGCCCTCCCCCGCAGGCGGGGGAGGGAGAAGGATCACGCCCGGGCCGGCGCCACCGCGGCCCCGGCGCCCAGCGCCGAAACCGCCATGGCGACGATCTGCGCCGCGTTCAGCCCGGCCT
>JBMOJU010000303.1:0-6328 GCA_049315625.1 Paracraurococcus sp.
ATCATCCTCTGGGTCTGGAGCGGCGCGAGAAAGGCCCCGCCGGCGGACAAGCTGGTGCTGCGGGCCGCGCTGCTGGCGGCGCTGCTGCACAGCGGCTTCGACAACACGCTGATCGCCAGCACCGCGCTGATGCAGTTCAGCTTCTTCTACGCCGCCATGGCCCGTGCCAAGATCGACGCGCGGGAGATGGCGCCGCGCCGCAGCCAGCATGGCCGGCGCGAGCGGGCGCCGGAGGAAGGCGTGATGTCCGCCGCATTGGCGCGACAGGCACGGGGCTATCACTGAGCATGCCGGACACGCTGCCGGCGCTGCAGATCATGCGCCCGGTGCGCGAGCGCCGGCTCGACCTCGACCGGGCCAAGGGCTACGCGATCCTGCTGGTCGTCGCCGGCCATCTGGTGGCGAATACCGCGCCGGAGGGCGCTGGCTGGTACGAGCCATTGCGCTACGTGCTCTATCGCTTCCACATGCCGTTCTTCCTCTACCTCAGCGGCACGGTGGCGGTGCTGAGCGGCGCGCTGACCGCCCCGCCTGCCGCCTGGCCGCGGCAGGTGGCCCGGCGGGCGGAAAGGTTGCTGTTGCCCTTCTTCGGCATCGGCCTGCTGATCCTCAGCGCCAAGTGGCTGAGCATGCAGGTCCTCGTGGTCGACAATCCGCCCGACGGGCTGTTAGGCGGCCTGGTGGGTCTGTTGTGGGACACGGCGCACAGCCCCGCCACCTCGGTCTGGTACCTGCTGGTGCTGTTCCTCTGCACCCTGGCCGGCATGCTGCTGCTGCGCGCCGGTGTCGGGACGTCCGGCCTCGTCATGCTCGGCATCGCGTTGCAATTCGTCGAGGTGCCGCCGGTCGCATATCTGGACCGCTTCGCCCGATTCTTCCTGTTCTTCGCCGCCGGTGCCTGGGTGGCGGAGCGGCAGGACCGGGCGCTGTCGCTGATCGACGCATGGCAGCCCTGGTGGTGGCTGCTCTTCAGCGGCTCCCTGCTGGCTTCAATGACGGTCTGGGTCGATGTGCCGTGGTACATCGATGACCATTGGTCGCTGGTGCTCTGTGGCCTGCTCTGCATCCCGGCGCTGCACGGGCTGATCCGTCGTCCGCCGCTTTCGCAGCCCGGCTGGCCGGTCACGCTCGGCCGCTATGCGATGGTCATCTACCTGTTCAACACGCTGGCGATCGGCGCCGCAAAGGCGGGGTTGATCCGCGCAGGCATCCCCTACACCGCGGCGAATTTCCCGCTGCATCTGGCGGTCGCCATGGCAGCTGGCCTCGCCCTGCCGTTGCTGCTGAAGCGCCTCGTGCTGCGCCGCATGCCCCGGCTGGACCGGCTGACCGACTGACCGACTGACCGACTGACCGACTGAACGGTCAGCCGCGATCGGCAAACCCTTTCGGGTGCCGCGAATGCCAATCCCAGGCGGTGCGGACGATGTCATCCAGCGCGCCGTAGCGCGGCGCCCAGCCGGTATCCTCTCGCAGCCTTGCCGAGGAGGCGACCAGCACGGCCGGATCACCCGGGCGCCTGGCGCCGAGCGTATGCGGCACCGGGTTGCCGCCGATCCGCTCGACCGCGTCCATGACCTCTCGCACCGAATAGCCGGTGCCGTTGCCGACATTGTACCGGACGCTGGTCTGGTCGAGGCGATCCAGCACGCGGATATGCGCATCCGCCAGGTCCAGCACATGGACGTAGTCGCGGATGCAAGTCCCGTCCGGCGTCGGGTAGTCGGTGCCGAAGACCGTGAGCGGCGGGCGTGTGCCAAGCGCGGCCCCGATCGCCAGCGGCACCAGATGCGTCTCCGGCGCATGGTCCTCGCCGATGCGGCCCCCTGGATCCGCGCCGGCGGCGTTGAAGTAGCGCAGGCTGGCAGAGCGCAGGCCATGGATCCGATCGGCCCAGGCCAGGCCACGCTCGGCCATGAGCTTGCTCTCGCCATAGGCCGAAACCGGAGCGACCTCGGCATCCTCGTCGATCGGGATGCGCTTCGGAAATCCGAACAGCGCGGCCGTCGAGGACAGGACGAATTTCAGACATCCGGCCTTCACCGCGGCATCGGCGACGATCAGGCTGTTCGAGAGGTTTTCGGTACAGTAGCGCAGCGGGTCGCGCATGCTCTCGCCGACCAGCGACAGCGCGGCGAAGTGGAAGACCGCGTCGAATTTCCAGGCGGCGAAAACCTCCGCGAGGCGCCTGCGGTCGGCGACATCGGCCTGGATCAGTTCGACCCCGTGGGGCACGGCGGCCCGGTGGCCCTGGCGAAGATCATCGACGACGACGACCTCCGCACCACGCTGTACCAGGGTCAGGACAAGATGGCTGCCGACATAGCCGGCCCCGCCAGTGACGAGGAAACGCCGTCCGTCCATCCGAGCTCCTACTCCCTGAAGTAGCCGCCGTACCGCGGGTGGTAGACCTCGGCATCCGCATAGCCGGACCGGCCGTGCACCTTGGCGTCGACCTGCGTGAGTGCCGCACCCACCACCCGGGCATGCGCTTCCTCGAGAAGTCCGAGGGAGTTGCGCACGACCGAGCGCGGGGTATCGCGCCAGCGCACACAAAGCAAGGTTGCATCCGCGAGGCGAGCAACAACCCGTGCGTCCGCCATGGCGAGGGCCGGCGGTGCATCGAGAACGATCAGGTCGTAATCACGCCGCACCCGATCCAACAGACCCGCCATCGCTTCCGACATGAACAGGCCAAGGCTGTGGATTTCCGCCGCACCGGCAGGGATGTAGTCGAGGCTCGACAAATGGTCGCGGCGGATGATGCGCTCCAGCACGGCTTGGCCGAGCAACAGATCGGTAACGCCGGGCGCACCCTCGCAACGGAACACCCGGCCGAGCGAAGGCTGGCGCACGTCGCAATCGATCAGCAGCACGCGCTCGCCATTCATCGCCGCGGACCGGGCGAGCGCCACCGAGGTGGTCGTCTTGCCCTCGCCCGGCCGGGCCGCGGTGATGACCACCACGCGTGGCGGCTCCGAGCCCAGCCAGAGTGCCGCGCGCAGGGTGCGCATGCTTTCCGCGAAGGGGCTGAGCGGCTTACGGACGACATAGTCCTCCACCCGGTGGCGACCGAGCAACCCGCGGCGCAGCATCGGCACAAGGGCAAGGCAGGGCAGGCCCAGACCGGCGCGGATTTCTTCACCCGAGCGCAGCGTGCTGTCCGCCTGTTCCAGGAACCAGATGATCAGCAGACCGAAAAGAACGCCCAGCACCGTCGCCGCAACGACCATCAGCATGGTCTTCGGGAAGCTCGGCGACCCGGGCATCGTCGCCGGTGAGAGGATCCGCGCATCCGGCTTCTCGATGGCGGTCTGAGACACCGTCTGCTGCGAGCGTTCCAGCACGGCGCGCAGCAGGGTGCGGCTGGCCTCCGCCTCGCGCTCCAGCGCCGCGACCTGGATCTCGGCGGTCTGGCTCTGGTTGACGCGGGCTTCCTGCGCGCGCAGCGCGTCCTCCAGGCTCTTCACCCGGGCGCGCTGCGCGCGGGTTTCCGCATCCAGCGCCTGCACCACGCGGCTGGTCTCGGAACCAACCGCACGCTCGATGTCCTGCAACCGCGAGCGCGCCGCCCGTACATCCGGGTGGTTGGAGCCGAGCGTGGCGGAGAGCCGTTCCAGATCGGCGCGCGCGGTGTCGCGCTGCGCCCGCTGCTGCACGAGGTTGGAAGCGCCGAGCGCGGTCATGTCGGCGCCGCCGCCGCCGCCGCGCGCCGCAGAGAGCCGGGCCTCCGCGGCGGCGAGCCCGTTGCGCGCCTCGACCAGGTCGGTGTTGATGCGGCTCACCTGCTCGGTCGACAGCGCCGCGCTGACGCCGCGCGTGAGGCCGGAGGTGGTGCGCAGCTCGGCGATGCGCGCCTCGGTCTGCCCGAGTTCCTGGCGCAGCTGACCGACGCGCCCATCGAGCCAGTCATTCGCACGCCGCACGGCGTTGAATTTCGTCTCCAGCTGATCGCCGATGTAGAGCTCGGAGGCGAGGTTCGCGGCGTCCATCGCCAGCCGCGGATTCTCCGAGGTGAAGCTGACCGTCAGCACGCGCGAATTGCGCACCACCGCGACCTGCAAACGATCGCGCACCGCTTCGGCGGCGGCGATCTCGGCGCGCTCCTCCGGCGGCCGCGTCGCCGGCGCCTCGGGCGCCACCAGTTCGGCAAGGCTCGGCGAGATCGTGTTGAGCCGACGCGCCAGCGCCTCGCTCCAGCGGTACACCGGGCTTTCGACCCGCTTCGCCTCACCGGCCCACCAGAAGAATTCCTCGTTGTTCGTGAGATCGAATTGCCGGACGATGCGGCGCGCGACGGACAGGCTGCGGATGACCTCGACCTGGCTGGCGAGCACCGCATCGGTCGTCGTCTGATCGCGTAGGATGCTCTGCAGCTCACGCGCCGCGTAATCCGTCGGCTCGAACATCACGGTGGTGTTCGCGGTGTAGCGAGGTGTCAGCTGCTTCGCCGCGACATAGGCGGCGATCGGAAACAGCAGCGCGCAGAGGATGAGCACCCAACGCCGCCGACGCAACGCCGCCAGCAGCGCAGTCACCGTCATGCCCTCAGGCTCGATCGGCGCGGCGACGGGAACGGGGGTGCGGAGCGTGGGCCGCTTGTCGGTGGGTGGCCTGGACTCAACCGGTCTGTCGAGCATGAGGGTTGCGTCTTCCCTTTGCGCCAGCGCTGTACAGGCGAGTGGCAATACGCGTCCGCTTGTCGACGGGTCAATCAACGGCCCGGCGAACTTCGCGGTGCAGCGCAAACAACGGCGTGATGAACCACCTGCGCAAGGAAACGCGAATGTGCTCCCGGCTTGCGCTCTGGCAGACAGGGCGCGTGGGAGATCGCACGGCGCCGATGCATGCGGTGTCGTCGTCGCGCGATCTTCGAGAGTTGTGAAGGAAAGTCCGACGATGATTGCACGCCGCCTGTTGTGGACGCTCCCTGTGCTGGCGGTCGCCGCCTGTAGCGGGCCGGGAGCCGGATTGCCGCCCTTGCCCGACGCAACGGCCTCCGCCTATCGTCTCGGCCCTGACGATCAGGTGCGCGTGACCGTGTTCAACGACCCGCGACTCACCGGCGATTTCCGCGTCTCCGACGCCGGCACCATCGCGCTGCCGCTCGTCGGCACTGTCGCCGCCGCAGGCCGCACGACCGGTGAGGTGGAACGCGCCATCGAAGCCGAGATGAAGAGCAAGAGCCTGTTCCGCGACCCGAGCGTCGCCGTGCAGGTCACCGGCTACCGGCCGATCTTCGTGCTCGGTATGGCGGAGCGGCCGGGACAGTTCCCCTACCAGCCAGGCATGACCACGCTGACCGCCGTCGCCGTCGCCGGCGGCTTCAACTACCGCGCGATACGCGACTATGTTTCCATCACTCGGATCGGCCCGGAAGGCCGCCCGGTGGAGTATCGCGCCGGGCGCGAGGCGCTGGTGCAGCCGGGCGACGTGCTCACCATCTTCGAGCGGCGCTTCTGATCCGCGCGGCCGCCCTCGCCCTGCTTTGCGCGTTCGCTGCGGCGGGCGCGCGGGCGGAGGGGGTGGCCGCGGCCTGGGCCGCCGCGCCGGGTCCAAGCCCCGGCCCGGCCCGGATCATCGGCCAGACCGGCCTCGGCTGCATCGCCGGCGCCGTCGCCTTGCCGGCGGACGGGCCGGGTTGGCAGGCGGTGCGGCTCTCCCGCAACCGCAACTGGGGGCATCCCGCGCTGGTCGTGATGCTGCGCGACTTCGCCGCACGGGCGGCGGTGGAGGGCTTCCCAATCCTCTGGATCGGCGATCTCGGGCAGCCGCGCGGCGGACCGATGCCTTATGGCCATTCCAGCCACCAGGTCGGGCTCGATGCCGATATCTGGCTGGAATTGTCGCCAAAACCGGCGCTGAGCGTTACGGCGCGGGAGAATGTGGCGGTGCCGTCCCTGGTGCTGCCGGACGAGAGCGACGTCGACCCGACGCGCTGGACACCGCGCCATGCCGCGTTGATCCGGCTGGCCGCCGAGATGCCGGGCGTCGACCGCCTCTTCGTCAACCACGCGATCAAGCGGGAGTTGTGCCGGACCCAGGCCGCCGCCGCCTGGCTGCACCGGGTGCGGCCCTGGCGCGGCCATGACAGCCATATGCATGTCCGCCTGCGATGCCCGGCAGGCCAACCGGATTGCCGGGATCAGCCACCACCGCCCGCCGGCAATGGCTGCGACGCCTCGCTTGCCTGGTGGCTGACCGAGGAGGCACGCCACCCGGCCGGCCGCCCGACCGGCGCACCGCCACGCCTGCCAGCCGCCTGCCAGGCGGTGCTGGAGGCTCGCTGACGCGGCCGGCCCGCCCGCCACCGGGGCGCGGCGCGAAC
>JBMOJU010000304.1:0-6264 GCA_049315625.1 Paracraurococcus sp.
GGCCCGCGGGTGTCGGAGCGGAAGGAGGAGCCGATGGCCGGCGAGCCGGCGATCGGCGAGCGGAGCTGCGCCTCGCGCGACCGCACCGCCTCCCGCTGGCCGAGGATGGTGCGGGCGCCGGCATCGATGGCGAGCGCGGCATCCAGGTCCCGCCCCAGCGCGGCGCTTTCCAGCGGCGGCGCCGCGGCGGGCGGCGGCGGGGTGCGGCGGGCGGTGACGGGCGGCGGCGCCGCCCGCGGCGGTGGCTCGGCCGCCCGGCGTGCGGGCGCCGGCCGCGGCCCGGGGCCCGGTGGGCCGGCATCCTGGACGCTGCCGAGCGGTGGGCGGGAGAGCGGCGTCTGTTGCGCCGCCGCATCGCCGGGGCCAGCCGAGAGGAGCGCCGCGGCACCGGCCGCGGCGAGGAGAACCCGATGCATGGCGTCTACTCCGCTGCCGCCGGTCGCGGCGCCTGGACCCGCGCTGGGGCTGGCGCCGGCGGCTCCTCCGCCTCGGCGCGGCCGAGGGCGAAGCGGTCATAGAGGATCGGCAGCAGGACGAGAGTCAAAATCGTCGCGGTGACCAGCCCGCCGATGACGACGATGGCCAGCGGCCGCTGGATCTCGGAGCCCGGGCCTTCGGCGAAGAGGAAGGGCACCAGGCCGAAGGCGGCGATGGTCGCGGTCAGCACCACCGGGGTCATCCGCCGCCTGGCGCCTTCCCGCACCGCGTCGTGCAGGGACAGGCCAGTCTCGGTGATCAGCCGGTTGATGTAGGAGATCAGCACCACGCCGTTCAGCACCGCGATGCCGACCAGCGCGATGAAGCCGACCGAGGCGGGGACCGAGAGGAACTCGCCCGAGATGTACAGCGCGATGACGCCGCCGATCGCCGCGAAGGGCACGTTGCAGAAGACCAGCAGGGCCTCGCGGACCGAGTTGAAGGTGAAATAGAGCAGCAGGAAGATCAGCCCGAGCGCAATCGGCACGACGATCGCCAGCCGGGCGGAGGCGCGCTGCTGGTTCTCGAACTGGCCGCCCCATTCCAGCCGGTACTCGTCCGGCACCTTCACCGCGGCGGCCACCGCCGCCTGCGCTTCGGCGACGAAGCCGACCAGGTCGCGGCCGCGGACATTGGCGAGGATGGTGGCGTAGCGCTGGGTGCCCTCACGGATCACCTGGATCGGCCCTTCCTCCTCCGAGATCCGCGCCACCTGCGACAGCGCGACGGTCCGCCCGCCGGGCAGCGCCAGGACGACGCGCTGGAGGTCGGCCGCCGACCGCCGCAGGCTGCCCTCGCCGCGCAGCATCAGCGGGATGCGGCGTTCCTGTTCCAGCACGATCCCCATGTCGCGGCCATCGACCCAGACCCGCAGCGCCTGCTGCACGTCGCGCACGCTGATGCCGAGCCGGCCGATGGCGAAGCGGTCGATCTCCACCTTCAGGTACTTCATGCCCTGGTTCCTCAGGGCGAAGACGTCGGACGAGCCCTGGATGCCCTGCACCGCCTTCTCCACCTCGCCGGCGATGCGGTTCAACTCGTCGATCGAATAGCCGAAGACCTTGATCACGACGTCGCCCCGGGCGCCGATGATCATTTCCTGCACGCGCATGTCGATCGGCTGGTTGATCGCGTAGGAGATGCCGGGGATGTGGTCGAGCACGCGGCGCACCTCGTCGATGACGAAGTGGCGGTTCTTCGGCTGGCGCCATTCCGCGCGCGGCTTGATGTCGAGGAACAGGTCGGTGTCGTTCAGCCCGACCGGGTCGATGCCGAGTTCGTCGGCGCCGGCGCGGCCCATGATCCCGCGCACCTCCGGCACCGCCGCCATGATCTGTCGCTGGATCATGATGTCGGTGGCGGCGGCGGCATCGACGCTGACGGTCGGGTGCTTGCGCAGCGTGACCACCGGCGTGCCTTCGTCCATCACCGGCATGAAGGTGGAGCCGATGCGGGTGAAGAGGAACCCGGCCAGGACCAGCCCGGCGACGGCGACTGCGCTGATCGCCAGCGGCTTCCGCATCGCCCAGCCGAGGAAGGGGTCGTAGACCGCGTGCAACTGCCGCACCAGCCAGGGATCATGCGCGCCGCCGCCCTGCTTGAGCAGCGTGGCCGCCAGCGCCGGGACGACGGTGAGCGAGAGCAGCAGGGCGGCGCAGAGCGCGAAGGTGATGGTCAGCGCCACCGGCGCGAACAGCCGGCCTTCCAGCCCCTGCAGCGACAGCAGCGGCAGGAAGACGGTGACGATGATGACGACGCCGGAGACCAGCGGGACGGCAACCTCGCGCACGGCGTCGCCGGTCATGCGCATCCGGGTGCGGAAATCGGTGCGGCCATGCGCCGTGGCGAAGTGGTGCGCGGTGTTCTCCACCACCACGACCGAGCAATCGACCAGCAGGCCGATGGCGATGGCGAGGCCGCCGAGCGACATGATGTTGGCGGAAATCCCCGTCAGCCGCATGACGATGAAGGTGGACAGCACCGCCAGCGGCAGCGTGAGCGAGACCACCAGCGCCGCGCGGAGGTTGCCGAGGAAGAGGATGAGCAGGACGACGACCAGGGCGATCGCCTCCAGCAGCACCTTCTGCACGGTCCAGACCGCCTTCTCGATCAGGTCGTTCCGATCATAGAAGATCTCGATCCGGACGCCCTCGGGCAGCGTCTTCTGGATCTGTGCCAGCTTCGCCTTGGCGTTGTTCACCACCGTCTTGGCATTGGCGCCGCGCAGGCCGAGCACGATGGCCCAGACCGATTCAGCCTCTCCGTCCTGGGTCACCACGCCGTTGCGGGCGAGCGCGCCGAAGCGCACATCGGCGACGTCGGAGACGCGCACCACCCCCGTCGGGTGGGCGGCGACGACGATGGCGCGGATGTCGTCCATGGTGCGGATGCGGCCTTCGGCGCGGACCAGCAGCGCTTCCTCCCCATCCCGCACCCGGCCGGCGCCGTCGTTGCGGTTGTTCTGCTGCAGGGCGTCGGCCAGCATCGCCGTGGTGATGCCGCGCGCGGCCATCGCCGCCGGGTCGGGCGCCACCTCATAGGTGCGGACGAAGCCGCCCAGGGTGTTCACGTCGGCAATCCCCGGCAGGCCGCGGAGCTGCGGCCTTATGGTCCAGTCGAGGATGCTGCGCCGCTGCTGCGGCGAGAGGTTGCCGCCCGAGAGGGTGAACATCAGCATCTCGCCGAGCGGGGTGACGACCGGGGCGAGGCCGCCCGAGACGCCGTCCGGCAGTTGCGATTCGAGATCGCCCAGCCGCTGGTCCACCTGCGTGCGGGCCCAGTAGATGTCGGTGCCGGGGGCGAATTCGAAGGTCATCAAGGTGGTGCCGTAGCGGGTGGTGGAGCGGATCCCGACCAGGTTCGGGATCCCCTTCATCGCCACCTCCACCGGGTTGGTGACCTGCGCCTCCAGTTCCTCCGGCGGCAGGCCGGGCGCCTGCATGGCGACCAGCACCTGCACCGGCGATACGTCGGGGAAGGCGTCGATCGGCAGTTTGCGGTAGCTGTCGACACCCCAGGCGATGATCCCGATGGTGGCGAGCAGGATGATCAGCCGGCGCCGCAGCGACCAGGCGACGAGGCGTCCGATCATGGCGCGTCAGCCCCCGTAGACGTCGGTCAGTTCGGCCAGCAGTGCCAGGATGCCGCGGGAGGCGACCCGGTCGTCCGGCGCCAGCCCGGCGCGGATGGACGTGGCGGCGGAGGTCTCACCGATGACGGTGACGGGCCGGGCGCGGAAGCCCTCCGCCGTGCGGACGAAGACCCAGGACCGCCCGGCATGCCGCACCACGGCACCGGCCGGGACGCGCCATTGCGGGGCCCCGTTCGCGCGGAGCGCGACCGAGGCGGTCACCACCTGGCCGGGCCGCAGCGCCTCGGCGCCATCCATCACCTCGACCACCGCGGTCACCGACTGCGTGATGGGATCGACGCTGCGGCCGAGCCGCACCACCTCCCCCTGCGCCGGCGTGCCGGGGATGCTCATCCGCGTGCCTGGCTCGATCACCATCGCCTGCGAGAGCGGCACCTGGAGGTTGACCCAGAGCGGCTTCAGCCGGGCGATCGAGAACAGCGGGGCGGAGGCGGCGACGCGTTCCCCGGCGCTGGTCCGCGTCTCCAGCACCACGCCATCCTCGGGCGCGGTGACGACCAGGGTGGCGGCCATCCTGCGGCTCTCGCGCAAGGTCACGATGTCGGGCTCCGCCATGCCGAGCAGCGCCATCATCTGCTCGCGTTCCTGCAGGCTGGTGCGGGCGAAGTCGTGGTCGGCCCGGGTGGTGAGCAGGCGGCGCTCGGCGATGATGCGCTCGCGGTACATCTGCTCGTCCCGGATCAGCCGCTGGCGGGCCAATTCCTCGGCCGAGAGGGCCTGCAGATAGGTGCGCTGCGCCTCGAGCAGGTCGGTGCTGCGGAGCCGGGCGATCGGCTGGCCGGCGCGCACCGGCTCGTTCGGCGCGACGAGGACGGATTCCACCAGGCCGGCGGCGGGCGCGGCAACGATGCGCAATTGCTGCGGCGGCACCGCGACGGTGCCGGGCAGCAGTGCCTGGGAGGTGCCGCCCTCCGCCTCGACGCGCGTCACCTCGATCCCCGCGGCGCGGACGTGGCGGTCATCCATGCGGAGCAGCACGTCGTTGGGCGCGGGTTCGGCCGCGGTCGGTCGCGGCTCGGCGCCCCGGGCCGCCGGCAGCGAGGCCAGCATCAGGGGCAGCACGCAGAACGCGCGCAGCAGGGATTCCGCGGGAAACACGGCAAAAGCCTCCGATCGATGTGGGATGGGAGGCGCACGGCTCAGCGCCCAGAAAATCGCACACGGCTAATATAACGTGTGCGTCGGCTCAATAGGTCCTTGCGCGGGTGGTTCCCCGTGGACATGCCGCCTTGAAGCGGTCTGCAACGCCGGCCGACCCCGCAGAGATGGACATCCTGTAAGGTGTTTCAACCCGTCCCGGTTTGGCGTACCCATCACGCAGCCGCGAAGGAGAGCAGCATGATCGTCCTCGTCACCGGCGCGACCGCCGGCTTCGGCCTGGCCATCGCCCGCCGCTTCGCCGCCGATGGCGCGCGCATCGTGGCCCTCGGCCGCCGCGCCGAGCGGCTGGCGGCGCTGGCGGCCGAGATCGGCGGCGACCGGGTGCATGCGCTGGCGGTGGACGTCACCGACCGCGCTGCGGTCGAAGCCGGCATCGCCGGCCTGCCCGCCGGCTTCGCCCAGATCGATATCCTGGTGAACAACGCCGGGATGGCGCGCGGGCTGGAACCCGCGCAGGCCGCCGATCTCGACGATTGGGACGCGATGGTCGACACCAACGTCAAGGGCCTGATGTACATGACCCGTGCCGTGCTGCCGGGCATGGTGGCGCGCGACGCCGGGCATGTCGTCAACATCGGCTCGACCGCCGGGGAATGGCCCTATCCCGGCGGCAATGTCTATGGCGCGACCAAGGCCTTCGTCCGCCAGTTCAGCTACAATCTGCGCGCCGACCTGCACGGCACCCGGGTCCGGGTCACGGATATCGAACCGGGCCTGGTCGGCGGGACCGAGTTCTCCGGCATCCGCTTCCGTGGCGACCAGGCAAAGGCGGACGGCGTCTATGCCGGGACCGATCCGCTGACGCCGGAGGACATCGCCGATGCGGTGCACTGGGTGGCGACGCGGCCGCCGCGCGTCAACGTCAACCTCGTGCAGGTGATGCCGGTGGTGCAGAGCTTCGGGCCGCTGCGCGTCCACCGCGACTGACGCGCCTGGGCTTCAAGCTGCCCTTGCCGGATCGTCCCGCATGGCGCGGCCGCCTGGATGTCCGGCGCCACCCGCGTGCGGCGGAGGTTGGGCCGGTCATTCGCCGGCGCCGAACCCCGCTTCGCCGGGTGGGCAAGCGGCGGACCCGCCTCCCTCAGCCCCTCGGCCAGCGCGCGGCGACCAGCGGCAGAACCTGTTCCAGCAGCAGCCTCGTCTGGGCCAGCGGCACCTCGTCGCCGCGGCCGACCGGCCGCAGGACGAACTTGGTCACCCCGGCCTCCACATATTCGGCGATGCGCTGCAGGATCGCCGCCGCATCGCCGGCGACGATGCCGCGCGCGGGGTCGCGCCCGGTGCGCGCCGCATAGGCCGCCATGGCCCGCTGCGCCGGCGGGTCCTGCGGGCTGCCGAAATGGAAGTTGAAGCCGGCGCCGTAGTGGTCCTCGTCGATGCTCCGGCCCTGCGCCGCGGCCTCGGCGCGGATGGCCGCGATCACCCCGGCCGCCTCTTCCGGCGTCTCCCCGCCCGCCTGCCAGCCGGTGCCGTAG
>JBMOJU010000030.1:0-26436 GCA_049315625.1 Paracraurococcus sp.
TAGGGTCACCATACATGCCGTTCCGCGCCGCCCCTGTCGACCTGTCCCGCGGGTTCCCCGCCGGCGGTCCCGCGTGCGCGCTTCCCGGCCTCCTTCTCCTTCGACTTAGCCGCCCCTGGGCGTGACGACCGGCTGACCGCCGGTTATCGCTCAGGGGACCCTGGGGCGCCCGTGCGCGCCCGGCTATAAGCCTCGAAACGAAGGAACGCCCCCATGGCCATCACCCATCCCAGCTTCGGCACGCTGGACGACGACCGCATCATCTTCTTCGACACCACCCTGCGCGACGGTGAGCAATCCCCCGGCTTCTCGATGAACCTCGAGGAGAAGCTGCGCATGGCCGAGGAACTGTCAGAGCTCGGGGTCGACGTGATCGAGGCCGGCTTCGCCATCGCCTCGCCCGGCGACTTCGAGAGCGTGCAGTCGATCGCGCAGAAATTCTCCAAGGACGGCCCGGTCATCGCCAGCCTCGGCCGCGCCAACCCGGCCGACATCCTGCGCAGCGCCGAGGCGCTGAAGCCCGCCGCCCGCAAGCGCATCCACATCGTGCTCGCCACCTCCGAGTTGCACATGCGGGTCAAGCTGCGGCTGACGCCGGAGGAGGTGCTGGAGCTGACGACGTCCAGCGTCACGCTCGGCCGGCAGCATTCCGACGACGTCGAATGGTCGGCCGAGGATGGCAGCCGCTCCGACCCCGATTTCCTCTGCCGCTGCGTCGAGGCCGCCATCAAGGCGGGCGCCACCACCATCAACATCCCCGACACCGTCGGCTATTCGATGCCGGAGGACATGGCGCGGATCTTCCGCGACCTGCGCAACCGGGTGCCGGGCATCGAGAAGGTCGTGCTCTCGGCGCACAACCACAACGACCTCGGCATGGCGGTGGCCAATACGCTGGCGGCCATCCAGGCCGGCGTGCGGCAGATCGAGAGCACGATCAACGGCATCGGCGAGCGGGCCGGCAATGCCAGCCTGGAGGAGGTGGCGATGGCGCTGCGCACGCGGCGCGACGCGCTGCCGTTCAGGAACAACATCGTCACGCCGCGGATCCTGCGCACCTCGAAGCTGCTGGCGACCATCACCGGCTTCGACGTGCAGCCGAACAAGGCGGTGGTCGGCCGCAACGCCTTCGCGCATGAGTCGGGCATCCATCAGGACGGCGTGCTGAAGGACGCCTCGACCTACGAGATCATGACGCCGGAGAGCGTCGGCTGGACCACCAACTCCCTGGTGCTCGGCAAGCACAGCGGCCGCGCCGCCTTCCGCGACAAGCTCAAGACGCTCGGCTACGGCGAGATCGGCGACAACGCGCTGAACGACGCCTTCCGCCGCTTCAAGGACATCGCCGACCGCAAGAAGGTCGTCTACGACGAGGACGTGGCGGCGCTGGTCGATGACGAGGTGGTGCGCGGCAACGACCGGGTGAAGCTGGTCGGCCTGACCGTCGCCACCGGCCTCGGCGTCCGCCCGATGGCGACGCTGGCGCTGGAGATCGATGGCGAGCGCCGCGACGGCATGGCGACCGGCGACGGCGCGGTGGACGCGACCTTCATCGCCATCCGCCAGGCCTTCCCGCACGACGTCGCCCTGAAGCTCTACGCGGTGCAGAGCGTGACCGGCGGCACCGATGCGCAGGCGCGCGTCACCGTGCGGCTGGAGGAGAAGGGCAAGCTGGTGGATGGCCAGGGGTCGGATACCGACACCATCGTCGCCTCGGCCCGCGCCTATGTGCACGCGCTGAACAAGCTGCTGGCGAAGCGGGAGCGCACCGCGCCGCCGGAGATCCAGGCCAAGCTCTCGGCCTGAGGCAGGGTGCCGCGATGGCCGGGCGATCGCCCCGGCCATCCGCGCCTCACTTCTTCTTCGCGGCCTCGTCTTCCTCGATCATCCGGAGCAGGGCCTCGGGGATCGGTTCCTTCGCGACCGTGTCATACAGCTGATGCAGGCCACGCCGCAGCCACAGGTCGAAGGCGTTGTCCACCGCCCCCTCCTCCTGCTCGGCGCCTGGCTGGCCCGGGTCGCCTGGATTCCTGTGGTTCGTCTTGCCCATCGCCGCTGCCGAGAAGGACGGGCTGGCGGCGGCCCGATCCAGGGCCGCCACCCCACGCCGCATCATGGCACCCTAGACGCCGGCGTGGAATTCGCCAATGCCGATCACATCGGAACGCTCCGACCGCGGCAACTGCCGCTCGGACCGCTCCTCGCCCGCCAGCCAGGTCTGCAATTGGCGCCGCGCGCGGAACACCCGGCTCTTGGCCGTGCCCACCGCGCAGCCCGTCGCCTGGGCCACTTCCTCGTAGGAAAGCCCTTGCAGAACAACCATGAAGAGCGCCTCGCGCTGGTCGCTCGGCAGCCGGCCGAGCGCCCGGCTCAGTTCCTTCAGCACCATCCGGTCCTCATGCGCCCCGCTGACCGCGAAGGCCGACATCGGCAGGTCGTCGATGTCCGTGGTCTCGCGCTGCTTGCGCAGAGTTGAAATGAAGCGGTTGCGCAGGATGCGGTGCATCCAGGCGGCGAAGTTGGTCCCCGGGGTGAAGCTCTCCTGCGCCGCCAGCGCATTCGCCACCGCATCCTGCACCAGGTCCTCGGCCGCGGCGCGGTTGCGAGTCAGCGCCAGCGCCTGCACCCGCAGCTTGGGCAGCAGGGTGATGAGCTGCTTGTGGAATTCGGCGCTGGCGCGCCCGCCGCGCTGCGGCCGGGCCGCCACGGTCTGGGTCTCGGTGGTCTCCGGCTGGGTCTGCGTCGTGCCGTCCATGGCTCTGTCCCCTTGCGATCCTCTGCCGACAAGTGACCGGCGGCGGGGCGGGGTTGCATCGCGGATCCGTCAGGACGTCACACGACCGAGAGCGTCAGCGAGCCGGCCCCGTGCCCGCGATACCCGCGCCTTCATCGTGCCGACCGGCACGCCGCAGATCGCCGCCGCCTCGGCATGCGAGAGGCCCTGCGCGCCGACCAGGATCACCGCTTCGCGCAGCAGCGGCGGCAGGTCCCGCAGCGCCCGCGTCAGGTCGCGCATCTGCCCCGGCGCTTCCTGCAGCGGCGGCGCGGCGGCCTCCGGGACGGCATCGCGCAGCCGCGCCGCCTCGCGCTTCCGCGCGCGCAATTGCTCATGGAAGATGTTGCGCACCGTCGCCAGGCACCAGGCGCGCAGGTCCTCGACCGGCTCGTCCCGCGCATCGAGGCTGCGCAGGCTGCGCGCCAGGGCTTCCTGCACCAGATCATCCGCTTCCGCCCGGGACCCGCACAGGAATCGGGCGAAGGCGCGCAGTTCGGGCAACAATCCCGCGAGCGCGGACCGCAGTCCCGTATCCGTGGCTTGTTCGGTCACGGGGCGCTCAATATCAACCTGACCGTAGCGCAGCGAGGACGTCAGGCTGGTGTCAGGGATGACAACCCCAAGAGCGGTCGAGGGCAGAGCGCAATGACGACCATGGACCGCGGTGCGCTGATCCGCGCGTTGCCCTATGCGCGGCGCTATGCGCGCGCGCTGACCGGCAGCCAGCCGCGCGGCGACGCGGTGGTGGCGGAGGCGCTGAAGCAGGTGCTGGCGGCGCCGGCGACGGACCTCGCCGCCGATACCGGGGCGCGCGTCGCGCTCTATGCCGCGATCGGCGACCGGGTGCGCGGGCTGGATGCGACACCGGCGATCGACCTGTCGGAGATGTCGCTGCTGCAGCGCATGCTGCTGCTGCTGACGGCGCTGGAGGAACAGCCGCTGACCGCCGCCGCTGCCGCCTGCCGCATCCCGCCCGCATCGGCCGAGCTGGAACTCCGCCTGGCGCGCGACAGCCTGCGCACCGGCGTCGCCACCCGCGTGCTGATCATCGAGGACGAGCCGATCATCGCGCTCGACATCCAGGAGCTGGTGGAGCGCTGCGGCCACAGCGTGGTCGGCATCGCCGCGACCGAGGCGGAGGCCGTGGCGCTGGCCGAGGCCGAGCGACCCGGCCTGGTGCTGGCCGACATCCATCTCGGCGCCGGCGGCGATGGGGCCAGCGCGGTGGCGCGCATCCTGCAGCACCTGACCGCGCCGGTGATCTTCGTCACCGCCTATCCGGAACGGCTGCTGACCGGGGAGGCGGTGGAGCCCGCCTTCGTCATCACCAAGCCCTTCGATCCCACCACGCTCGCGGTGGCGACCTTCCAGGCGGTGACGCGCGGCGTCCGGCCGGTGTGACCAGGCCCGCCGGCGCGCCGACCATCCCGGTTCGTTGAGCATCGGCAACCGGCAGGACGAGGCGGCGTTCCCAGGCGGCCCATGCAACGGAGGACGCGCATGCTCTACTGGACCCTGATCTTCCTCGTCGTCGCGCTGGTCGCCGGCCTGTTCGGCTTCGGCGGCATCGCCTCGGCCTCGGCCGGGATCGCCAAGATCCTCTTCACGATCTTCATCGTGCTCTTCCTGGTGTCGCTGATCTTCGGCGTCGTCCGCGGGGCGTAGCGGGACCTGCCGCGGCCCGGCGGCCGGTCGCGGCAAGGCGGCGGGACCGGCGATGCGGGTTTCGGACAATCCCCCACCGGGCGCGGGGCGGCCGGGCGGGTGAGGGGTCGGAAAGCGGTTTCCGGACAAAGTCCCGCCGGGCCGATCGCGCTGCGGGAGGTCGCGGAGCCGAATGCCGTTTTCGGACAAACCGCCACCGGGCCGGTCGCGGCGCTGCGGGCCGGGGTAAGGGATGCCGTTTCCGGACAAAGCCCCGCCCGGCCGGTCGCGCTGCGGGAGGCCGTGGGACGGAATGCCGCTTTCGGACAAACCACCACCGCGCGGGTCGCGGCGCGGCGGGCCGGGCCGTGGAATGCCGCTTTCGGACAAACCCCCGTCGCGCCGCTCGCGCCCCGGCCGGCCGGTGGCGGGGATGCGGCGTCCGGGCAATCGTCCTTGGACGCGCAGGCTGTGGCTGGCGATCCGGGACGGAAGGGGGTGGTCACGCATGGCTCGGCATCCGCAGCAGCCCGCTAGCCATGAAGGAAAAACATCCTAATTACAAGCGGAAAATATACTCCCCCCCAACCCTCGCGGGACGGGGCGTTGACCCGTCGGGCGCACCGCGCCCCGGGGCTGATGTTCGCAGCGCAGGCTCACGCCTCCGGCCGGTTCCGCCTCGCGGTGATCTGCTTTAGCCTGCGCCTCCCTCGCTCCCGCCCCGGACACCCAGCCGCATGGTCGCCGACCCGCAGCCCGACGATACGGTGCCGGCCGGCTACCGGCCGGCGATCGTCACCGGCAGCACCGTGGTGCTCACCTTCTCGCTGGTTTATTTCAAGTTCATCGTCTTCGAGCTGGAAAACGGCCCCTGGACCAAGTGGTGGGCGGCCGCCGCCGCCCTGGCCGCTGCCTCCATCTTCACGCAATTCCACACGCTCTGGCGGGCCCTGCAGCTCCGCGATGACCGGGCGGCCTCCTACAACGTCACCGTCCGCTGGTTCGGCGCCGGGATGCTGAGCCTGCTCGGCAGCCTGGTGCTCAGTACCCTCGCCTCGCTGTTCGACTGATCCGGCCGCGCCACGCCGTCTGGGGGCCGCCGCGCCCTCGCACCGGCCTCAGCGCCAGGCCGGCCGGCCCAGGTTGACGTCCCTGCCGCTGGTCAGCGCGCCGCCCGCGGCACCCGCCGCGCCGCCGATCAACGCGCCGGTCCCGACGCTGCCGCCGGTGAGCGCGCCGATTCCGGCGCCGGCGCCGGCCCCCAGCAGGCCACCCGACACCGCGCGGTCGCCGGTCGAGTAGCCGCAGGCCCCGAGGCCAAGCGTCGCCCCTGCCAGCAGGGCCAGCCCGATCTTCCGCATGCTCCGTCTCCTTGCGTGTGGCCGGATCAACGTCGGCCGTTACGCTTGGGTTGCGCCGCGGCGCGACCACAGCCGCGTGCGGCGGGCCCGCGCGGCGGCCGATGCCGGGAAGGAAGGCTTGAGCCTCGGGCGGTGGGCGGGTAAGCCACGCCGCTGCCTCAGCCCCCACAATCGTGATTGCGGGTCGGCAGGCCCCCCGTCCGGGGCGCGACATCTGAGTGGAAGGTCTCCTTCGCATGTTCTCTCGCCTGTTCGGCTTCCTCTCGGCCGACATGGCCATCGACCTCGGGACCGCGAACACGCTGGTCTATGTGAAGGGTCGGGGCATCGTGCTGAATGAGCCTTCCGTCGTCGCCATCGCCGATAATCGCGGCCGCAAGCAGGTCCTGGCGGTGGGCGAGGAGGCGAAGATGATGCTCGGCCGGACGCCGGGGAACATCGCCGCCATCCGGCCGCTGCGCGACGGCGTGATCGCCGATTTCGAGGTGGCGGAGGAGATGATCAAGCACTTCATCCGCAAGGTGCATAACCGCCGCTCCTTCGCCTCCCCGCTCATCATCGTCTGCGTCCCCTCCGGCAGCACGGCGGTGGAGCGCCGGGCGATCCAGGAAAGCGCCGAGAGCGCCGGCGCGCGGAAGGTGCTGCTGATCGAGGAGCCGATGGCCGCCGCCATCGGGGCGGGCCTGCCGGTCACCGAGCCGTCCGGGTCGATGGTGGTCGATATCGGCGGCGGGACCACCGAGGTCGCGGTCATCTCGCTGGGCGGCATCGTCTATGCCCGCAGCGTCCGGGTCGGCGGCGACAAGATGGATGAGGCGATCATTTCCTACATCCGCCGCACCTTCAACCTGCTGATCGGCGAGAGCAGCTCCGAGCGGATCAAGATGGAGATCGGCGCCGCCACCGCCCCGGACGAGGGCGAGGAGGGCGTGCTGGCCGAGGTGAAGGGGCGCGACCTGATGAACGGCGTGCCGCGCGAGGTCGTCGTCTCGCAGCGGCAGATCGCCGAGAGCCTGGCCGAGCCCGTGGGCCAGATCGTCGAGGCGGTGAAGGTGGCGCTGGAGAACACGCCGCCCGAGCTGGCGGCCGATATCGTCGACAAGGGCATCGTGCTGACCGGCGGCGGCGCCCTGCTGTACCGGCTGGATGAGGTGCTGCGCGCCGCCACCGGCCTGCCTGTGGTGGTGGCGGAGGAGCCGCTCTCCTGCGTCGCCCTCGGCACCGGCCGCGCTCTCGAGGAAATGAAGCGGCTTCGCCAGGTGCTGAGTTCCATGTATTGATGGCACGGTAAGGTGAGGCCGGCGGAGGCCCCGTGATCCGTCCCAGCATACCCCAATGATCCGGTTGAGCGTCCCGCTCCGGCAGGCCCTGGCGCGCCTGTCCCTGCCGCTGCTGATCGCCCTGGCGTTCGGCACGATGCTGCTTGGCAAGGCGGATGCCCTGCTGGCGGAGCGTGCCCGCATGGTGCTGGCGGATGCGCTGACGCCGATCTGGGGGGCGCTGCAGCAGCCCGTCTCCGCCGTGCGCGACGCGGTGCGGGAGGCCGAGACGCTGGTGTCGCTGCGCGGCGAGAACACCCGGCTGCGCGAGGAGAATGCCCGGCTGCACCGCTGGCAGGCCGCGGCGCTGGCGCTGGAGGCGGAAAACGCCATGCTGCGCCGCCAGCTGGCCTTCGTGCCGGATGCCGCGCCGGCCTATACCACCGCGCGCGTCGTCGCCGATGGCGGCGGCACCTATGCCCGCGCCGTGCTGCTGGCCGCCGGGCCCAACCATGCCGTGCGCAAGGGCCAGGTGGCGCTGGATGAGCGCGGCCTGGCCGGGCGGGTGACCGAGATCGGCACGCGCTCCGCCCGGGTGGTGCTGGCGACCGACATCAACAGCCGCATCCCGGTTGTGCTGGAAGGCAGCCGGGCGCGGGCCATGATGGTGGGCACCAACGGCGCCCGGCCGCGGCTGCAATACTGGCCGGCCGGCACCCAGCCGCAGGAGGGCGACCGCGTGGTGACCAGTGCCGAGGCCAATGCCTTCCCCGCCGGCCTGCCGGTCGGCGTGGTGCGCTGGACGGAATCCGGCGCCGCCGAGATCGAGCTGTTCGCCCGGCTGGACCGGCTGGATGTGCTGCGGCTGTTCGACTACGGCATGGGCGGCATCCTGCCGCCCGAGGCGGTGGCGCGGCCCGAGCCGCGGGCGAAGCGGTAGCCAGGGATGAAGCGCGGTCGGCCCGCCCCGGCGTCGGGCCTGTTGCGGCAGATCGACGCGCTGGCGCGCGCCGCCCTGCCCAGCGGGCTGACCGCGCTGCTGCTGATGCTGGCGGCCGCTCCGGTCGGCGTGCCCGGGATGGTGCCGGCGGTCGCACTCCCCTGCGTGTTCTTCTGGTCGGTGTTCCGCCCGGCCGCGCTGCCGCCGCCGGCGGTGTTCGGGCTGGGCCTGCTGCAGGACCTGCTGACCGCGGCGCCGGTCGGCACCGGTGTCCTGGTGCTGCTGGTGGTGCACGGGCTGGCGGCGCGCTGGCGGCGCTTCCTGGTGAAGCAGTCCTTCCTGCTGGTCTGGCTGGCCTTCTGCGTCTTCACCGCCGGCGCCGCGGCGCTGGGTGGCGCGTTGCAGGCGCTGCTGACCTGGCATGTCCTGCCGGTCCCTCCCGGGGTGTGGCAGGCGCTGCTGACCGCCGGCCTCTACCCGCTGATCGCCTGGCTGCTCACCCGGGTGCATGAATTGATGATGCGGGCGGAGGCGGCGCTTTGAGTCCCCCCGCGCGGAGCGCGATCCCTGAGCCCGGCGTGGAGCGCGGCGCATGAGTCTTGGCAAGGGCGTGCGGAAGGAGGAGGAGCAGCGCCGCGGCGTCTTCACCCGCCGTGCCCTGGTGCTCGGGCTCGGCCAGCTCGGCCTGTTCGGCTTCCTCGGCAGCCGGCTGTACCGGCTGCAGTCGGAGGAGGGCGAGCGCTACCGCACCCTGGCGGAGGAGAACCGGCTCTCCGCCCGGCTGCTGCCGCCGCCGCGCGGCCAGGTGCTGGACCGCCAGGGCCGCGTCATCGCCGGCAACCGGCTGAACTGGCGCGCCCTGCTGGTCGCGGAGCAGACCCAGGATGTCGGCGCGTCGCTGGAGACCTTCTCCCGCATCGTCCCGCTGCAGGACCATGAGCGGGCGCGGATCGAGCGCGAGGTACGCCGCCGCCGCCGCTTCGTCCCGGTGATCGTGCGCGAATTCCTCGCCTGGGAGGAAATGGCCCGGATCGAGGTGAATGCGCCCGACCTGCCCGGCATCGTCATCGATGTCGGCACGACGCGGCTGTACCCGGAGACCGAGCACCTGTCGCACATCGTCGGCTACGTCGCCCCGCCGGCCGAGCGCGACATGGATGGCGACCCGCTGCTGGAGCTGCCCGGCATCCGCGTCGGCCGGGCCGGGATCGAGCGCTTCCACGAGCTGCCGCTGCGCGGCCGGGCCGGGGCGGTGCAGCTGGAGGTCAATGCCGTCGGCCGGGTGATCCGCGAGCTGGACCGGCGCGAGGGCCAGCCCGGGCAGGATGTGCAGATCTCGGTCGATGCCGAGCTGCAGAAGACGCTGCGCGGCAAGATCGAGGAAGGCACCAGCATCGTCGTGCTGGATGCGCGGAACGGGGAGGTGCTGGCGATGGCCTCGCAGCCCTCCTTCGACCCCAACGTGTTCAACGCCGGCGTCTCCGGCGCGCAGTGGCGGGAATGGACCCGCAACCGGGCGACCCCGCTGATCAACAAGGCGACCAACGGGCTCTACGCGCCCGGGTCCACCTTCAAGATGATCGTCGCGCTGGCCGGGCTGGAGGCGAAGGTGGTGACGCCGGGCGACCGGGTCTTCTGCCCCGGGCATCTCGACCTCGGCGATACCCGCTTCCATTGCTGGCAGAAGCATGGCCATGGCAGCCTCGACATGCGGAGCGGCATCAAGCTGTCCTGCGACGTCTATTTCTACGAGGTCGCCAAGCGTTGCGGCATCGACCGGATCGCCGCCATGGCCAACCGCTTCGGCCTCGGCGTCGATCTCGACATCGAGCTGCCGGGGACGAAGAAGGGGCTGGTGCCGACGCGGGCCTGGCGGCAGGCGCAGGGCAAGCCGTGGAATCTGGGCGACACCATCGTGCATGGCATCGGCCAGGGCTTCTACCAGCTCACCCCGCTCAGCCTCGCCACCATGGCGGCGCGGCTGGCGACCGGGCGCGCGGTGCAGCCGCATTTGACACGCAGCATCGGCGGCAAGCCGGTGCGCGGCGGCAGGGCGGAGGACTGGCCGAGCCTCGGTATCCCGGAGCGCGATCTGCGGCTGATGCGGGAGGGCATGTGGGCGGTGGTGAACGAGCCGGGCGGCACCGCGCTGTCCAGCCGGCTGCCGGGCAATATCGGCGTGATGGCCGGCAAGACCGGCTCGGTCCAGGTCCGCCGCGTCAGCCGGGAGCAGCGCGAGCGCGGCTTCAAGACCGAGAACCAGCCGCGCGAATGGCGGCCGCATGCGTTGTTCGTCGCCTTCGCCCCCTATGACAACCCGGTCTATGCCGTGAGCGTGGTGGTCGAGCACGGCATGAGCGGCTCCGGCGCCGCGGCGCCGCTGGCCCGCGACACGCTGGTCGAGGTGTTCAACCGCTTCCGCACGCCACCCGCCCCGCCGGCGGCCGCCGGCCCGCGGGTGGCGGAGGCCGGCCGGCCCGAGGGGACGCGATGAGCGCGACCGCACCCTTCGAGCGCCGGCTGCTGACCCGCGACCGCGGCGACGGGCTGCTGCAGAAATTCTGGCGCATCCCCTGGCTGTTCGTCCTGCTGCTCAGCGCCGTCGCGGCGATCGGCTATGTCGCGCTGTATTCCGCCGGCGGCGGGCCGGAGGCCTATGCGGCCAAGCATGCGCTGCGCTTCGGCTTCGGCCTGGTGCTCATGCTGTCGATCGCCGTGGTGGATATCCGGCTGATCGCCAGGCTGGCCGGGCTGGGCTATGTGGTCGGCGTCGGGCTGCTGGTGCTGGTGCTGCTGCACGGCAATGTCGGCAAGGGCGCGCAGCGCTGGATCGATGTCGGGCCGCTCCAATTGCAGCCCTCCGAGCTCATGAAGATCATGCTGGCGCTGGCGCTGGCGGCGTGGTTCCAGCGGGCGAGCTGGGAGCGCGTCGGGAACCTGCTGTTCCTGATCCCGCCGGCGATCATGGTGCTGGTGCCCGTGGGGCTGATCCTGAAGCAGCCCAATCTCGGCACCGGGCTGATCACCGCGATGATCGGCGGGGCGATCTTCTTCGCCGCGGGCGTGCGGTTGTGGAAATTCGCCATCATCCTGGGCTGCGTCGGCATCGCCGCGCCGATCGCCTACGACCAGCTGCGCGACTACCAGAAGGCCCGCATCACCACCTTCCTCGACCCGGAAAGCGACCCGCTGGGGGCCGGCTACAACATCATCCAGTCGAAGATCGCGCTGGGCTCCGGCGGGTTGTGGGGCAAGGGCTTCCTGCAGGGGACCCAGGGCCACCTGAATTTCCTGCCGGAGAAGCAGACCGACTTCATCTTCACCATGATCGCCGAGGAATTCGGCCTGGTCGGCGCGCTGGGGACGCTCGGGCTGCTGACCCTGGTGGTGCTGTTCTGCTACCTGGTCGCCTTCCGCTGCCGGCACCAATTCGGCCGGCTGCTGGCGGTGGGCCTCGGGACCAACATCTTCCTATATGTCTTCGTCAACATCGCCATGGTGACGGGGTCCATCCCGGTGGGTGGCGTGCCGCTGCCGCTGATCTCGCATGGCGGGTCGGCGATGCTGACGACGATGCTGGGCTTCGGGGTGCTGATGTCGGTGTATGTGCACCGGGATGCGGAGTTCGGGCCGGCGCGGGAATAGGCGACATCCCTACAGGTACCGCTGGATGTCCAGCGTGCTCTCCTTGCCGATATTGTCGAAATGCTCGGCGAGGAATTTATCCGCCGCCTCCCAGCCATAGCGCCTTATGGTCTGGAGAAATTCCCAGTCGCCGTTCAGCTTGGTGCTCAGCTTGAACTTCCGCATCCGCTCCTCGTCCTCCACGCAATGCAGGAAGATCCGGCGGTAGCGCGGCTGTTCCAGCCTGCCGCCATCCAGCAGCCGCTGGACGAAGTCGATCGCCCGCATCTCCGCCATCAGCGATGCATTGAAGCTGATCTCGTTCAGCCGGTTCATGATGTCGGAGGGCGTCTGCGGCACCTCGTTGCGCATGATGGCGTTGATCTGCACCAGCAGGATGTCGGGCGCGCCGCGTTCATAATACAGCGGCCAGATCGCCGGGTTGCCCAGGTAGCCGCCATCCCAATACGCCTCGCCGTCGATCTCGACCGCCTTGAAGACGTTGGGCAGGCAGGCGGAGGCGAGGATGACGTCGGTCGTCACCTCCGTCCGGGTGAAGACCTTGGGCTTGCCGGTGCGCACGTTGGTCGCGCTGATGAACAGCCGGATCGCCTTCGGGTCGCGCTTCAGCCGCGCCTCGTCCAGGTTGTCGGCGATCACCTGGCGCAGCGGGTTGAACTCCATCCCGAAGGGATTGAGCTGGTAGGGGGAGAACACCCGGCTCAGCGTATCGAAGGCCTGGTAGGCGACCGAATAGGTCAGGTCGTAGCCCCACAGCGCCTTCTCGAACGGCGTGTTCTGCAGGGGGCTCATCGCCAGCCGGCTGGCGACGTCCTGCCACATCCGCGCCAGCGCCGCCTTGGCGCCCTCGCGGCCGCCCTCGGCCAGGCCCTGGACGAAGATCGCCGCGTTGATGCCGCCGGCCGAGGTGCCGGAGACGCCGTCGAAGACGATCCGCTCATCCTCCAGCAGCCGGTCCAGCACGCCCCAGGTGAAGGCGCCATGCGTGCCGCCGCCCTGCAGCGCCAGGTTCAGCCGCTTGGTCGCCACCGGCTTCGCCACCGCCGGCTGCGGCAGGGGCGCGGGTTCCGCAGCGGCGGCCGGTTGGCCGCCACCCATCGCGTCGGTCATCAATTCGCCAGCCAGCCCCCATCGATCGAGATCGCCGCGCCGTTGAAGCCGTCGCTGCCCGGGCCGCAGAGGTGCAGCGCCATGCGGGCGATGTCCTCGACCTCGACCCAGCGCTTGGAGGGCTGGTGCGCCAGCAGCAGGTCGGTCAGCGCCACCTCCTCCGAGACGTTGTGCGCCTTGGCCAGCGGCGGAATCTGCGCCTCGGCCAACGGGGTACGGACGAAGCCGGGGCAGATCGCGTTGCAGGTGATCGGGCTGCGGGCGATCTCCAGCGCCACCGTCTTGGTCAGCCCGACCACGCCGTGCTTGGCTGCGACATAGGCCGATTTGAAGGGGGAGGCGATCAGCCCATGCGCCGAGGCGATGTTGATGATACGGCCCCAGTTCCGCGCCTTCATCCCCGGCAGCGCCGCCTTGATGGCATACCAGTTGGAGGCGAAGTTGATCGCCATGATCGCCTCGAACTTGGCGTCGGGGAATTCGTCGATGGGGGCCACGAATTGGATGCCGGCGTTGTTCACCAGGATGTCGACCGAGCCGAGCGCCGCTTCGGCTTCCGCGATCATCGCCTTCACCGCCTCCGCCTTCGACAGGTCGGCGGCGGAATAGGGCGCCTCGGCCACCCCCATCGCGGCGCCCACCGCGGCGCGCGCCTGGGCGATCTCCTCCGGCTTGCCGAAGCCGTTCAGCATGACCTTCGCGCCGGCCTCCGCCAGCAGCTGGGCGATGCCGAGGCCGATGCCGCTGGTGCTCCCGGTGACGAGGGCGGTGCGGCCGGTGAGGGTCTTGTCCATGGAAGCTCCGATCCTTCGCAGGTGCGGCATCAATGCTCAGGGCAGGTGTTTGAGCAAGCCGATAAGCCGCTTCGTGAAGGGCGATAACAGTTTCGGGGCATAGTAGTCGCCAGCCGCCCGTTTGCCGCCCTCGGACAGCGTCGGGTAGGGCAGCACCATGCCGGCCAGCGCCGAAAGCGGCAGCCGGCGGCCGATCAGCAGCCCGTACAGCCCGGCCATCTCGCCCGCCCGCGGCGCCAGGATGCCGGCGCCGAGCAGCCGACCCTTGGCCGAGACCACCAGCTTCACAAGCCCTTCGGGCCTGCCCTCGGCGATGGCGCGGTCATTCTCCGACAGCGGCCAGCGCTGGATCCGCAGGTCACGATGCCCGGCGGCGCGGGCCTCCGCCTCGGTCAGGCCGATCTGGGCAAGCTCCGGGTCGGTGTAGGTGACCCGCGGCAGGGCGGCGTAGTCCACCCTGGTCCCCGGCAGGCGGAACAGCATGGACCGCACCAGGATACCGGCATGCTGGCCGGCGACATGGGTGAAGGCGCGCGGGCCGATGCCTTCCGGGTCGGCGATGTCGCCGACCGCCCAGACCCGCGGATTGCTGACCGAGCGCAGGTCGGCCCGGGTCCTCACGCCCTGCGCGGAGGCCTGCACATTGGCCGCCTGCAGGTCGAGCGAGGCGAGGCGCGGCGCCCGGCCGACCGCCAGCAGCAGGTGGGTGCCCGTGATGCGCGTGCCGTCCGCCAGCACCGCGGCGAGGCCGGTGCCGGCTTCCCCGCCTTCCAGCCGCGCCACCGCCTGGCCTTCCGCCAGCGCCACGCCATCCGCCAGCAGGGCGGCGCGGACCCCTTCGGCCAGCTCCTCATCCTCCCGCGCCAGGATGCGCGGCGCCGATTCGATCACCGTCACCTGGCAGCCGAGCCTGGCATGCGCCTGCGCCATCTCCACCCCGATCGGCCCGCCGCCGAGGATCAGCAGATGGCCGGGCGGGGCGTCGAGGTCGAACAGCGTCTCGTTGGTCAGCCAGGGGATGCCATCCAGGCCGGGGATGTCGGGGATGATGGCGCTGCTGCCGGCGGCGATGACGGCGCGGCGGAAGGTGATCCCCCGCCCGCCGGCCTCGATCCTGTCGGGGTCGGTGAAATGGGCGGAGGCCTCGATGACCTCGACGCCCATGCCGCGGTAGCGGGCGACGCTGTCGTTCGGGGCGATGCGGGCGATGGCGCCCTGGACATGCGCCCGCACCCCGGCCCAGTCGATCTCGGGCGGCGGCAGGCGGATGCCGAAGCGGCCGGCGGCGCGCGCCTCGGCCGCCGCGTGCCCCGCGGCGAGCATCGCCTTCGATGGGATGCAGCCGTAATTCAGGCAATCGCCGCCCATCCGGCCGCGCTCGACCAGCGCCACCGTCAGGCCGAGGCCGCTGCAGATGGCCGCGACCGAAAGGCCGGCGGCGCCGGCGCCGATCACCGCCACGTCGACATCAGGCATTCCGCGTATCCCCCTTCAAGTCGCCGGGCGGGACCGGCCGCGCCACCAGGCGCCGGCCAGCGACAGCGCCGCCAGGCCGAGCAGCGGCAGCAGGATGCCCGGCGAGACGATGATCGACAGGTCGGGCCGCCGCCCGGCATCGAAGACCTCCCCGAGGCCGGCGCCGATCCCGGCGAAGACCACGGTCGCCGGGATGATCCCGAGCAAGGTCGCCGCCGCATAGGGCAGCAGCCGCATCCCCGCCAGTGCCGGCGCCAGGTTGAGCAGCCAGAACGGCACCACCGGCAGCAGCCGGAGCGAGAGCAGGTACCAGAAGCCGTCGCGTTGCAGCCCGGCCTGGATCTTCGCCATGAACGGCCCGGCGCGCCGCGCCAGCGTCTCCGCCAGCGCGTAGCGGGCGGCGAGGAACAGGGCGCAGGCGCCGAGCGTCGCCCCGACCACCGTGGCGGCGGCGCCGAGCCAGGGGCCGAACAGGAAGCCGCCGGCCAGGGTCATCACCGCCCCGCCGGGCAGGGAGAAGCCGACCACCGCGACATAGGCGAGAATGAACAGCAGCGGCGCCAGCACCGGCCGGGCGGCGACGAAACCGGTCAGCGCCGCGCGGTGCGCCGCGAGCGAGTCGAAGGACAGATAGCGTTGCAGCCCGAGCGCATAGGCCAGCGCCAGCGCGCCGAGGATGAGGGCCAGCGGCCAGAGCCGCCGCCAGGCGGCGGTGCGGTCGGTGGGGACGGGCGGGGCAGGTGCGGGCATCGGCCCGCGGTACCGCAGCTTCGCCCGGCGCGCTACCATGCCGGCACGATTGACGGCGCCCCCCCGCGCTCCCTATAGGTGCGCCCCTTCGCCGGGGCCCACACGGAAGGGCCGCCGGCCGTCGTTGCAGCGCGCTCCGGGACCATCCCCCGGGCGCCGCGCCGACGCCTTTCCTGACGGAGACCCGACCCGTGAAGCGTACCTATCAGCCCTCCAAGCTCGTCCGGAAGCGCCGGCATGGCTTCCGCACCCGGATGTCGACGGTGGGCGGCCGCAAGGTCCTGGCCAATCGTCGCTCCAAGGGTCGCGCCAAGCTCAGCGCCTGATCCGGCGGAGGGGAGCCTGCCATGCCGGGACGCCTGCCTCGGCTGACCCGGCGCGGCGAATTCCTCAAGGTCGCCAGCCGGGGCCGCAAGGCCGCGCGCCCGGGCCTCGTGCTGCAGGCGCTGCCGCAACCGCAGGGCGGGCTCCGCGTCGGCTTCACCGCGACGAAGAAGATCGGCAACGCCGTCGCCCGCAACCGTGCCAAGCGCCGGCTGCGGGAGGCGGCGCGATTGACCTTGGGCAATGCCCCGCCGGCCGGCTGGGACCTGGTGCTGATCGCCCGCGACACCACCGGCGCGCGGGACTGGTCGAAGCTGCTGGGCGACCTGCGCGGCGCGCTGCAGCAGGCCGGCGTGCCCGATCCGGGGGCGGTGCCCAGGGGGACGCCATGAGCGCTGGCGCGCAGGCGCTGCGCGGCGCCGTCATCGCCTATCAGTGGACGCTGCGCCCCTTCCTCGGCGGGCATTGCCGCTTCCACCCAAGCTGCAGCCATTACGCGCTGGAGGCGCTGGAGACCCATGGTGCCCTGCGCGGCACCTGGCTCGCCGGCCGCCGCATCCTGCGCTGCAACCCCTGGCATCCCGGCGGGGTCGATCCCGTTCCGCCGGTGGATGCCGGATTTTCCCAGCCCGTCCCGAAAGGCTGACCCCGCTCCATGGACCAGAAGCGCCTTCTCGCGGCGATCGCCATTTCCATCGGCATCCTGCTGACCTTCGACCTGCTGAACCGCCCGGCGCGGGAGGCGCAGCAGGCCCAGCTGGCGGCCCAGCAGGCGGCGCAATCGCAGCAGCAGCCCAAGGCGGCGGCGACGCCCGGCCCGACTGCGGGACCCGTCGGCCCACTCGGCGCGCCGACCGATGCGGCGACCGCCGCCGGGGCGCCGCGCGCGCCCGGCGCCAGGCTGCCGGTCGATGGGCCACGCATGCAGGGTACGCTCAGCCTGCGCGGCGCGCGGCTGGATGACGTGGTGCTGAAGGACTACCACGAGACGGTGGACCGCACCTCGCCGCTGGTGCGGGTGCTGGCGCAGCGCGAAGGCGCCACGCCCTATTACGGGCAATGGGGCTGGACCGCGGCGGATGGCCGCACCCCGGTCCCCGGCAACGACACCGACTGGACCGCCGAGGGCGGCGAACTCGGCATCGGCAAGCCGGTGACGCTGCGCTGGGACAACGGCCAGGGCCAGGTCTTCGAGATCGCGCTGGCGATCGACGACAACTACATGGTCACCGCCGAGCAGCGGGTGAAGAACACCGGCGCCGAGCCGGTGCAGCTGCTGCCCTGGGCCCGCATCCGCCGCGAATACACCCCGCCGCTGCAGGGCTTCTACATCCTGCACGAAGGCTTCGTCGGCGTGCTCGACGGCCGGCTGCGGGAGGAGAGCTATTCCAACGCCAAGACCGAAGGCGCCAAGCGCGGCGGCGTCGCCTTCGAGCAGGAGGCGGCGGGCGGCTGGGCCGGCATCACCGACAAGTATTGGCTGGTGGCGCTCGCCCCGGTCGATCAGGCGATGCGCTTCAAGGCGGCCTACCGTGCCCTGCCGGAAGCCGGCCAGGACCGCTGGCAGGTGGATTTCGCCCAGCCGGCGCCGCTGACCGTGGCGCCGGGCGCCACCGGCGGCGGCCAGGCGCTGCGGCTGTTCTCCGGCGCCAAGGAGGTGCGGCTGCTGGACGCCTACCGCGACCGCCTGGGCATCCCGGATTTCGACAAGGCGATCGACTTCGGCTGGTTCTACTTCCTGACCAAGCCGTTCTTCTACGCGCTGGACTTCCTGTTCCACTTCGTCGGCAACTTCGGCGTCGCCATCCTGATCTTCACGCTGGCCCTGAAGGCCGCCTTCTTCCCGCTGGCCAGCAAGGCCTACCAGTCGATGGGGAAGATGAAGGTGCTCGGGCCGAAGATGTCCGAGATCAAGGAGCGTTACAAGGACGACCCGGCCAAGGCGCAGTCCGAGATGATGGCGCTGTACCGGACCGAGAAGATCAACCCGGCCTCCGGCTGCCTGCCCATCCTGCTGCAGATCCCGGTGTTCTTCGCGCTGTACAAGGTGCTGTTCGTCACCATCGAGATGCGGCACGCGCCGTTCTTCGGTTGGATCCTCGACCTTTCGGCGCCCGACCCGACCAATTTGTTCAACCTGTTCGGCCTGCTGCCCTTCGACCCGATCCAGCTCTCGCACTACCTGCACATGCCGGTCTGGGCGCTGATCATGGGCGTGACCATGTTCCTGCAGCAGAAGCTGAACCCGGCGCCGCCCGACCCGATCCAGGCCAAGCTGTTCCAGTACATGCCGATCATCTTCACCTTCATGCTGGCCAGCTTCCCGGCCGGGCTGGTGATCTACTGGTCCTGGAACAACCTGCTGTCGATCGGCCAGCAATGGTACATCCAGCGTGGCGCGACCGTATCGAAGCCGGGCAATGCCGTGGCGGCGGTGGCGGCGGCGAAGCCGAAGAACGGGTGAGCACCTCCTACCCCCTGCCCCCCGGCGGCCTCGTCGAGGCGAAGACGCCGGAGGACCGGGCGGCGCTGATCGAGGCCGGGCGGCTGCTCTGCGCCCGGCCTTGCACCTTCTTCTTCGCCGCCCAGCGAATCGACCAGCTGCCGCCGGTGGCCGGGCCGGAGGTCGCCTTCTGCGGCCGCTCCAATGTCGGCAAGTCGTCGCTGGTCAATGCGGTGACCGGGCAGAAGGCGCTGGCCCGCGTCTCCAACACGCCGGGCCGCACCAAGCAGCTCAACTTCTTCAACCTGGGCGACCGGCTGACGCTGGTGGACATGCCCGGCTATGGCTACGCCCAGGCCTCCAAGGCGGTGAAGGAGGATTGGCAGGGGCTGATGTTCGAGTTCCTGCGCGGCCGGCCGACCCTGAAGCGGGTGTTCCTGCTGCTGGATGCGCGGATCGAGACCAAGCCGGCCGACACCGCGGCGATGAAGCTGCTGAACGATGCCGCGGTGGCCTTCCAGATCATCCTGACCAAGGCGGACGACGCCAAGCCCTGGTGGCTGCAGCAGCGGATCCAGCAGGCCGAGGCGCTGGCCCGCGGCCATACCGCGGGGCATCCGCTGGTCCTCGTCACCAGCGCCGAGACCGGGCTCGGCATCCCCGAGGTCCGGGCGGAGATGGCCGCGCTGGCGGAGTGACGGCGCGGGGGACAGCAATCCCGTCCTGCACACGTCGTTGATCGCCGATGTTTCACACCGCCCTCGGGCTGACCGACCTGGCCTGTCGCGCCCTGTCCGAGTGCCGAAGCGGCCGGAACACCCGGCATCCGCGGGCCGGGTTGTTGCGCCAGTCCGGGTTCGGCCGTCTGGCCGGAGATGAGGATGGGAACGACGCCGACCGTCTGGCGCATGACCCTGCGATGCGGGCTGGATCGCCGGGCCGCCTCGACCCGCCGGATGGGCCGGTTCGAGACGGGCTGGCGGACCTGCACGGCGAGCCTCGCCGCCCTGGCAGACCTCTCGCCCGCCTGGATCGATCGGGCTCATGCCCGCTGCCCCGGCTCCGTCATCATGCGCGGCATGGCCAGCAGCGTCGGCGAGACGCATGGCGCCCAGCAAGACAGCGCCTGGAACGGCCACTTCGGCTGCACCGGCACGCGCTGGCGTTCAACCTGGCGAATTTCCGCCGCACCCTCGCGCTGCCCGAAGCGGTCAGGCATTGGTCGCTGACCACGTTGCGCGATCGTCTGGTCAGGCTCGGCGCGAAGATCGTCCGGCATGGTCGCTCGATCGCCTGCCAGATGGCCGAGGCGATGGTGCCGCCTGCGCTGTTCCTGCACTCCTCCGACGCCATCGCGGCGTTGCGGCCGGAGGCGCCACGCCGATGTTGGGCCGAGCCGGGGTCGGAGTTGACCCGTGCGCAGCGGGCGGGAGAGGGGCGTTCGCATGGCCCCCGGAAGAGCATCCCTGGACCCGCAGCGGCGTTTTGTGGAGGACGTCGCCCGGCTGGCGGCGCCGTCCTGCACAGTTCTCACGGTTCCGTGTCGCGCGCAGCGCTGCTGTGCGGAGCATTGCGGTCAGGCAGGCTGCATCGGGCAGCCAACCGGGGAAAATCGGGATAGAGTTTGTGAATGAAACTTTTGCGCGCAATTCACCGACCATATGGTAGTTTATTGCCTCTGCGACGGCGATTGCGCCTTCCGTGACGTTGGGGACTGGCATGCGGGGACGGATCAGAGGCGCGGATGGCTGGCCAAGCTACTTTGCGCAAACCTTCTTCGGCGTGCAGGACCTGACCACGTTCGCCAATGCCCTGAACGGTACCTTCTCGTCGCTGTTCCCGAACTGGCGCCGTGGCATGTTCGCCGGCGACAACCTGATCACCTTCGGCAAGAACCTGTCGTTCCTGACCGACGAGCGCTTCATGGCGGCGGTCGAGGCGCAGGTGACGACGGAGGTCGAGCGTACCATTCTCTGGCGCACCGCGGTGCTGGCCTGGGCGGCGCGCAACGGCCTGCGGCGGGACGGCGACTTCGTCGAATGCGGCTGCTACCGGGGCACCTCCGCCCGCATCATCGCCGACACCCTGGGCTTCGGCACCATCGACCGGACCTTCTGGCTGTACGACCTGTTCGAGTACCCGGAGGGCTCGACGCATAGCCCGATGCCGGGCATGGGCGGCGACCTGTTCGAAGCGACGCAGGCCCGCTTCTCCGACCTGCCGAATGTGCGGGTGATCCGCGGCGCGGTGCCGGACTGCCTGCCCGGCCAGTCGCCCGATCGGATTGCCTACCTGCACATCGACATGAACAACGCGGCGGCCGAGATCGGCGCGCTTGAGGCGCTGTTCGACCGCGTGACGCCCGGCGGCGCCATCGTTCTCGATGACTACGGCTACCACGGCTACGTCGCCCAGCGCGATGCCGAGCGCGCCTGGTTCGGCGCGCGCGGCTACGACGTGCTGGAACTGCCGACCAGCCAGGGGCTGGTCATCAAGTAGCGGCGCGTCCCGCCGTGCCGGGTCGACGTGCCGGCGCAGTGTCGCGCCATGGACGCCGTATTCCTGCTGGCGTTCCGGCAGGTCGGCCGCGTCGCGCGTGACGCGCTGCGGGGAGCGCCTATCGAACAGGAAGGCCATGGCCCCTTCCAGCATGTGCGGCTGGAGCGGGGCGTTGGACGCGGCCTCGAAGGCCTTCCTGTCCGGGCCGGGCGGCAAGATGCCGCCTGGCAGGCGTTCAACGGCGATCCGCGCCGGATAGCCCGCACAATCATCGGGTACCGGCACGCCTGCATGCGGTGTGACAGAGCGCACAACGCGCAATGCAGGATATCGGATCGCGCTGGACGCGATAACGCGCTGCCCCGTAGACCATTCCCCACGCGGTGATCCATGCCGCAGGGGGCTCGCTTCCATGTGCATCTCGGGTTCGGTCGGCGCCGGCGGCAAGAATGCCCAGGGTGACGGCGTCATCATCCAGGTCCTGCTCAACCTCAACCGGCCGGCACCGCTGCCGCAGATCGCCGTCGACGGCGCCGTCGGCGCAGGAACGAACGAGGCGATCAAGGAATTCCAGAAGCGGGTGCTGGGCATGGCCGCGCCGGATGGCCGGGTCGATCCGGGTGGCGGCACGCTGCGCGCGCTGCAGGCCGGCCTGCCGGCCTTCGATCCGGCCAGCTCCGCCAGCCCGCTGGTGCTGCGCGGCATCATGCCGGCGGCGAAGCCGGAGCGCGTGGCGCTGTTCCAGCCCGGCCTGATCGCCGGCATGGCCCACCGCCACATCGACACCCCGCTGCGCCAGGCGCATTTCCTCGCCCAGCTCGCGCATGAGAGCGGCGCCTTCCGCTACGACGAGGAGCTGGCCGATGGCCACCTCTATAATGGCCGCGCCGACCTCGGGAACACGCAGCCGGACGACGGCCCACGCTTCAAGGGCCGCGGCCTGATCCAGCTCACCGGCCGGGCCAACTACACCAAGTACGGCCAGGCCATCGGTCGCGACCTGACCAGCGACGACGACAAGCCCCGTGCGGTGGCGAAGGAGCCGGCACTGGCGGTGGATGTCGCCTGCTGGTTCTGGGAGACCCGCAATCTGAACGCCCTGGCCGATGCCGATGATGTCAAGATGATCACCAAGCGCATCAACGGCGGCTATAATGGCCTCGACGACCGGACGGCCTATCTCGGCCGGGCGAAGTTCTTCCTGAAATAGGGCCGGCCACCCCCGCGGTGCCTCCGGCCGCCCGCAGTGCCGGAGGTTGCCCTTGAGCCGTCTTCTCGCCGGGCTTGTGCTGGCGGCCCTGGCCGGGCCGGCGCTGGCCGAGCCCACCGTCACGCCGATCCGCTTCGCCCCTGGCGCCTCCTCCGGCGAGGTGACCGGCGGGGTCGAGCGCGGCGGCCGGGCGATCTATTCCTTCGGCGCCCGCGCCGGGCAGACGCTGCACCTGCGGGTCACCGCGGTGGAGCAGAATGCCGCGGTGCAGATCTGGCTGCCCGGCGCCACCCTGCCGGCCGGCGATCCCGCCGGCGACATCACCGGCACCACGCTGCCCGGCGCCGGGGAGGGGCAGGACGCCACCACCTGGAACGGCCGCCTGCCGCAAAGCGGTACCTACCTGATCGTGGTCGGCCCGACCCGCGGCGGCGCGACCTACCGGCTGCGGCTGTCGATCAGCTAGCGGCCTGGCACGGGGGGCGATTTCCCCGCGCGGCAAACTGTTCTACACGGCGGGCGCCAGCATATCCGGAACACCGGCCGATGACCGACTCCACGCCCGACCCGATGAAGATCCTCGCCGGCGCGCTGCCCTTCCTGAAGCGCTACGACGACCAGATCGTCGTGGTGAAGTACGGCGGCCACGCGATGGGGGAGGAGGAGACCGCGCTGCGCTTCGGCCGCGACATCGCGCTGCTGGAGCAGGTGGGCGTCAACCCCGTGGTGGTCCACGGCGGTGGCCCGCAGATCAACGCCATGCTCAAGCGGCTCAACGTCCAGTCCACCTTCGTGCAGGGGCTGCGGGTGACCGATGAGGCAATGCTCGACGTGGTCGAGATGGTCCTCGCCGGCCCGGTCAACAAGCAGGTGGCCGAGGCGATCACCCGCGCCGGCGCCATGGCGGTCGGCATCTCGGGCAAGGATGGCGGGCTGGTGCGCGCCCGCAAGGTGACGCGCACCGTGCGCGACCCCGGCTCGAACATCGAGCAGGTGCTCGACCTCGGCTTCGTGGGGGAGCCGGAATCGATCGACACCAAGGTGCTGAAGCTGATGATCGGCGCCGACATCGTCCCGGTGGTCGCCCCGGTCGGCGTCGGCGCCGACGGCCAGACCTACAACATCAACGCCGACACGGTGGCCGGCGCGATCGCCGGCGCACTGGGCGCGGAACGCCTGCTGGTGCTGACCGACGTCGCCGGCGTGAAGGGCCCGGATGGCCACTTCATCCCGGAGATGACGGTGGCACAGGTCAAGGCCGGCATCGCCGAGGGCTGGATCAACGCCGGCATGATCCCGAAGGTTGAGACCTGCATCTACGCCATCGAGCGCGGCGTGAAGGGCGCGGTCATCCTCGATGGCCGGGTGCCGCATGCGGTGCTGCGGGAACTCTTCACCGATGGCGGCGCGGGCACGCTGATCAAGCCGTAGGGCCGGCCAGCGTCAGCCCGGCTCGGCCAGCAGCTCGATCTGCCAGCGCATCTCGGCTTCGGTCAGCGGCCAGTCGCCGGCCTCCGTCGGCGGGATGGCGGCGTCGGGCGCGATCAGGCCGAGCACGCCCTGCGCCGGCAGCACGCAACGCGGCGGGAAGCCGGCCTTCCAGCACAGGCTGACGAGCGCCTTGCCGCTGCGCAGCTGGGCCGCATGCGCGACCGCGCGCGGCGGCACGCCGCTCCGTTCCGCCAGCAGCCGCAGCATGGCGACCTTGTCGCCGCGCAGCCCGGCTTCCTCGAAGGCCAGCTCCGGTGGCAGGGCGGCGCCGCCGCGGCGTTCCAGCCGCAGGTCGACCCGCGCCCGCAGCACCCGCGCCAGGGTCGGATCGAGGTCGCTGCGGCTGGCCAGCGGTTCCAGCAGGTGGTCGGCGACCACGGCTGCCAGGGCGAGGGTCGCCTGCGGCGGCAGGCCGGCGCGCTGGACCAGGCTTTCCTGCCATTCCTGGTGCGTCGCTGCGACGGCGATCAGCGTGTCCAGCGTCTTTTCCCGGATCGCCGCGGTGCCGTTGGCCAGCAGCGCGGCGACGGCGCCGTTGTCGGCCCGGGCGACCACCGCATCCGACAGCCGCTCACTCAGGTGGGGGCGGCGGGCGACCGCGGTCACCGTCTCCGGCACCGGCGGCGCCTCGATCAGCGCCAGCAGGTCGTCCTCGGTCAGCAGGGGGGAGAAGCGGATGACCGGGGCGGCGACCTCCATCGCCGCGTCCTGCGCCAGGCGCAGGATCAGGTCGCGCGGCGCGTCCGGCATCGCCTGCAATTCCTCGGCGATGACGGCGCGGACCATGACCGCGGCATCGGCGGCGAGCTGGCAGAGCGTGCTCCAGGCCAGGGTCTGCAGCCGATCCTTCGCCCCGGCGAGGGCCGGCGCCTGCGGCGCCAGCTTGCGGCCGATCACGGCCCGCACCCGTGGGTCGCCATCCCCGGCCAGCATGCTGTCCGCCTGGGCCGGCGTCGCGGCATTGGCGGCGACCGCGGCGCGGACCTTCAATTGGCCGTCGCCGGCGAGGAAATAGAGGATCTCCGGCGCCGCATCCGGGCGGGAGGCCAGCGCGATCCGCTCGGCCTCGGTGCCCTCCGCGGCGATGCGCTTCGCCGCGTCGTAGGACGGCGCGGGCCTCATGCGATCCGGCGCCGTGGCGGGTCGTCCGGTGCCGCCATCACCCAGCGGTTCCGCCCGCCGCGCTTGGCCGCATACATGGCGGCATCGGCACGGGCCAGCAGCGCTTCCGGCGTTTCCGCGGTGCCGGGCTGGCGGAGGGCGCAGCCGACGCTGAAGGTCAGCGGCGGGATGCCGTCCCGTCGCCCGCGATCCAGTCGCCGTGCGGCGGTGCAGAGCGCGTCGGCGCGGCCGGCGATGCCCGCCGCGTCCGCGTCCTCCAGCCAGAGGGCGAATTCGTCGCCGCCGAGCCGCGCCGCGATGTCGGTGGGTCGGGTGATCTCGCGCAGCAGGCTGGCGACGCCGACCAGCGCGGCATCGCCGGCTTCATGCCCCAGCTGATCGTTGATCGGCTTGAAATTGTCGAGGTCGAGGAAGACCAGGGCGCCTTCCGCCCGCCCGGCCCGCGCCGGGTCCATCGCCTGGCGGCGCAACCGGCGGCCGAGATCATCCAGGAAGGCGCGGCGGTTCAGCAGGCCGGTCAGCGCATCCGTCCGCGCCTGGCGTTCCAGCCGCTGCTGCAATGCGTGGTTGCCCAGCACGACGAAGAGAAGGTCCGACAGCGCCACCAGCATGTGGCGGTCATCGGCATCGAAGCCGCGCTGCCCGGCGCCGCGCCAGGCCAGCAGGGCCTGTGGCGGCTCGATCGGGTGCGGCACCAGCGCCAGTCGCTCCCCCGCCGGGCCATCGAGGAAGGCGGCGCCGGCGCCGGGCGCCTGCGCGGCCAGCACCGGCAGCAGCGCCACCGGATCGGCGCCGCGGCGGTGCGGGACCTGGAACCCGCCATCCGGCGACCATTCCAGCACAGCGGCGCCCACGCAGCCCAGCGCGGATTGCAGCGCCTCCAGCGTCGCGGTCAGCATGCGCGGCGCCAGTACCTCCCGCCGCACCCGGCTGACCAGGCTCTGCAGGGCTTCGGCGCGACGCAGCGCCGCGGCCTGGCCGGCGGCTTCCGCCATCTCGGCCGAGACGTCCCGGGCGCAGCCGCGCAGGCCGATGAAGCGGCCGGCCGAATCATGCAGCGGTGCCAGGCTGAAGCTGAGGCAGGCGCTGCCGCCATCCGCCCGGCGCAGCCAGGCGCGCAGCCCGCGGGCGGGGCTGCGCAGCCGGAACGGGTCGGGTTCCGGCGCTGCCAGCCAATCCCGCCCCGGCCGGCCGAGCATGACTTCCGTCGCCCAGCCCAGCGGTGCCTCCGGCGCGACGAAGGTGAAGCTGCCGGCGGCGTCCGTCTCGAACACCAGCTCGGCGCCGAGCAGGGCTGCCTGCACGCCGGCGGCATCGCGGATGTCCAGGTCGATCACGCGGACCGCCGGGTTGCCGGCGTGCTGCGCCAGGTTGGCCGGCCGGCCGCGGGCGAAGTTGTCAACCACCGCCACCTCGCCCCACTGGTCCTTCACCAGCCGATCGACCAGGTGGCTGCCGATGAAGCCCGCTCCCCCGGTTACCACGATTTTCATATGCGTTCCTCCTGGACCTCGCGGCCCGATTTCACCGCCTGCACGATCTCGGCCAGGCGCGACGCGTAGCGGTCGAGGCTCATGTCGGCTTCGACGAGT
>JBMOJU010000305.1:0-6223 GCA_049315625.1 Paracraurococcus sp.
CGCTCGAATCCATCGCCGGCGCGCGGCCCTCGCTGTCCCTGTTGCTGGACCAGGCGAATTTCTGGCTGCTGCAGGACAACCCGCAAGCGGCGATGCAGGCGCTGAACCGCGCCGTGCAGGCCTATCCCGACAATGTGGAGGCGCTGAGCGCCGCGGCCGAGGTCGCCACCCAGCTCGGCCGGCCGGAGGCCGCCACCCTGCTTGAGCGGTTGCGCCGGGTGGCGCCGAACGACCCGCGGATCCGCCAGGCGGAAAGCGCCCAGCGCGAACCCGGCGCCGACGCCGCGGCGCTGGAACAGGCCCGCACCCTGGCCCGCGCCGGCCGCACCGCCGAGGCGGTGCAGCGCTACCGGGACGCTTTCCGCGGCGAAGAGCCGCCGCCCTCCCGCGCCGTCGAATTCTATTCGGTGCTGGCCACCCTGTCGGATTCCGGCATGCAGGAGGCCCGCAGCAAGCTCGGCGTCCTGGCCCGCCGGTCCCCGAACGACCAGCCGATGCAGCTGGCCTATGCCCAGATGCTCACCTACGGCATGGATACGCGGTCCGAAGGCATCGAACGGCTGCAACGCCTGGCGCAGCAGCCGGCGACCGCGAACCAGGCCCGCCGCGCCTGGCGCCAGGCGCTGCTCTGGCAGGGCGCCGACCCGGAGGCAGCCGACCAGATCGAGGCCTATCTGGAATCCAACCCCGGCGACCCGGAACTCGCCGAAAAGCTGACCCAGGCGCGCGCGACCCGCGGCATCCAGCACCGCATGGCCGGCTGGAACCTGGGCGGCGCCGGCCGCTACGCCGATGCCGAGCGCGAATTCCGCACCGCCATCGCGGTCGACCCACGGGATGCCGAATCGGTGATCGGCCTGGCGGTGATCCGCCGGCGGCAGGGCCGCAATGCCGAGATGAAGCAGCTGCTCGATCAGGCGATCGAGGCCTCGCCCGACCGGCGGGACGAGTTCGTCCGCATCCTCGGCACCGATGGCGTCACCCCGGTTGCCGGCGGCCCGGCCGACCCTGCGGCCTATGCCAGCCATGCGACGCTGGCCTGGCGGGCATTGTCGCGCGGTGACCTCGACCGCGCCGACGGCTTCGCCCGCCGCGCCATCCGCGCCGGCGGCGACGAACGCGTGCAGGGCGAGGTGGTGCTGGGCCAGGTCGCCTTCCGGCGCGAGGACTGGGCCACCGCCGAGAGCCGCTACCGCGCCGCCCTGGCGCTGCGGCCGAAGCTGCCGGTGGCGCTGGCCGGGCTGTACGACACGCTGCAACGCCAGGGCCGCATCGCCGAGGCCGACACCCTGCAGCAGGAGACCGGCTTCCGCCCGCCCGCCGGCCTGACCGCCGCCCGCGCCTATACGATGCGCGAAGCGGCCTTCCGCGAGGAGGACCCGGCCCGGCGCGTCACCATGCTGCGGGAGGCATTGACGACCGATCCCGCCAATCCCTGGATCAAGGTCGACCTCGCCCGGATGCTGCGGGCCACCGGCAACCCGGCCGAGGCGCGCGAGATCGAGCAGGACCTGGCCCGCGACCGCGGCGCCGAGAGTTCCTACGCCGGCGCGCTGGTGGCGGCCGACGAGGAGCGTTGGGCCGACGCCGCGCAGCTGCTGGAACGCGTGCCGGCGCGGCTGCGCAACGCCGACATGAACCGGCTGCTGTCGCGCAGCCGGCAGGAAGCCAACATCCTGGTGCTGGAAAGCCAGGTACGGGAGGGACGGCCGGAGGCACGGCAGCGCCTCGCCAGCCTGGCGGCCCAGCCCAGCCCCGGCGGCACCACCGGCGTCGCCGTGGTGCGCGCCTTCGGCCGGCTGGGCGACGGGCCCGCCGCGGTCGCCGCGGCGCGCGAGGCGGTCGCGGCCAATCCCTCGGCCGATCCCTCGCTGCGGCTGGCCCTCGCCGGCAGCCTGGTCGGCATCGGTGAGCGGGCGGAGGCGGAGGCGCTGGTCGCGCCGCTGGCCGACAGCCCCGGCCTGCCGGATGAGGCGCGCCGGCAGATCGCCGCCCTGCAGGCCAGCGCGATCGTCACCCTGGCCGACCGGCTGAACCAGGTCGGCGACCGCGACGCCGCCTATCGGCAGATCATGCCCGCGCTGGAACGGCAGCCCGACAATCCGGAGCTGAACGCCGCCCTGCTGCGGCTGAACCTGGCGAATGGCCGCACCGAGGAGGCGCGGGCGGCGGCCGAGAAGCTGCTGGCGATCGACCCGCGCAACCAGGAAGCGCGCAGCGCCCTGATGGACATCGCCATCACCCGGGGCGACTGGTCCACCGCCGAGCGGCTGCTGGCCGAAGCCCGCGCCAAGGCGCCGGACGATCTGCGCCTGGCGCTGACCGAGGCGCGCCTGGCCCGGGCGCGTGGCGACATGGTGCGGTCGCAGCGGCTGCTGGAGGATGCGGCGCGCCGCCGGATCGCCGCCCTGCAGGCGGGCGGCGCCGTCGGCCAGGCGGCCCTGACGCGCGACCTGCTGAGCCCGACCCGCGCCACCACCCGGGCCGGGCAGGAACCGCAGGACGCGCTGAACACCGAGCTGGTGCGGGCGCTGCGCCAGGCGCGCGACGAGACCGCGACCTGGCTGCAGGCCGGGGTCGGCATCCGCGGCCATTCCGGCACCGGCGGTCTCAGCCGGCTGGGTGAGATCTCCGCGCCGATCGAGGTCTCCATGCCGGTGCCGCAGCTGGGAGGCCGGGTGCAGATCCAGACCGGGACGGTGGCGATCGGCACCGGCGGCTTCGCCACCGGGTCGGAATCGGCGCGCCAATTCGGCACCGGCCCGCTCGCCGGGTCGGCGGCGCCTGGCATCTCCGGCCGCTGGACCACCGGCCAGACCTTCGGCGTCGGCTATGTCGCGCCGCATGTCCGGGCCGATATCGGCTCGACCCCGCTCGGCTTCCAGCAGACCAACGTCGCCGGCGGCGCCGAGCTGGCCCTGCCGCTGGTCGAGGGGCTGAACCTGCGCGTCTCCGGCCTGCGCCGGCCGATGACGGAGAGCGTGCTGTCCTATGCCGGCCAGCGCGACCCGAGCACCGGGCGCAGCTGGGGCGGCGTGATGCGGACCGGGGCGCGCGGCCAGCTGGAATATGCGGTGAACGAGCGCTTCGGGGTCTATGGCGGCGGCGGCTGGTCCGGCCTGCGCGGCGAGAACGTCGCCAGCAACGAAATGGTCGAGCTGGGCGGCGGCGTCTACTATGCCGCCATCCGCGCGGCGGATGAGGAGCTGACCGTCGGCCCGGATCTGCGCTACTTCCACTTCAACAAGAACCGCGGCAACTTCACCTACGGCCAGGGCGGCTATTTCAGCCCGCAATGGCAGGTGCTGGGCGCGCTCGGGGCCGACTGGAAGCGGCAATGGGGCGATGTGACGACGCGGGTGCAGGCGACGCTCGGCTGGCAGCGCTTCCATGAGCACACCGCACCGCTCTTCCCCACCGATTCCGCGCTGCAGGCGCAGATGGAGGCCAACAGCGCCACGCTCGGCCCGGCCAGCACGCCGGCCCGCTCGGTCAGCGGCCCGATCGGCGGGCTCGGTGCCAATGTCGAATATGCCGTGAGCCCGACGCTGCGCCTCGGTGCCATCGGTCGCTTCACCCATACCGGCAATTACAGCGACGCCAGCGGGCTGCTCTATCTCCGCTGGCGGCTGGACACGCCGCCGGAGGACCTGGCGCCGCTGCTCGCCGGCACGCCGACGCGCTACCCCGCCGGCAGCTGGCCGATGCCGGCGCTGTTGTCGAACGGCGCGCCGGAGCCGGTGCAGCTGAATCCCGGGGCGGCGCGGCCGGTATGGTAGCCCGCGCCCTGGCCCTTGCGGCCCTGCTGCTGCTCGGCGCCGCCCAGGCCTCGGCGCAGGAGGTCTGCGCCGGCCTGCCGGCACGCCAGCCGCTGCCGCGGGAGGCCCGCCCGGAACAGATCACCGACCAGCCCTGGCTGCTGCGGGTGACCGAACTGGAGCGGCTGGCCCTGGTCACCGAAGGCAGCCCGGCGCAACTGCTCTTCCTCGGCGATTCGCTGGTGCAGGGCTGGGCACCGCTGGTGTTCGAGCATTTCTACGGCGACCGCCAGGCGCTGAATTTCGGCGCCAACGGCGACACCACGCAGAGCCTGCTCTGGCGCCTCGCCCGCCTGCCGCTCGGCACCGGGCTGCGGCCGCGGCTGGCGGTGATCCTGGTCGGCACCAACAACACCGCCGCCGGCAGCAAGCCGGAGGACACCGCGCTGGGCATCGCCGAGGCGGTGCGCTCCATCCGCCGCCGCTCGCCGCAGACCCGGGTGCTGCTGGTCGGGCTGCTGCCGCGCGGCGGCCTGCCGGCGGAGCCGATGCGCCTGGCTAACGACCGGGTGAACGCCCTGGTCGCCGGCTGCGCCGATGGCCAGACGGTGTTCTACACCGGGCCGGGCTCGATGCTGGTGGACCGGGCGGGGAAGCTGTCAGACCAGATCGCGTACGACTACCTGCACCTGACCTGGCTGGGCTACGGCATCCTTTCGACGGCGCTGGAGCCGCAGATCCGCCGCCTGCTGTGGAACTGATCCGCGCCGGGACGTGATCGGCCGGCGTCTGCCGCCGGACCATGCGCAGGGTATACGCCCCGTCCGCAAGGGGATGGGGCATGGCGGAAACGGGTCGCGGGCTGTTGCCGGGGCTGCATGGCCTGCGGGCCATGGCGGCGCTGATGGTGCTGCTGTTCCACCTGCACGCCATCCCGAACCTGGCGGTGCCGGCCTGGGCGCCGTGGATCGCTTCGCATTTCGGGCTCGGCGTGCATCTGTTCTTCGCGCTCTCGGCCTTCTCGCTGGCCTGGGCCAACCCCGATGCGGCGGCGCGGCCGGGGCCCTACCTGGTCAAGCGATTCTTCCGCATCGCGCCGCTGTACTGGCTGCTGGCGACGCTGATCCTGCTGGTGGCGCCCTGGCCCGGCACCGGGCGGGTGCTGGCGGAATACGGCTTCGCCTTCAATTTCATTCCCGGCTGGCATGGCGGGCTGGTGCCGGCCGGCTGGACCGTGGGCGTCGAGATGCCCTTCTACGTCGCTTTGCCGCTGCTGCTGCGGATCCGCGGCCCCGGCGGGATGGCGCTGGCAGCAGCGCTGGCCACCGCCCTGTCCTGGGCCGCCCGGATCCGGCTGGAGGCGGCGATGCCCGGCAGCGACTACCCGCAGGTCGCGCTGGCCGGCAATGCCTGGGTCTTCGTGCTGGCGCTGCTGGCCTTCCGGCTGTTCCAACGCGTCCGCGGCACCGCGCGGGAGGGCCTCGCGGCGGGGATCGCCGCGGCGCTGGCGATCGGGCTGCTCGGCGCCATGCTCTCGCCGTTGGCGGCGCCGCTGGCCAGGCCGGGCAATCCCGACCTGCTGCTGATCGGCGGGGGCTTCGCCGCGCTGTGCCTCTGGCAGGCGCTGCGGCCCTCCTGGCTGCTGCGCACGCCGCCGGCGCTGTGGCTGGGCGAACGCAGCTACAGCATCTACCTGGCGCATTTCGCGCTGATCCTGGCGCTGCGGCCGGCCTATGCGCGGATCGAGGCGGCGCTCGGCGGGAGCAGCTTAACGTACCTGGCCTGCCTTGCCGTCACGCTGCCGCCGCTCTGCCTCGCGGCGGCGCTGGGCTACCGGCTGGTGGAGCGGCCGGGGATCGCGCTGGGGCGCTGGCTGATCCGGCGGCGGGAGCAAAGCGTCGCGCTTGCCGCGGTCTGAGACAGCAAGAAAGATGGGGGAGATAGTATTCTCCCGTTGGACGCAGTCGTCCAACGGGGAGGAAATGCTTTCCACCCCAATCCCGCTTGCCTACCAGCCGGCCAGGAAGTCCCGCTCCTCCGCCCCGATCGGCTGCCCGACCACGCGTTCGGGGATTTCCCACACGATCAGCTTCGGCTTCGCCTCCCGCCAGGCCGCACTCGCGAAATACGCCTGCGCCGCGCCGGCGAAGCCGCCGCCGGCCTTGGCGTGGCTAGCCACGCTGGAGGCCAGCGCCTGCTGCAGCCGGCCATGGAAATTGGCGTTGACCGAATAGGAGGAGCCGAGCAGCACCACCTCCGCCGGCGGCGTCTCATCCAGCAGACCCGCCGCTTCGCCGGCCGCTTCGGTGCGTTCGGGGTATTGCCGGTCGGGCGCCGGACGCAGCGCATCGGGCACGTGGTCGAGGCTCATCAGCCGCAGCAGGTCGCCGGGGCCCTCGGCTGCCTCCGCTGCGGCCGCGGTGCGGAAGGCCTCGGCGCGGCGCGGCGGCAGGCCGGCCGTGGCG
>JBMOJU010000306.1:0-6178 GCA_049315625.1 Paracraurococcus sp.
CCGTCGAGGCCCAGGTGAAGTGGTACAATGCCCGCAAGGGCTTCGGCTTCGTGCTTGGACCCGACGGTCAGGACGTGTTCTTCCATGCCTCGGCCCTGACCGAGGCGGGGATCGAGCCGCCCGACACGGGCGACACGCTGGTCTGCGAAATCGGCACGGATCGGCAGGGGCGCCGCCTGGTGACCCGGATCACCGAGTTGCGGCGCGGCGATGGCGGCGGGGCCGCCGGGGCGCGGCGCCCGGCCTTCGGCGCCGCCGGGGGCGGTTTCGGCGATCGTCCGCCGCGGCGTGACTTCGGCGGCGGTGGTGGCGGCTTCGGCGACCGTCCGCCGCGGCGCGACTTCGGCGGTGGCGGCGGCTTCGGCGCGCCGCGTCCCGGTGGCTTCGGCGGCGCTGGCGTCGGTGGCGGCTTCGGTGCCCCGCGCCAGGGCGGCTTCGGAGATCGGCCGCCGCGGCGCGAATTCGGCGACCGCGATGCCGGCGGCCCGACCTACGCGGTCAGCGGCACGGTGAAGTGGTTCGACCAGGTGCGCGGCTTCGGCTTCGTGACGCCGGAGGATGGTGGCCAGGACGTGTTCCTGCACTCCTCCGTCCTGCAGCGCGCCGGGCGCCAGGATGTCCAGCAGGGCGAGAAGGTCGCGCTGGATGTCCGCGACGGCCAGCGCGGCCGCCAGGCGGTCAACCTGAAGGACTGAGTGCGGCGCACAGGTTGGATGCGAGATGGCCGGGTTCGCCCGGCCATTTTCAATTTCAGGCTGTGCTGGCGTGGATGAAGCCGAAGGCCGGCCAGTTGCTTGCGCCGTAATCATTCACCCGCGGAAACCACACCCGCACCAGCGACCAGTCATTCGCTCCCGAGACATCCTGGACGGGCTGGTCCCGTGCCTCCCGCCCCTTGGCGCTGCCGGAGGCCCAGTTCGCGTGGTCCACCCGGATCTCCCGTGCCGAGACGACCCGCGTGACCACCGCGACGTGGCCGTGCGGCAGGCGGGCGGTGCGCATCAGCACCAGCACGCTGCCGCTGCGCGGGGCGCGGCTGCGGGCGTAGCGGCCCGTGGCGGCGTCCCACCACTGCCAGGCATCGCCGTGCAGCGCGAGGCCGGAGCGGGCCCGGGCATAGGGCACGCAGGACAGGTCGCCGGCGCCGTCCGGCCGCGGCACGCGGGCGGTGCCGCAGCCGGCCAGCAGCAGCGGCGCCAGCAGTGCCGCCCGCCGCGATGCCGGCGCGCCGGACCCGGCCGATTCGGCACGGGCGGCGCCGGATCGCCCGGCCAGGCAGGCGGGTACGGCTTCGTCGGCCAAATCAGCCATGTCCGGCAACCCCCTGAACCGGCAGGATTCCAGGAGCCGGCCGCTGGCGTCAAGGTGTGGCGGAGCCACACCCCGGCGCGAGCCGCACCGCGACCCCATCGCGGCCTATCGCCGCCGCCGCCCGGGTGTGCTGAAAGGACAGGACGGCCAAGGCTGCGACGACGCAACCAGGCCGGACCGGAGACGGCCAGGGCGTCCTGCCGCTGCCAGGAAGGACCAAACGGATGACCAAACATTCCCCGGGGCGTGGGGGCCGCGTCGCGGCCCTGATCGCCGCCGCCACGCTGTTCAGCCAGGCGGCGCTCGCGGTCCCGCGCTGCGCCAACGAGACCGACCAGGCGATCTTCGAGGTCGAGGCGCTGAAGACCGAGCTCATGGTCGTCGCCACCACCTGCAAGGGCCCCGCCGAGGACCGCTACAACGAGTTCGTGCGCCGCTACCAGCAGGCGCTGGTCGTCTCCAACCGCGGGATCGGCCAGTTCTTCAGCCGCACGCACGGCAAGGGCGGCCAGCGGCAGCAGGACATCTTCATCACCGAGCTGGCGAATGCGCGGTCCAACGCCGCACGGCAGCTGGGCAGCGATTTCTGCCCGCGCAACAACGGCCTGTTCGACGAGGTCATGTCGCTGGGCGGGCTGACCGACCTGCCGGCCTATGCGGCGACCAAGGACCTGCTCTCCTCCGGCGTCACCGCCTGCCCGGGCGCCACCACCGCCGCCGCCACCCCCGCCGCCCGTCGGAGCGCCCGCTGATGTCCCGTATCGCTTGCCGCGGCGTCGTGCTTGCCGCGGGCCTGGCCGCCCTGGCCGGCTGCGCCGAACAGCAGCAGGCCGCCGCCCCGGGCGCGCGGCGCTACTACGTTGACACCCAGGGCATCGCCGCGCTCTGCACCGTGCCGCCGAAGGTGGAGCTGGCCGCCGGCCAGCAGGCCGAGGCGACCATGGTGGTCAAGAACGATGGCGGCTGGTGCGGCATCAACGTCGCCCAGTCCGGCCCGCGGCCCTATGATGCCGGGCTGCTGGTCGGCCGGCCGGAGCATGGCCGGGTGCATGTGCACAAGGTCGGCGACCATACCCGGATCGACTACATCCCGGATGCCGGCTTCGGCGGTGAGGACAAGTTCAGCGTGCGCATGCTGCCGGGCAACCCGGCGCTGCGGGTGATGGTGACGGTGCAGTACACGCCGCCGCCGGCGCCGCCCGCGCCGCCGCCGGCCCCGGCCCGCGCGCCGGCCAAGCGCCGCTGAGGATCGACCGGGGAGGGCGCCGTGCCCTCCCCGGGCACCCGGCTACTTCAGCAGGCTGCGGTAATTCGCCAGCAGGGCGCGGCCATCCGGGCCGGCCTTCACCGCCCACTCCTCCTCCTGCTTCGCGCCCACCGCGCGGAGCTGGGCCATCAGCTCGGCGCTCGGCTCCGGCGTCTGCATGCCGTTGGCCTTGAGCTTGGCCATCTGCACCTGCTCGGACTCCTTCGCCGCCGCCCAGCCGTGCTCCATGGCCTTGGCCGCGGCATCGCGGATGGCGTTCCGCGTGGCGTCGTCCAGCGCCATGAAGGCGCGGGTGTTCACCATCACCACGTTGCGCGTCAGCGTGAAGCCGATGTCGTAGACATACTTCGAGAAATCCCAGGCGGCGCTGTCGGCGCCGGTCTGCGCGCTGGTCAGCAGCGCGTTGACGATGCCGGTGGCGAAGGCCTGCGGCACGTCGGCGGCCTGCACCATCACCGGCGTCGCGCCGATGAGTTCGGCCATGCGGGCGATGATCGGGGTCTGGGCGCGGAATCGGGCGCCCTTGAGGTCATCGAGGCTGCGGATCTCGGCCTTGCCGTAGAGCGCCTGGCTGGGCCAGGGAACGAAGTACAGCGGCGTGATGCCCTGCTTCTCCAGCCGGGCGCGCAGCGCCGGTTCGGTCGCCGCGTGCAGGGCGCGGGCCTGCGGGTAGGTGGCGGCGAGGAAGGGGATGAAGTCGACCTCGAAGATCGGGTCCTCGTTCCCATAGGCGCCGAGCAGGATCTCGCCCATCTGCACCTGGCTGGTCTGCACCGCACGCTTGATCTGCAGCAGCGGCAGCAGGCTGGCGTTGGGGTGGAGCTGGACGGCGAGCTTGCCGGGCGCGGCCTTCTCGACCTCGGCCAGGAAGAACTTGATGGTCTGGGTGTGGAAATTGGCGTCCGGATAGGGCGTGGCCATGACCCATTTGGTCTGGGCACGGGCCGGGACCGCGGCGGCCAGGACGGCCGCCAGCGCAAGGGCAACGATGCGGTGCATACCGCTCCTCCATGAATCCGATGGGCCGTGGAGGGCGGCGTTCTTCCCTGGGCGCGAGTATGGCAGGCGGCGCGGCCGCCGGCCATGCTCAGGCGGCGGCGAAGCTTCGCCGCAGGCGGGTGATGGCGCCGGGCAGGCCGCGGACGCGCAGCACGCGGCCCTTCTCGTCGTAATCCTCGGACAGCACGCGGGCGCTCTCGTAGACCTCCCCGATCAGGCCCTGCTTGGCGTAGGGCAGGACCAGCGTGTCCTCGACCATCGCGGCTTCGAAGAAGGCGATGATGGTCTCCCGCAGCGCGGCGACGTCGCCGGGCGCGTGGGCCGAGAGCAGGATGGCGTCGGGGTGTTTCTCGACCAGCGCCGCGCGCGCCGCGGCATCCAGCCGGTCCAGCTTGTTCAGCACGAGGCGGGAGGGCACGGCATCGGCGCCGATCTCGCGCAGCGCGCTGCGCGTCACCTCGAACTGCGCCTCGTAGGTCGGGTCCGAGGCATCGACCACATGCAGCAGCAGCGAGGCCTCCAACGCCTCCGCCAATGTCGAGCGGAACGACGCGACGAGGTCGTGCGGCAGCTGCTTGATGAAGCCGACGGTGTCGGAGACCAGCACGCGCGGGCGCGTCTCCGGCTGCAGGATGCGGACGGTGGTGTCGAGCGTGGCGAAGAGCTTGTCCTCCACCAGCACCTGGCTGCCGGTGAGCGCGCGCATCAGCGACGACTTGCCGGCATTGGTGTAGCCGACGAGGGCGACGCGGAGCTGGTCCCGCCGGGCGGAGCGGCGGTTGTCGCCGTCGCGCTGCACGGCTTCGAGCTGGTCCTTCAGCTCGGCCAGGCGGTCGCGGATCTTGCGGCGGTCGAGGTCGAGGTTGCTCTCGCCGGCGCCGGGGCCCTGCTGGCGGCCGCCGCCGCCGGTGGATTCGCGGAGGCGGGGCGCGACGTATTTCAGCCGCGCCATCTCCACCTGCAGCTTGGCTTCGCGGGTATTGGCGTGGCGGTGGAAGATCTCGACGATGACGCCGGTGCGGTCCAGCACCTCGGCGCCCGTGGCGCGTTCGAGGTTGCGGATCTGGCTGGGCGAGAGCTCGTGGTCGACGATGACGAATTCGGGGCGGCGGGTGGGGGCGGTATCGGGGTCGGTTTCGGGCTCGGCGGCGGGCGTGGCCTCGGCGGCGCCTTCGAAGCGCTGGCGGGCCTTGGCTTTCGGCGGCGGCGCCATGGTGCCGATTTGGCCAGTGCCGCCGGTGAGGGCGGCGAGTTCGGCCAGCTTGCCGCTGCCGAGGAAGGAGCCGGCGCCGGTGCCCTCGCGGCGCTGGGAGAGGGTGCCGACGACGTCGTAGCCCAGGGTCTTCACCAGGCGGCCGAGTTCTTCCAGGCTGGCGGCGTGGGCGACGTCGTCGACCTCCGGCGTCTGGATGCCGACGAGGACGGCGCGGGGGGTGGGGGCTTTGGTCTCCATGGCGGGGGCGTAGCATGGATTGGGGGGGAAGGCTGGTATGTCGGTGGCCCGGACTCGGGAAGTGCAAGTGAGTTCCAGATCGATTGCCGTCGGCTGTTCCTGGGATGCCCGGCGATTGCTTAATGCAGATGGCGACCACGGGACCTATGGCCGCGTCAGACCAACAGCAACTCGGCACTCTTTACGCAGAACATCGTTTTTACTTAGATCATTTTCTGATGGGTACTTAAAAAATACTTCTCCTTCATCAACCAAAAAAATTACTCTCTTCACCTCTGGTGGGGGCAGCAGGTATTCGGTTGGGAAAACGTCAAGATTTTTGGCTTTCACAGAAGAGGAATTATAATCGCTACGATTTTTGAAGACTTGGATGATGAGGGATCCGGGAACCAACGCTGCAAGTCCACAAGCCGTGAAGTGCCAGCTTCCCCATAGCGCCCAAGCACGACCTTTATTTGATTGAGATTGTAATATCATACGATTTGCCGTGGCGCTATCATTCAACCGTGGTCCCCAAATGTCTCTGTACAAAATTGCTGGAGAAGTAGAAAGTAATTTCTGATGGTTATTTCGCATATACGCTGCCATATCCGTAATGTAGCGCTCATTATCGAAATTAGGACCGTCTGTGTAAATTCGCCGCCAACCTGGCACTGTCAACAGATAGTCGTGCCAAATATAGGAAACTCTCATTTGAAATCTGCCCAGCTCTTTGTCAAATAGATCGAAATCGGTGCTACGAAGACTTTCATCAACTGCAATAACGTGAATGCCTTTTTTCGCGGCCGAGCGATACCGATCCACACGATCCAAATAATTGACATCAACTTCTTCAGGTCTCAGCGAAGGTATTTGGTTAATTAGTTGCTGGTCTTCAGGTGGAGCCTCATCAAGAAAATGCGTGAAACCATTGATCTTAAGCATATGTGAAAAACTTATCTGCCCAAAAAAAGAATGCAATCGCAAATTTTGATGATAAAAAAATGCAATTACGATTTTTTTCTTATTTTCTTCTAGCAATTTACTCAGATTAATCACGCCGACGGGCCAAGATTGCTTTTCGATTTTGTACGGAGTAGTCATTAAAAAACTCATAATTAATAAGAATAACGCAAGAAATACTATTAGTATTGCGTGATAAAAGAATC
>JBMOJU010000307.1:0-6173 GCA_049315625.1 Paracraurococcus sp.
GTCGACAATCCGGAAGGGGGTGAAGGCGTAGGGGCTCGGCGACGGATCCCAGATCCGGCCTTCCAGCAGCAGCGTGTAGGTGCCGGTGAAGGCCAGAACGGTGGGCGCGTTGTCCTGGACGTAGTCCGGGCCGCCGACCTGGCGGCCGAACGGATCGATCAGCCGGAAGGACGCATAGGATGCGGGCTTGCCGAAGGCGGTGACGTCGAGCAGCAGCTTGTCGCCCGCCGTCGCCGCGATGCGGTAGGCGTCGGTGCGGTTGCCCGGGTTGAGGGTGCCGCTGACCGGGACGCCATAGGCGATGCTCGGCGCGGTGCCCAGGTCCAGCAGCCGGAAGGCATAGGACCCCGTGCGGTTGGTCGCCGCGTCGACCGCGATGGTCCAATCCCCGGCGGCGGCGACGAAGGCCGGCGCGGTGCCGCCGAGTTCGAAGCTGTCGCCATAGCGGAGGTTGCGGGTGATCACCTGGCCGGTCGGGCCGGTCAGCGTGACCGTCATGGCGGAATCGTCGGTCAGCGTGTCGAAATACAGCAGCGTCGGGGCGGCCAGGGCGAAGGTCAGGCGGTTCACCTGCCCCGGCTGTTCGATCCGCCCGGTGATCAGGCCGGGCAGGCCGGCATTGCGGCTGATGACGGTGGCGCCGGTGCCGCCCGGCCCGGCGCCGGCCAGCACCGTGGCACCGCTGGCGTCGTCCATCGGCAGGTAGACCACCAGCCCGGCCGCGTCCGGGGCCGGAGGCGTCAGCATGTCGGCGGCGATCTGTGCCGGCGTGCGCACCGTGGACCACAGCCGGACGTCGTCGATGGTGCCTTCGAGCGGCGTCCACGCGTAGGTCCAGGTCTCGGTGGTGCTGCCGATCCGCAGGTTGGCGGTGCTGGCGCGGGCAAGGCTGTTCCGCACCGGCGCCGTCGCCACCTCCGCGCCGTTCACGTACAGCCGCATCACGCCACCGGGCCGGTCCATGACCGCGGCGATGTGCGACCACGTGCCGAAGGTCACCGCGCCCGGGTCCGAGAAAAGGTCCTCGCCGCCGTCATCATCGGCGGTACCGAGCACAAGCGTGCCGTCGTTGCGCAGCCACAGGCTGTACTGCCGCGTCTCGTTGCCATTGGTGCCGCCATCGCCCTTGAACAGCAGCGGCGAGTATTCCCTGACCATGCGTTCCGGGCGGGCCCACAATTCCATGGTCACCGTGCTGCGCAGATCGGTGACGCCCGCGGCCACCTCGGCACGCTCGGCGCCGGTGAAGACCAGCGCCGTGCCGAGCTGGCCCGGCACGCTCAGCGGGCCGGCCTGGGCTGCCCCGCCGGGTGGCACGACCGCCCGGGTCTGGTCCACCACCGGCACCACCCGGAAGGCAAACTCGGCGCTGTCGGCGGGGCTGTAGGGCAGGCCGCCGACGATCAGGGTGTAGCGGCCGGCCTCCGCCAGGACCCGGGGCGCCTCGGCATTGTTGGGGTAGTCGGACACGACCTGGCGGCCGGAGGGATCGAGCAGCGTCCAACGGGTGTAGCCGGAATCGTTCCGTAGCCACTCGAAGTACAGCCGGTCGCCCGCGGCGGCGACGAAGGCATAGGCCGCGGCAGACGCGCCGGGGCTGCGGGTGCCGCTGACCGTGGTGCCGAGCGTCACCGGCGTCGCCGCATCCAGGTCGAGCAGCCGGAAGCCGAAGGGGCCGGTATCGTTCGGGCTGGCGTTCCGGTCCACCGTCAGGCGGTACTCGCCGGGCGGCAGTTTGCCGAGGCTGCGGTCGTCGCTGCTGAAATAGGCGCCGGTCACCTCGGCCCCGCGCGGGCCGGTCAGGTTCCAGCGATAGCTGCCGTAGTAGGTCTGGCTGTCGAACCAGACCTGCCGGGCGGTCGGCAGGGTGAAGGTGAAGCTCTGGGTCTGGCCGGACTGCGTGATGTCGCCGGTGACGGTCTGCCCGAACGCGATCGGGGCCGTGGTATCGGTGATCCTGCCCAGGGTGAAGCTGAAGGCGCCGTCGCTGCCGCCGTTGAAGGGATAGCCGCCGACCAGCAGGGTGTAGCGCCCGGCTTGCTGCAGCACGGTGGTCTGGTCGGTGCCGGCATAGGTGTTGAACACCTGGCGGCCATGGGCATCCCACAGCGACCAGTTCGCGCCGACCCCCAGCGTCCGGTTGTCGAGCCCGACCTTGTCGCCCGCCGCGGCGGTGAAGCTGTAGGCCCGGAGGCCGCTGTTCGGCACCAGGGTGTCGTTGACCGTGTCGCCATAGGCGATCGGCGTCGCCGCATCGAAATCGACCAGGCGCACGCCGTATTGGGCGCCCTCGCCGCCGGCAAGGCGCAGCCGGTAGGCCCCCGCGACGGGCAGGTCGATGACGAGATCGTCGGAGTAATCGAAGCGGTTCTGGAACTCGACGCCCCGCGGCCCTTCCAGCGTGGCGCGCACGCCGGCGTAGTAGGTCAGGGTGTCGAAGGCGAGCCGCTTGGCGCCGGTGGTGGTGAAGACGAAGTCGGCGGTGCCTCCGACCGGCAGGGTACCGGTATAGTCCGTGCCGAAGGTCAGCGCGGTGCCGGTGAAGGCCGGCTGCGGCACGTTGCCGCTGTTGACCACACGGAACTGGAAATTTGCCGGCGACGTGTTGTACGGGGCGCCTTCGATCAGCACCGTCTGGGTGCCGCCGAGCTTGACGGTCCACACCGCCGTGTCGCCGGCATAGCCGGCGAAACTCTGCCGGCCGGAGGGGTCGATCAGCCGCCAGTACTGCGTGCCGGTGCTGCCCTGATCGTCGAACGACACCTGGTCGCCGCGTGCGGCGTCGAAGGTGAAGGAGCGGGTCTCGGTCCCGGCATTGCCCAGCGTGCCGGTCACCACGGCGTTGGCGGAGATGCTGGTGGCGTCGGCCAGATTCAGCAGGCGGAAGGCGAAATTGCCGGTCGCGTCCCCGGCGGTGTCCATCCGCAGGGTGTAGGTGCCGGCCGGCAGGTCCAGCACCGGCTGGCCGAAGAAGTAATCGGCGTCGCTGTATGGCAGCTCCCGCGAATTGACCTCCAGCCCGCGCGGGCCGGTCATCGTCCAGCGCAGGCTGGGTATCGCGTTCTGCAGGGTATCCATGACCAGCCGGGCGGGGGCCGCCAGGGTCAAAGTATAGCTCCGGGTATCGCCCGGGCCGGCGATGCGGCCGCTGACCAGCGCGCCCGGCAGGATGGCCTCGGGGGTGCCATCCGTGCCGAGGTGCAGTTGGAAGCTTGCGGTGCTGGTCCCGGTCTCGCCCGGCTGGCCCTCGATCAGCAGCGTGTAGGTCCCGGTCGACGGGGCCGTCACCTCCTGGTTGGAGATGGCATAGGCGCCGGAGAACACGGGGCGGTCGTAGGGGTCCAGCAGGCGCCACTGCGGATAGCCGCCGGTCCGGGACAGCGCGTCGAGGAAGAGCCGGTCGCCGGCAGTGGCGCTGAAGCGGAAGGCCTGGGTTTCGGCGGCGGGCGTCAGGGTTGCCGTGGTCGGCGTTTCCGCCGCCAGGTCCTGCGCCAGCGCAAGATCGAGCAGGCGGAACGCATAGGCGCCGGTCCGGTCGCCGGCCTGGTCCACGCTCAGGGTGTATTCGCCGGCCTTGAGGCCGAGCACCGGCGACCCGCCGATGCCAAAGGCGTCGGAATAGCCGAAGCTGCGGTCGGTGACCTCCGCGCCGCGCGGGCCGGACAGGCTCCAGGTCAGGGAGTAGTCGTTGGTCAGGCTGTCGAAGACCAGGCGCTTCGGTTCGGTCAGCAGGAAGACATAGCGGTCGGTCTCGCCGGGCACGTCGATGCTGCCGGTGACAGGGGCGGGGTCGGAGGGGCTGTCTAGGACAACCAAGCTGGCGACCGAGAGCCCGGCACCCGTCGGGGCGCTGGCGGCATCGAACCGGCCCGGATCCGAGTCTGTGCCAAGATCGACTTCGATCTTTGGCGCTTCCAGCGTCGTTGTAAGGGCGGAGCTGGCCAGAAGATCGAGCTCGGCCGAGAGCAGGACCCGCGGCTCCAACGCCTCGAACAGGAAGGCGGTCGGCGCGGATCGTCGGGAACCGACGGCGGCGCGACGGCGCCAGCGATGCCGCAAGCCGGCCAGGGTTCCGAAACCGCCGCGCAGATCCTGGGACATTTGGTAACCCCGTACCCATCGACGATCACGACGTGACGGAGCCTACGTCACACGGAATCGCGGGCCGCCCCGACGACGACGCCTTAACTGGAATAGTTCCTCACCCGCCATGCTGAGTCAATCACAACGCGCAGGGCGGCTCGATGAATGAATCATGAATCCGGGTCCTGATGAGCGCGCGGCTGCAAGTATAGAAATCTAACTTTCGCGTGGGCTTGAGCGCATTCAGGGCACTGGCGAACGATGCTGGGTGAACGGGTCCGATCGCGCGCACCCCAATGGACGCAGCCATGCGAATCTGGCCCGAACTCTTTCGGCAGCGGCCATCCGACCGCTCCGTAAGCCTGGTCAAATAGACCCGTGGCGAGTTTCGTGTTCCGTGAGCAAATCGCTCAATACGCCATGAAATCGCTTAGCTGCCGCCGGGCTCATTATGACGCGGTGCTGCAATGAAACTTCCATTGGCTGCTGCCGAAGGTCCCAATTCTGGTTGATTCCGAAGGTCATTACGACCTCTTCCTTCGTGCTGGTGGCACTGCAGACATTGCAATAGCTGCTCTTTATTTGTGTGGTATCGATTTTCATCTCTGGCGGCGGTGGTGAAATGGTCTTCTCGGACATGCTAAGCATCCTGGATTTTATTGTAGATTCAGGATAAAATAGCGCCCATGAGCAAGCAACCCCTGATTACAGGTATCGCCGTGCTGCTGACCACCGCGCTGCTGAGTGCGGCATCGGCGCAGGTGCCGCGTATAGCGGACGAGAGTTTCGATTGCCTGATGGATGCATCGGCACGCGTGAACCTTGGTGCCCAGGTGGCCGGCGTGCTGCGCGCGGTCCACGTCACCCGGGGCGACCGGGTCGAGGTGGGCCGGCCAATCGCGCAACTCGCCTCTGAGGTCGAGGAGGCGACGGCCCTCCTGGCCCGCGTCCGAGCCCAGAACGATACAAGCATCGGCGCGAACGAAGCCAAGCTCGATTTGGCCCGGCGGCGATTGGCCCGCATTGCCAGCCTGCGCGCGACCGGGACATCTACCGAGAAGGACTATGACGAGGCCAATGCCGAAGTCCGCGTCGCTGCGCTGACGCTGCGCGATTCGGTCCTGAACCTCGAGGCCGCGCGAGCGGAGATGAAGCGCGCCGAGGAACAGCTCGCCCAGCGTCGTATCCTGAGCCCCATCACTGGCGTGGTGGTTGAGCGTCATCTGTCACCGGGCGAGTATGTCCACGACCAAGCGCATATCGTAACCCTGGCGAGCATCGATGTTCTGCATGTCGAGGTCTATGTGCCGGTCGCTTTCTTCGGGCGCATCGTGCGGGGCGGTCGGGCGGTCGTGCTGCCTGAGGCGCCGGTCGGTGGGCGGCATGCGGCAGAGGTAATGGTGGTGGACCGCGTCATTGACGCCGCGAGCGGAACCTTCGGCGTACGACTACGCCTACCGAATCCGGATTGGCAGCTGCCTGCCGGCCTTCGTTGCCGCGTTCAGTTTAGCGCAGCAGCAGAGTAGATATTGCTTTTGCGAGGTAATCCCAGCGCCACCTCCGGACGTCAGGGCGGCTCTGCTCGGCAGCGTGCGCGGACTTTTTTTCAGCGTGATCCAGCGCTGATGGAAAAAGTGCCACAGCGTGCCGACGCCCGTCGAGACGCCCACCGCGGCCAGTTCCAACTGCATCTCGCCGAGCGTGATGTCCGACCGGCCTTCGACCAGGCCAAGGATGAAGGGCGCATGGGCCTCGATGTGCTTCGACCGGCGATCACCGCCCAAGGCTTTGGGCGCGACCGAGCCGGCCTCATGTTGCAAGGCGCACCAGCGGACCGCGCTCGAAGCGCTGACGCCGAAGCGGGCTGCCGCCTCTCGGCGGGACATGCCGCCTGCTACCGCGGCAACAACCCTTTCCCGGAGATCGACCGACAGCGCCTTGGACATGCCTGTCGGCCTCCTCGCCGACAGACAGCTTGAATCAGATTTCACCCGGGCCGGGAATCCCCGCCGATTCACTCAGCTCGGAAAACGCTCTAAAAGCCGCCCTGCTGTCAGAGCTCGTGAAGACGTCGAAGCTGTGAAAGAGCA
>JBMOJU010000031.1:0-26129 GCA_049315625.1 Paracraurococcus sp.
GTGGTTTCCTCATCATGCGTCAGGCAGAGATGCACCGGCCGCTTCAGGTCCAGCGCGGCGAAGCGCGGCAGCATGGCGATGGCGCAGGCGGCGAAGCCCTTCATGTCCGACGTGCCGCGGCCGATCAGCCGCCCCTCCTCCCGCCGCAGCAGGAAGGGATCGGCGCGCCAGGCCTGGCCATCCACCGGGACGCAGTCGACATGCGCGGACAGGGCGACGCCGCCCGGCACGCGTGGACCGACCACGGCATGCAGGTTCGCCTTCTCGCCCGATGCGTCGGGCAGCACCCGGCTTTCGACGCCCTGCGCCGCCAGCCAGTCCGCCACCCAGTGAATCAGGGGCAGGTTGCTGTTGCGGCTGGTCGTGTCGAAGGACACGAGTCGCCCCAGCAGCGTGACCGCTTCCTCCATCATTCCCTTTGTCTCCCGCCGGCAGTCTATACGGGGCGTGAGCGCCGGCAATCCGGCGTGGGGAGGAGGCGGACGCCGCATGCGCAGCCAGGGCAATTCGGACGGACCGCGTATCGCGGTGCTGGGCCTGCATCTTGAGGCGAATGCCTTCGCGCCGGTGACGCGGCTGGAGGATTTCGAGCGGCAATGCCTGGTCCGCGGGGAGGCGATGACGCGGCTGGCGCGCGCGGCGACCAGCCATCTGCCGGCGGAGGTCCCCGGCTTCTATCGGCGCATGGACGCGACCGGCGCCTGGCAGCCGGTGCCGGTGCTGATCGCCGCGGCGCCGCCGGGCGGGCCGATCGACCAGGCGCTGTTCCTCGACATGCTGGATGAGATGCGGCGCGGCCTTGCCGCCGCGCTGCCGCTGGATGGCATCTACCTCGCCAGCCACGGGGCGTCCTCGGCGACCGGGGACGAGGACAGCGATGGCACCATCGCGGCGATGATCCGCGCGGTGGTCGGCGCCGCGGTACCCATCATCTGCAGCCACGACCTTCACTGCAACGTGTCCGAGCGCCTGGTCGCCAGCGTCGACGCGCTGGTCGTCTACCGCACCAACCCGCATGTCGACATGGCGGCCCGCGCCGCCGACTCGGCCGATCTGCTGCGGGAAATGCTGGCGGGCGGGCGCATGGCGCGCGGCTTCGTCCGGCTGCCGCTGGTGCCGCCTTCCGTCACCCTGCTGACCGCCGCCGGCCCCTATGCCGAGCGCATCGCCGAGGCCGAGGCGCTGATGCAGGGCGATCCGCGCGTCGCCAATGCCTCGGTCGCCGGCGGCTTCGTCTTCTCCGACCTGCCGAAATGCGGGATGACCGTGACGGTGACGACGCGCGGCGGCGATGCCGCGCTGGCGCAGGATCTGGCGCAGCGGCTCGCACGGCATGCCTGGGCGGAGCGGCTGCGGCACGTGCCGCAGCTGACCCCGGTAGCCGAGGCGGTGGCCATGGCGGTCGCTGCCGGGCGCGGCGCGGCGCCACCGGTGCTGCTGGCCGATGTCGCCGACAATCCGGGCGGCGGCGGCCGCGGCAGCACCGCCTTCCTGCTGCGCGCACTGCACGAGGCCAGGGCGCAGGGCGCGGTTCTGGGCGTCTTCGTCGATCCGGCGCTGGCCGTGGCGGCGCACGCGGCGGGTGAGGGGGCGGCGATCGACGCCGTGTTCAACCAGGACGAATCGGAATTCTCCCGCCGCTTCGCCGCGCCGGCCCGGGTGCTGGCGTTGCGGGACGGGGAGTGGGTCGGCCGCCGCGGCACGCTGGCCGGGCGCCGCTTCAGCCTCGGCCCCTCGGCGCTGCTGGAACTGGCGGGGTCCGGGCTGCGGGTCGTGGTCGGCTCGCTGCGGCGGCAGCTGCATGAACCGGCGATGCTGGAGCTCCACGGTATCGACATCGCCGCGGCCCGCTGCGTGGTGGTCAAAAGCCGCGGGCATTTCCGTGCCGGCTTCGATGAATTCTTCCCCGATGCGCGGATCATCGAGGTGGATGCGCCCGGCCTGACCAGCCCGGTGCTGGCCAATTTCGCCTGGAAGCGCCTGCCGCGGCCGGTCTTCCCGCTGGATACGACAGCGGAATGGGCTGGACTTCAGGACTAAATTCCCTTATAGCAATATCGTCAAGGGCACCGTCATGTCCGGGGCTTGGTGCCGGGGCGACGGCCGGATTTGAAGATTGCAAAGCCTCAAATCCAAAGCCCGGGCCTCGGCGCAAGCCGCGGGCGGCCTGGGCTGGCGCCGATTCGGGCCGTATCGGCCTCAAGCGGGTTGAGCGGAATTGGACGCGGTTGAAGTTTAGTTTCTAAACGCCGAACCCGGTCGCAATGGGGCGATCCAGGGCATGGCTCCAGCCGGAGAGGCACCGCACTGGTCTTGATTGATCGTATCGTTCCGAGAAACCATCGTATAGCCTTGGCCGTCCAGAGGACGATACCCGGTCGATATCGCACGATCTGCAGCAGCAGGAAGTCGGCTGACCTGCCAGGTGCGAGTCGGCACCCTCCGCGCGGCGGTTGCCAGACCCGGAAAAAGGAAGGGAGGGGTTTGGGGAGGGAATACGTTTCCCTCCTCAACCTTGCTCCCCGCCGGGCCGAAGAACCGGCCCTTAAGGCTCCACCATCCGCTCCACCCAGGCGCAGTACCGCGCGGCGCTTGTCGCCAGTGCCGCCTTGCCGCCGGCGGTGATCTCCCGTTCGTGGAAGGCGCCGTAGATCGCGTCCCAGTCCAGCCCGGCGCAGTAGTCCGCCATGCGCTGCACCTCGGCCGGCGGCAGCGGGATCAGGCAGGGGTAGCTGCGCATGAAGCCGATATGCTTGCGGTCGGGCATCACCTGCAAAATGTCGCCGCTCAGCAGTGCGCCGCGGCCGCCCGCGCCGCCCCGCCAATGCGCCACCGCCCCGCCGGCGAAATGCCCGCCGAGCCGGTGCAGGGTGATATCCGGCAGCACCGGCTGGGCATCGCCCTCCCAGAACCTCAGGCAGGGGTCGGGCCGGGTCACATGCGCGCGGTCCGCCGCATGCACCCAGACCGGCACGCCGAACTCCCGGCCCCATTCGACCATGGTGGAATAGTAGTGCGGGTGGGACAGCGCGATGCCCGCCAGGCCCCCCATCGCCCGGAGAATCGCCACCGTCGCGTCGTCCAGCAGCGCGATGCAGTCCCACAGGACATTCCCCGCCGGCGTCCGCACCAGCAGCGCCCGCTGGTCGATCCCGACCGCCGGGACGCTGCGGATCGCCAGCAGGTCCGGCTCCAGCGCCCGCCAGGTGTTGCTGTGGCCGCCGCGCAGCGCCCCCAGCGTGGTCCAGTGCTGGCCGCGGGCCGGGACGTATTGCCGCTCATCCTCGCAGATCGGGCAGCGCGAAGGCGGCGCCGCGCTCTCGGCGAACTGGATGCTGCAGGTCTGGCAGAGGAAATGCGGCACGTCTCAGCCTCCCCGCTTCTCGCGCGCCTCGGCCACCAGCTTCTCCAGCGTCGCCAGGTCGACCGCGCCGGGCACCAGCGTATCGCCGATGATCAGCGCCGGCGTGCCCTCGATGCGCAGCGCGGCGGCCAGCTTGGTGTTGGCCTCCAGCCGCCGGCCGATCGCCGGGTCGTCCATCTCCCGCCGCAGCCGCGCCCAGTCGAGCCCGAGCTTCTCCGCCTCCCGCTTCAGCACCGGCTCGGTCGGCTCTTCCTTCAGCTTCAGCAGCGCGTCGTGCAGCTCGGCGTATTTCCCCTGGCGTTGCGCCGCCAGCAGCGCGCGGCTGGCCAACAGGCTGTTCGGGCCGAGGATGGGCAGGTCCTTCAGCACCAGCCGCACGTCGCGCTGGCGCTTCAGCATCTGCTCCACCGCCGGATGCAGCTGCTTGCAGTAGCCGCAGCGGGCGTCGAAGAACTCCACCACCGTCACGGCCCCCTGCGGGTTGCCCTTCACCGGGTCCTCGGCGGTGCGGAACAGCGCCTCGGCCTGCTCGGCGATCGCCGCCCGCTGCGCCCCGGCGCGGTCGCGCGTTTCGGCCTGCTCCAGCGCCAGCAGCGCATCGCGCAGGATGCCCGGGTCCTGCCGCAGCGCGTCCCGCAGCACCTCGACGATCTCCCGCCGCTGCTCCGGCGAGAAGCCCTGCGCCAGGGCCGGCGGGGCGATGGCGAGGCCTGCGGCGAGGGTCAGCACGGTCAGGCCAGGCAGGGAAAGGCGCATTACCGGGGTCTCCTTCGCATCGCGTCGTCCTGCTCGCGCTGCTCGCGGGTCAGGTTGTCCCGCCGCGCCGCCTCGCGCAAATCCTGCGCGCGCAATTTGAGCGGGCCCGGCGGCAGCGCCTCCTCGGCCCGCCGGGCCAGCATCCGGGCGTTCGGGAAATCGCCGTTCAGGATCGACTCCTCGGCCAAGGCGAGGTCGGCCTGCGGGGCGTCGCCCAGCCGGCCCTGGACGATGCCGAGCTGCCGCCAGGTGAAGGCATTGTCCCGCTCGATCCGCAGGCTCGCCTCGAATTCCGTGACCGCGGCGCGCAGCTGGGCCGGCTCGCCCGCCTCCATCAGCGCCCGGCCGAGCGCGGTCCGGACCAGGCTCTCCGCCGGGGCAAGCCGCGTCGCCTCCCGCAGCGGGGGGATCGCCTCGCGCGGCCGGCCGGCCTCGAACAGGATCTGGCCCTGCAATTCCCGCAACCAGGGATTGCCCGGCTGCTCCCGCAGCAGCGACCCCAACAGGTCGATCGCGTGGTCCGCCCGGCCCGAGCGGTATTGCGCGATTGCCCGGGCATAGCGGGCCGGGCCGCTGCCGTCGCTTTCCGGGTAGCGCTTCCAGGTGGCCATCGGCGCGTCGATGAAGGCGTCCAGCTTGGCCCGCACCATCCGGTAGCCCGATTCGAGCGCGGGCGGGTAGGGCGCCTCCGCCAGCCGGCTGCGCCCCAGGTGGTCGGAGACGAATTCCAGCCGGTCGCGCGACAGCGGATGGGTGCGGAAATAGGGGTCCTGCCGGCCGACGGCCAGCATCTCCTGCGCCTGCAGCCGGCCCAGCAGCCGCGCCAGCCCGCGGGAGGACCAGCCGAGCCGGTCGAGATAGGCCAGCCCGGCCTGGTCGGCCGCCTGTTCCTGGCTGCGGGTGAAGGCATACAGCTCCCCCATCGCCATGGTCTGGCTGCCCAGCATGATGGCCGCGCCGGCATTGCCGCCGACATTGCGGCCGCCGCCGACCGCTGCCGCGCCGCCCAGCAGCAGGCCGGCGATGGAGCGGATGAAGGCGTTGCGCATCTCCTCCGGCAGCCGCGCCACATGGCCGCCGGCGATGTGCCCGGTTTCGTGCGCCAGCACCCCGGCGAGTTCCGCGACGCTGTCCGACTGTTGGATCAAGCCGGTATTGATGAACATGCGGTTGCCGGTGGTGACGAAGGCGTTTATGGGCCGCGCCTGCACCAGCGTGATCCGCACCAGCGCGGGATCCACGCCGGCGGCGCGGAACAGGGGATGCGCGACGCTGCGGAGGAAGGCCTCCGTCTCGGCGTCGCGGATGGTGATCACCGGGGACGCGCCGCTTTGGGCCCGCGCCGCGACCGGCGCGAGAGAGGGGACCAGGGACGCCAGCATGACCAGCAGCGCCGAGATCAGGGCCCACACCTTCCGCATGCCGGGCGTCATAGCGCGGGGCGGCGCGACCCGCCCAGGGGGTGGGCAACCGGAACCGGGGGCCGGACGGCGCCGGCTGCGCGCCGCGGCGCTCGGCCTCGGCGCGCTGGCGCTGACCGGCTGCGAGACGCTGTCCGGGCTCAACCCGCTCGCGCCAACCGGCCCGCCGGAAGGCCAGCCCGGCTTCGTCCGCGGCTTCCTGGGCGGCATCGCCACCGAGGACCCGGCGGCGGCGCTGGCCGGAAGGCAGGTGCTCTCGGCCGGTGGCACCGCGGTGGATGCGGCGGTTGCGGCCGGCTTCGTCATGACCGTCACCCTGCCGTCCCGCGTCGGGATCGGTGGCGGTGGCGGCTGCCTGGTCTTCGACCCGCAGAAGGCGGCGGTCGAGGCCATCATGTTCCTGCCCGGCGCGCGCGGCAGCGTGCCGCCCGGCGCCGATCGGCCGGCGGCGGTGCCGCTGATGGCGCGCGGGCTGTTCGCCCTGCACACCCGCAAATCGACCCGCCCCTTCGAGGAACTGATCGCCCCGGCCGAGCGGGGCGCCCGCTTCGGCACCGAGGTAAGCCGCGGCCTCGCGGCCGATCTCGCCGCCGTCGCCGGCCCGTTGCTGGCGGACCCGGCGGCGAAGGCGGTCTTCGGCCGCCCGGGCGGCGGCGCGAAGCAGGCCGGCGAGACCATCACCCAGCCCGACCTGGCCGGCACGCTCGGCCAGCTGCGTCTGGCCGGGGTGGGCGACCTGCACCAGGGGACGCTGGCGCGGCGGCTGGAGGAGGTCTCCGCCTCGGCCGGTGCCGGCCTGACCCTGGATGATCTGCGCGCCGCCCTGCCGGGGCTCTACGCGCCGCTCGACGTGCCGGTCCGTAACGGTGACCGCATCGCCTTCCTGCCGCCGCCGGAGGATGGCGGCATCGCCGGGGCCGCCAGCTTCGAGGCGCTGCGCGGCGGTGCCGACATCCGCGAGGGGATGCGCCGCGGCCCGGCCGCCGCCGCCGCCTGGCGGGCGCGGGCTACGGGCAGCGGCAACGACCCGAAGGCCTTCATCGCCGCCACCGACCTGCCGCCGGGCCGCTTCGGTGCGGTGCCGGCGTCGGCCGGGCTGATCACCTTCGACCGGACCGGCATCGCCGTGTCCTGTGCGTTCACCATGAACAACCTGTTCGGCACCGGCCGGATCGCCCCGGGCATGGGCTTCCTGCTGGCGGCCGCGCCCGGCATCGGCGCCGTGCAACCGCCGCTGCTCTCGGCCGCCATCGCCTACAACCCTAATCTGCGCGGTTTCCGCCTCGCTGCCGCAGCCTCGGGGCAGGAGGCGGCGCCGATCGGCGTGGCCGGGCCGGCGGCCCTGCAATTGTTCCGCGCCCTGCCGCCGGTGACGGCGGTGGAGGGCGGGGCGCCGGGGACCGCGCGCACCCAGCTCGCCGCCTGCCCCAACTACCTGCCCGGGCGGCCGGACCGGTGCCTGGCGGTGACCGACCCGCGCGGCGGCGGTGTCGCGCTCGGCGCGATGGACGAATAGGAGACGGGTCGTGGCGCTGAAGATCGGCCGGGGGGCGGAGGCACCGCCCTTCCTGGTGATGGATGTGATCAGCGCCGCCAATGCGCAGGCCGCCACCCTGCCGCCCGGCGCGCCGGGGATCATCCGGATGGAGGTCGGCCAGCCCGGCACCGGCGCCCCGCGTGGCGCCGCCGAGGCCGCCATCCGGGCGCTGCAGGCCGGCGCGCCGATGGGCTACACCGAAGCCTTCGGGCTACGGTCGCTGCGCGAGCGGATCGCCTGCCACCATGCCGAACGCTATGGCACGCCGGTGGCGATGGAACGGGTGGCGGTGACCGTCGGGGCCTCCGGCGCCTTCCCGCTGGCCTTCCTGGCCGCCTTCGACCCGGGCGATTCGGTCGCCATGGCGGCACCCTTCTACCCGCCCTATGCGAATATCCTGACCGCGCTGGGGATGCGGCCGCTGTTGATCCCCTGCGGGCCGGAGACGCGCTGGCAGCCCACCGTGGCGATGCTGGAGGCGCTGGATCCGCGCCCGGCCGGGCTGATCATCGCCAGCCCCTGCAACCCGGCCGGCACCATGCTGCCGCCGGCGGAGTTCACCGCCATCGCCGCCTGGTGCGAGGCCAATGGCGTGCGCCTGATCTCCGACGAGATCTACCACGGGCTGACCTATGGCGCGGTGCCGGAGACCACGGCCGCCGCGGTCTCCCGCTCCGCCATCGTGGTCAACAGCTTCTCCAAGTATTTCTCGATGACCGGCTGGCGGATCGGCTGGCTGGTGCTGCCGGAGGATCTGGTCCGGCCGGTCGAGTGCCTGGCGCAGAACATGGTCATCTCCGCCCCGCACGTCGCCCAGGTGGCGGCGGAGGCCGCCTTCGACTGCCGCGACGAGTTGGAGGCCAACATCGCCGGCTACCGTCGCTCCCGCGCCGCCCTGCTGGAGGCGCTGCCAAAGGCGGGGTTCGACCGGCTCTCGCCGGCCGATGGTGCCTTCTATCTCTGGGCCGATGTCGGGCATCTGACGAACGACTCGGTCGCCTTCTGCCAGCGGATGCTGGCCGAGGCGGGGATCGCCGCGACACCCGGGGTGGATTTCGACCGGGCGCGCGGCGGGCGCTTCCTGCGCTTCAGCTATTGCGGACCGGCGGCCGACATGGCGGCTGCGCCGGCGCGGCTGGCGGCCTGGCTGCGGGGCTGAACGGTCGGACCTCCGCGCTGTGCGCCAACGCACAGGATCGTGATTGAAATTGCCTTAATCCGATCCCGCATCGCGCTGGGATGGCAATGCCGAAAATGTCAACTTTTGGTTGGGGGGACGCGACCTTTCCAAGTGGGGACAGGATGGTGCTGGTTGACGCGCGGCTGACACTCTCAGGGCTGCGCCGGTGCCTCGCACTCGGCGCCCTGGCGCTGTGCCTTGGCCTCCACGCCGGTCCCGGCGGGGCGCAAACGCTCGAGGTGAGCGGCGCCTGTGCCCAGCAGTGCGGGGCCACGTCCCGGCATGTCCGGGACCACCGGGGCGAGATCCAGGCCTGCCTCATCCGGTGCAATGCGACGCAGCAGTTCGAGAGTGCCGCGGCACCACCGCCTGCGCCGCCGCGCATCCGGCATGCCGAGGCGCAGCGCAGCGCCGCCGCCCGCCAGACGACGACCGACGTGGCGTCGGGCCGGCGCACGCCGCCCGCGACCCCCGGCCGGGCATCGGCCCACGGCGCAACGGCCACGCCGGCAAGCGCGGCGTCATCGGCCGCGCCGCGCGGCCTGCCCTATGCGTCCGATCCGCCCACCGCGGCGCGCGCGCCGGCCGCGCCGGCCGTGCGTCCCGGCCAGATCGCCCTGGCGGCGGCCACCGGGAGCGGCCTTGCAATGGCGCCCGCGTCCCTGCGCTGGGGCGCGGCCTACCTCGCTGCCGCCCCCGCCACGGAATTCGGCCTGGTCGTCGGGGCGGCGGACCGGCTTGCGGCGCATGCCCAGGCCCAGGGGGTCTGCGGGGAGCGGGGCGCTCCCTGCCGGCCGGCGCTGGAGTTCACCGAGCGGTGCGGCGCGGTGGCCCAGGCGCGTCGGACGCTCGGGCTGTTCCGGACCTCCGACCCCCGCACCTATTCGGTCAGCTACGCCGCTGCCGGCTCCGGCAACAGCCAGCAAGCGGCCGAAGCCAACGCCATGGACCAGTGCCGGGCGCGGGAGCGCACCATCAGTTGCGAGATCGTCGCCAGCCAGTGCGGCCGGCCCTGACGGCGTAGCGAGGTCGTCAGGCCGGCGGATCCTCCGGCGGTGGGGGGGCCGGGAGAGGCGGCAGGTCCTCCCGCGTGACCTCCGGCCGGGCCTGGGCGAGACGCGAGTCCGGCTCACGCCGCACGGCCCGGCGGGCCGCCGGCGGGGGCGACGGCAGCGGATCGAGTTGCGCGGCGACCGCCGCAAGCGCCTGCCCCATCGCGGCCGCTTCCGTCGGGCCCATGTCCAGCCGCAACAGGCGCACCACGCGGTCCGGCTGCGCGGTTGCGGCCAGGGCGAGCGCCAGGTTGTGGCGGGCGCGACGCGGCGCGTCCGGCGCGTATTCCGCCTCCGCCAGCGCCTCCGCCGCGCTGCGCGGCTGGCCGGACAGGATCAGCGACAGGGCATAATTGGCGCGGGTACCCCAGTCCCGCGGCGCCAGCGCGAGGGCGGCACGATAGGCCTGCTGCGCCTGCGCCGGCTCTCCGGACAGGTCCTGCGCCAGGCCCAGCCCGGCCAGGGCCGTGGCATCGCCGGGCGAGAGCTCATTGGCCTGGGCGAAGGCCTCGGCCGCCGCCGCCGTGTTGCCGGCGCGGAGCTCCAGCCGGCCGAGCGCGAGCCAGCGGGACGGGCTTGGCCCGAGCAATGCGATGGCGTCGCGCAGGGCCTGCGCGGCCTCCCCATCCCGCCCGGCGCGTTCCGCCGCCAAGGCAAGCCTTTCCCGCAATGCGCCATCCTGCGGCTGCTGGCGGACGGCCTCCCGCAGGACCTCGACCGAGGCGGCGCCGCCGCGCGGCCCGTCCAGGCTCTCCGCCAGGCGCAGCCGGCTTTCCAGCGACAGGGCATCCGGCTTCCGCGCCTGGCAGGCGCCCAGCAGCGGAATGAGAAGCAGCAGGGCCACGAGGGCGGGGCGCGGCGGCAGGGTGGTGGGTACCATGGTCGGCACGGATCCTCTTCCGCCTTGAATTACCCCGGCAGGTCTTGCCGCGCGGTGAAGACGCGTCATCGCACCAGTCGCAGATTGGCGAGTTGCGAGCCGATCTGCCGGAAGGCATTGCGCAGGTCGGCCTGGGTCGGGCTGTTGAACCAGTAGTCGGCCTGGCTGGCGCAGCCGCGGAACAGCGCCTGGGTGGCGGCGTCGGTCAGGTTGAAGGTGACGGTGTAGACGATGATCCCCTGCCGCTTCATGGCGGTGCAGAGGTTGGTCATGCGGGCGTTCAGCTCCGTCGTCGCCTTCGCCTGGGTGATCGGCGTGACGACACCCAGCCGGTTCTCCAGCCGCCGGCCATAGCCGGAATAGTCGGTGTTGTTGTTGCCCGCCGCATCACGCGGCGGCGGCGCGCCGGCGGCGGCCACGACATTCGCTGGATAGCCGGTGTTGGGGCAGCCGAGCGGGCGCAGCGCCGCGGTGCCGGCCGGGTTGGCACCGTTGTTCGTGCTGGTGTCGCTGCAATCGCCCGGCGCGCCACCCGGCCAATCGTACCATTCGGCGACGCCGTCGGTCATCAGCACGACGACCTTCTGCATGTAGGGCGTACGGTAGTTCAGCGGCAGCGTCGCCGGGCTGGTATCCGGCGCGCCGCTGGACCAGAGGCCGCGCCAGTTCGGGCTGAGCGTGTACCAGCCCGCCTGCAGGCCGACATTGTGCATGGTGCCGCCGCGGAAGGTGGAGCGCAGCGCCATGATGCGGTTCAGCACGCTGGTCTTCGACGCCGTCAGCGGCAGGATCGGCGCCTGCGGGCAGCCCAGGTTCGGGCCTACATTGTTGTTCTCCCGAACGTCCTGGTACATCTCGGTGATGGCGTTGCCGCCGGTCAGCGACGCCGCCCAGTCGTTGTCGCCCGGCACCGCCGCCCCGGTCTTCAGCGTGTACCTGCCGAGGGTGGTGGCCCAGAAATAGGGCTTGAAGGGCTCGGTCCCCGGGGTCGCATCCGTCTGGTCGTTGCCGGTGGCAGCCCGCGCCTCGACGCAGCCGGTCCAGCCGCGCGGCCCGTAGCGGGTGAAGTCCCGGCTGCCCGGGTCGATCCAGCCGGTACGCTGGGCGGCGATGTTCACCGTGGTGGTGTAGGGCACCACCGAGACCCAGAGGTTCGGCACCGTCTCCCGCGTCCCGAACAGGATGGTGACAAGGTCGGAGGCGGCGAGGCGCAGCGCGTCGATGTTGGTGCCGTTGCTGGTGGCGCTGCCGATCGCGCTCGGCGTGCGGTTCGAGCCCATCGAGCCGGTGACGTCGAGCACCAGCGCCAGTTCCATCCCCATATCGGCGCGTCTTGAAGCCGAGCACCCGGGCGAAGGTGGTGTCCAGCACCGCGCGGGCGGTCACCCGCATCGTGCTGGCATCGACCGCGACCGGCGGATCGAGCGTCGTCGAGGCATCGAGGAAGCCGCGCCAGGCATGGCCGGTCGCCTGCGCCGGCGTGTAGCCGGTGCCGCGGACGCCGTAATTGGTCCAGAACATCGCCGCGACCTCGGCATCGCGCTGCCCGGCCGCGAGGTTGATGTTGCGCGCCCCGGCCAGTGCTGCGGCGTCGAGCGCGGTGTGCATCCGCGACCGCAGCAGCCAGGCCCGCGCGCCATCCGTGGCGATCCCGACGAGGCCGACCAGCGGCACGGCCAGCAGCGCCGCCATCAGCGCGATGTTGCCGCGGCGGCCGAGGCGGATCATGGGCAGGCGCCGCCGACCGAGGTGAGGGCCGCGGTGCGCGGCCGGACGATGGCGTAGCTGCGCACCGGCCCCGGCCCCGCGGTGCCGAAGAAGATCGGCGCCGCCATGACCGACCAGGGCGTGGCGGCGTTGATCACCTCGACCACCAGCACGCTCTGGCCGCTGGGTACGGTGAAGCCGTTCGGCAGGGCCGTCTTGCCGGCGACCTGGTTGACCAGCCCGGAATCGCCGCGCGAGCAGGACCAGGCGACGCTGTTGCCGCCGGCCGCGCCGCTGACCACGCTGACGGTGGTGCGCGCCTTGCCCGTGCCGCTGCCGCTCGACCAGGCCAGCACGGGCGCGGCGATCGCCTTGGCCGCGTCGAACAGGCCGGCGACGTCGGTCGCGGTCAGCGCGTCGTACTGGCTGGCCACGTTGGCGACCTCGGCCGCCGTGCGTTCCAGCCGGAACCAGGCGCGCATGTGGATGACGATCTCTGCCGTCGCGCCGAACAGCAGGATGAGGAGCGGGACCAGCAGGGCGAATTCCACCGCCGCCGCGCCGCGTCGCGGGTCAGCCGGTCGGATAAGGCTCATTCTTCGCCAGGATCACGAATTGGATCTGCAACACGCCGAGCGGCAGCAATGCCCGGCCCAACGGCGTCAGCCCGGCGCCGCGATACACCACGGTGTAGCGGACCACGTCGCCCGGCCCGCCGAGGCCCGGCTTCGCCGCGCCGGGGGTGGCCAGGCTGCCGAAGCCCGGGAAGCTTTCCACCGTCACGCTGAGGCCGGCCGAGCTGAGCGGCAGGCCGGTGGTCTTCAGGATGGTGTCGGCGACGTAGCCGGTGGCGTTGAAGCCGGCCGGCGGTGCCTGGCCGGTGGCGGCCCAGCGCGCGGCCTCCCGCCCCCCCGCATCCAGCGCGGCGCCGATGGCGACCTGCCAGCAGGCTTCCATCATCAGCAGCAGCACGGTGAAGAAGGCGGAGCCGACGAGGGCGAATTCCACCGCCGTGGCGCCGCGCCGATCCTGCCGCAGCCGCCTCACCACAGTCGCGACGCCTGCAGCATGGCCGGCCCGGCAACCACCAGGAACAGGGTGGGCAGGATGCAGAGGATCATCGGCACGGTCAGCAGCACGGGCAGCTTGGCGGCCTTGGCCTCGAACCGCACCAGCTGGTCGTGCCGCATCTCGGCCGAGAGGGTGCGCAGCGCCTGGGTCAGCGGCGTGCCGTATTGCAGCGTCTGCGCCAGGGTCATGCCGAGGCGGCGCAGCAGGTCCAGCCGCGTGCGCTCCGCCATGTTCATCAGGGCGGTGCGGCGGTCCGCCAGGATGCGCAGTTCGCTGCTGCAGACGGCGAATTCGGCGGCGACGGCGCGGTTGGCCGGGCGGATCTCGACCGCCACGCGCTCCACCGCGCCCTCCAGCGCCAGCCCGGCCTCGGAGCAGATGACCATGAGGTCGAGCGCGTCCGGCAGGCCGCGCTCCAGCTCCCGCAGATAGCGCTTGCGCAGGTGCCGGGCGATCATGTCCGGCGCCAGTAGCCCGCCGATCGCGGCCGCCAGCAGGCCGATGGTCCAGGCGGTCTGGCCCGCGTCGAGGGTGCGCAGCGCCACCGCGGCAAGCAGCGGCAGGCCGAGGAACAGCATCACCTTGGCGCCGACGAAGATGGCCAGCGCCCGGTCGCCGCGGAAGCCGGCGGCCAGCAGGGTCTGTTCCAGCTCCTCCACCGTCCGGCCGGAGAGGATGCCGCCGCCGGTGAGCAACCGGCCGATGCCGGCCAGGCCGCGCAATGCCGCACGCTGCGGCGACCAGGGCAGCGCCACCTGGTCGATCCCGGCGCTGCGCTGCACCGCCAGCAGGCGCTCCGCCACCCGCTGTTCGCGGCCGATGGCGCGCAGCAGCCAGGTGACGACCAGGCCGAAGCCGAGCAGTGCCGCCGCGCCGGCGCCGAGCAGGGCGGGCGTCATGACAGCGACCGCTTGATCATGCTGCGCATCACCAGGATGCCGGTCAGCAGAAGGCCGATGGCCGCGGCCAGGATGCGCTGGCCGCCGGCATCGTTGAACAGCAGCACGATGTAGGACGGGCTGAGCACCGCCAGCACGCCGGCAGTGAAGAAGGGCAGTGCAGCCAGGATGCCGGCCGACGTGCGCGCCTCGGCGGCCAGGGCATAGCCGCGTTCCTTCAGCGCGACGCGCTTGCGGATGACCTCGGCCAGGTTTTCCAGCGTCTCGCCCAGGCCGCCACCGGTCTGGCTCTGCAGCGCGAGGGCGGTGGCGAAGAAGCGGTATTCCGGCACGCCGTTGCGATGCGCGGTCTCGGCCAGCGCCTGGTCGATCGGCAGGCCGATAGAGAGCCGGTCGGCGATGCGCTGGAATTCGGCGGCGGTTTCCTTCGGCGCTTCGCGCGCCACGCTGCGGATCGCCTCGCTGACCGGGATGCCAACGCGGACGGCGCGGGTGACCATCCCCAGCGCATCGGGGAATTGGCGGAACAGCGTCTCGATCCGCTTCGCGTCGAGCCAGCCGAAGCCCCAGCGGCAGAACAGGAACCACAAGGCCGGGGTCGCCAGCAGCAGCAGGTCGCCGCCCAGCAGCGCCGCCAGGCCCGCCGCGGCACGCGCCAGCGGCATCGCGGCCAACGGGATGATCCACCAGCGGATCGGATATTCCGCGGCGCGGTCGAGACGCAGGCCGAAGACCCCGGCGAGCCGTGCGGGCCAGGGCGCTTCCGCCACCGCCCGCAGCAAGTCCCGCCGCGGCGCGGGAGCCAGGCCGGCCGGCCAATGCGGCCCGACCCCTGCGGCGACCCGCGCCCGCCGCCGATCCTGCCGCTGCATGGCGACGAGGCCGAGCACGACCAGCAGGCCGAGGCCCAACAGGCCGCCACCGGCGAGCAGCAGCCCCTTCACCGCTCCGCCTCCTCCAGCGCCGCGGCCCAGGCGCGGTCGAGACCGAAATAGGCCAGCCGCGGCAGGAAGGCCGGACGTGCGCGGCTGCATTTCCAGCGGACCCGCAGCCGCCCGTCCTGGTCCTCGCCCTCGTGCTCCAGCTGGAAGATGTCGTTCAGGGTGAAGACGTCGCCTTCCAGCCCGACCAATTCCGTCACCTGCACCAGGCGGCGGGAGCCGTCGCGCTGGCGCTCCACCTGCAGGATCAGGTCCACGGCGCTGGCGATCTGCGTGCGGATCGCCCTGGTCGGCAGGCCGAAGCTGCCCATCATCACCATGTTCTCGATGCGGATCAGCGCGTCGCGCGCGGTGTTCGCATGCACCGTGCTCATGCTGCCGTCATGGCCGGTGTTCATCGCCTGCAGCATGTCGAAGGCCTCCGGCCCGCGGCACTCGCCCAGGATGATGCGGTCGGGCCGCATGCGGAGCGCGTTGCGCACCAGGTCGCGCTGCGTCACCTCGCCGCGGCCTTCGAGGCTCGGCGGGCGGGTTTCCAGACGCACCACATGCGGCTGCTGCAATTGCAGCTCGGCCGCGTCCTCGACGGTGACGATGCGCTCGCCCTGGTCGATCATCCGGCTCAGCGCATTCAGCGTGGTGGTCTTGCCGGAGCCGGTGCCGCCGGAGATCACGATGTTCAGCCGGCAGCGTGCGGCGATCTGCAACGCCTTGGCCATCGGCCGGGACAGCGCGCCGAAATCCACCAGCTTCTCGAAGTCGATCACCCGGCGGGCGAATTTGCGGATGGACACGGCCGGGCCGTCGATCGCCAGCGGCGGGAAGACGATGTTGACCCGGCTACCATCGGCCAGCCGGGCATCGACCATCGGGCTGCTCTCGTCGATCCGCCGGCCGACCGCGGCGGCGATGCGCTGGGCGATGTTCGCGAGATGCTGGTTGTCGCGGAAGCGGATGCCGGAGAGCACCACCTTCCCACGCTGCTCGACGAAGACCTTGTCATGGCCGTTGACCATGATGTCGGTGACCGCCTCGTCCTCCAGCAGCGGCTCCAGCGGGCCGAGGCCCAGCATGTCGTCCACCAGGTCGAGCGCGAGCTGCCGCTGTTCGCGGGCATTCAGTTGCAGCCGCTGCTCGGTCGCCACCTCGGCCAGCAGGCGTTCGACCTCGGCCGCCAGCCGGTCCGGCGCCATGGTGGCGACCGTCGCGGGGTCGATGCGGGCGAGGCAGAGCGCGCGCAACTCCGCCAGCGGCGCGCCCGCGGCGGCGGGCCGTGGCGCGGCGGCCGGTTGCGGCGTGGCCTCGGGCGCCTGGCGGGTGACCGGGCCGGCGGGGTTCGGCGCCGGTTCCGGTCGGCGGCGGCCGAAGCTGGGGACGAGGGCGTTGCTCATCGACCGAACCGCGCCAGCAGGCCCTTCCGGGGCGCCGCTTCTTCCCCCACGCCGCCGGCGGCGCGCGCCAGCCGGGCGATCGCCTCGCGGAAGGGGCCGCCCGCCGCGGCCGCCGGCTGGCCGAGCGTGGCGGCTTCCTCCAGCCGCTTCGGCAGATCGGGCAGCACGATGTCGGGGTCGAGCTTCAGCGCGTCCCCCACCTGGCTGGTGGAAAGGCCGCCTTTGCGGCCGGCGCGGTTCAGCACCAGCAGCGGGCGGTTCGCCTGGCCGGGGCCGGGCTCCACCTGCAGCAGCCGCAGCGTGTCGCGGATGCAGGCCAGCGTCGGTTCCAGCACCAGGACGCGGTGCTGCGCCAGGTCCAGCAATTCGCGGCCCAGCCCGTCCGGCGCGAAGGGCGCATCGGCCAGGATGAAATTGTAGCGTCGCCGCAGCATGGCGATCAGGCGCTCCGCCGCGCCGGGCGCATAGGTCAGCGGCGAGGCCAGCGGCTCCTCCGCCGCCAACAGGTGCAGCCGCTCACCGGCCGGCGTCGCCGCGCGCTCCACGAACAACTCGTCGACCCGGTCGGGATGCTCGATCGCGTTGCGCAGGCCGGGCCCGGCCTGGGCCGCGAGCAGCAGCGCCTGGGTGCCGCGATGCAGGTCGGAATCCAGCACCACGCTGTGCCGGTGGGCGACATGCGCCAGGTACCAGGCCAGGTTGGCGGTGATGGTCGAGGCGCCGACGCCGCCGCGCACGCCGGTCACGCTCAGCAGCCGGCCGCCGCGCACCGGGGCCGCGGTGAAGCGTCGGCGGGTGACCACCGGGCCGAAATTCTCCGCCACCATCGCCGCGGTCAGCGGCTTGTAGAGGTAGTCGGCGACGCCCAGGCCGCGGGTCAGCTGCCGGTAGAAGCCGACATCCTCGCGGTCGCCCACCACCAGCACGCGCACATCGGGCTCGACCACCTGCGACAGGTCCTCGAGCGCCGCGAGCGGCTGGGGGTGGCCCGCGACATCCACCAACAGCGTCCAGGGCGTCGGCATCTCCCGCAGCGTGGCGATGGCACGGGTGATGTCGGCGCGGCGGAACTCGGCCTCCTGCCGCACGGCATCGGACAGGCCGCTGCGCAGCGCCTCCTCGCTCTCGGCATCGGCGGCGAAGCAGACCAGGGCCTTGCGCTCCGGCCGGTGCTGCGAGTCCTCGGGCGTGTCGGGAAAGGCGTGGTCGGGCATCAGTTGTTGCTCCCGCCCGGCACGGTGATGATGCGCGCCAGCCCGGTATCCGGCAGCGGCTTCAGCCGGTCGGCCCGCAACCGTTCGATGGCGACCGTGGCCGTGCTGCCGGTGGCGCCCTGCGCGCCGGTGCCGCGCACCCGCTCGGCCGGGTTGACGGCCATGGTCGCCAGGTTCTGCTCGTTCACGGCGGCGGGGCGCCAGCGTCCCTCCCGCCGATAGGGATCGAAGGCGTCGCAGCCGGCGATCACCGCCAGCAGCGGCAGGGCCAGCATCAGGCGGATGCGCATGGTCGCCTCCTCAGTTCAGTCCGAAGCCGGCCGCGCCGGGCAGGCGGGGCGGCAGGCCGCGCTGGCGGGCGAGCTGGCGGAACAGCAGCACGCGTTCCACGTCATCGGGCGGGACGAAGCCATCGGTCGGCGCGCGCAGTGCCACGGCCTCGCTCGCCGGGCGCACGATATAGGGGGTGATGATGATCACCAGCTCGGTCTCGTTGCGCTGGAACCGGTCGGAGCGGAACAGGGCGCCGAGCACCGGGACCTCGCCGATCCCGGGCAGTGCGCGCCCGAGCGTGCGGGCATTGTCCTGCAGCAGGCCGGCGATGGCGAAGCTCTGGCCGCTGCCGAGTTCGACCACCGTCTCCGCCCGCCGCACCGTCAGCGCCGGGATCTGGATGGAGGAGTTTCCGGAGCTGAGCCGCACCGCGCCCTGCTCGGTCAGGTCGCTGACCTCCGGCCGCACCTTCAGGCTGATGCGGCCCTGCGACATCACCGTGGGCACGAAGGCGAGGCTGACGCCGTACTGCTTGAACTGCACGGTCACGACGTTGTCGCGCAGCGCGACGGGGATGGGGAATTCGCCGCCGACCAGGAAGCTGGCCGTCTCGCCGCTCATCGCTGTCAGATTCGGCTCGGCCAGCACGGTGATCAGTCGGTCCTGCGCCAGCGCGTCGATGATGCCGTTGATGTCGGATCTGCCGTCGCTGAAGCGGGCGCCGATCGCGCTGGACGGGTTGACCGCATCGAACAGCGCATTGCGCGTCAGCAGGCTCAGCGCGAAATTCCCCGACCGGCCGACCGCCTGCCAGTCGACGCCCAATTGCCGCGTCACCTCGCGCGATACCTCGGCGATGCGGACCCGCAGGTTCACCTGCACCTGGCCGAGCACCGAGAGCCGGTTGTCGAGCAGCTGCCCCTCCGCCAGGTAGCCGCGGGCGATGTTGGCGGCCTGCTCCGCCTCGGCGGCCGTCGCCACCTCCCCATGCAGGGCGATGCCGTTGCCGTGCTGCTCGGTGCGGATCTTCTGGCCAGGCAGCAGGCGGGAGATGGTCGATTGCGCCTCCCCCGCGCCGAAGCCGGAGGGGCGCACCGTCACCTCGTACTGGGCGACCGGGTTGCCCTGGCCGTCGATGGCGGCGATCGTGGTGCGGCCCGGCGAGACGCCGAACAAAAACAGGCTCGTCGGGCTGGCCGGCCGTACCTCCACCACCCGCGGATCGGCGGCGAAGACCGAGCCTGCGGCGCGGTTGAGTTGGAGGATGCGGCCCGCCCCGGCCTCGATCGCCAGCGGCAGTCCGGCCCGCAACGCGGCGCTGTTCTCCTGCGTCACCTGCCGCATCGGTGGTGCGGCAGGGCGTGGGGGCGGCGCGTCCTGCGCCGCGGCGAGCGCGGGCAGGAGCAGCGCCAGAAGGCCGGCGATGCGCATCAGAAGCGGAACTCCTCGCGTTTTGCGGCGCCCTGGAAGATCTGCAGGGTCTGCGGCGGCGCCTCGGCCGCGCCGCGCCCGGCGCGCAGCGCCGGCGAGACGTCGCCGCCCCAGGTGATGGCCGGGCCGGCCTCCGGCACCGGCTCCGTCCCGCTGGCGGAGCGGACGATCAACGAGAGCCGGCCGAGCCGCGTCGCCACCGCGACGCGTTCCGCCTGCTTCGGCGTGACTTCCAGGGTCACGGTGCGGACCTGGCGGTTGCCCTCCGGCCCGTCGCCCATGGCGCCCTGCACCAACGCCTGGTCGATGGCGATGACGCGGATATCGGGCAGCACCGTCTCCCCGGCCACGCGGCGATAGGCGGGCAGGTTGTCCTCGCTGAGCTGCTGGGTGAGCACCACATCGACCCGATCTCCCGGCCAGATCAGCCCGGCGGTGCCGGAAACGGCATCGACGCCGACCGAGGCCGCGCGCATGTCGGGCCCGAGCACGGCGGCGAGGAAGCCGCGGTCGCCCGGCCGCAGCACGTCCTCGGCCAGCATCGGGTCACCCTGCGGCAGGCTGCGGCGGACCATGGCACCGAACAGCTCGGCCCGTGCCTCCCGCGAGTCGCGGCGGGCGCCGGCGGGGGCGGCCTCGACCTCCAGCTCCTGGCCGGCGAAGTCCTCCGGCTTGATCAGCGTGCCGGCGCGCAGCGGCCGTGCCGCCACCAGGAAGGTCGCCTTGGCGGGCGGCGGCGGCGCCTCCGCCAAAGGGGAGTCGCCGGACCCCAGGCTGTACCAGGCCACGCCGCCGAAGCCGGCGAGGCCGAGCAGGAGAAGGCCGAACAGGAGGACGCGGAGGAGCATGGGCGGAACCTTCAGCCGAGAAGCGTGAAGAAAGTCCCAAGGGCGATGGCGACGCCGTAGGGCAGGGGACCGCGACGGCGGATGCGCCAGGCCTCGGCGCGCAGGGCGCGGCCTGCCAATCCGGCCGGCCTCGCCACCGCCGGGGCAGGCACCAGCCTCCGCAGCGCCAGATAGCCGAGGGCGAGCACCCCGCCCGCCAGCGCCACAGCCAGCACCAGGCTGGGCACCGCGCCGGATGGCGCCAACAGCGCGCAGGCCGCCAGCAGCTTCACGTCGCCGCCGCCCATGACGCGGCAGCGCCAGGCGAGCAGCGCGACGAGGAAGACGGCGAGGGCCGCGAACAGGGCAGGCGCGAGCTCATCCGCCCAGGCACGTGCCGCGAGGCCGGCCAGGGCGACGGCCAGGCACAGCGCGTTGGGAATCGTGCGCGCGGCGATGTCGTGCAGCGCCGCCGCCAGCAGGGCGAGGCCGGCCGGGAGCAGGATCATGCGGGCGCGGCCAGGACGCCGGCGGGGCCTGGCACCCCGCCGGCGGTCGGGCTCATTTGCCGGCGATCTTGTCGGCGATGTTCTGGAACATGGTGGAGGCGTTGGTGCCGAGCGCGGCGACGGCGCCGATGATGACCGTGGCGATCAGCGCGGCGATCAGGCCGTATTCCAGCGCCGTGACGCCCTTGCGGTCGGTCACCAGGGCGCGGGCGGAGAGATACAGGGACGTCAGGGACATGGGACCTCCTTCATGCCGGCAGCCGGCGTGGGTGACGGCCCAGGCGAACATGCCAGGAGCCGTAGGAGGTCGTACTTTTTTCTACCCTGGATAGGCAATTGAGACCGTGATTAACGAATTACACCTTGCGACGAGAAGTCTTACGCAACCTTCGCGCGAATCGCCTCAGCGAGCCCCGCCGCCCGGCAGGGTGATGACCCGCGGCCCCGTCCCCAGCAGCGGCATAGGCTGTGCAGCCACCGGGCGCGACGGCGCCAGGGCCTGCGGCACGAAGACCGGGATGCGCAACGCCACCGGCGCCAGCAGCGGTGCGACCGGATCGGCCCGCGGCGCCGGGGTGGGTAGCGGACGCAGGATGGGCGATGCCAGGACACCACCCCCGGCCAGGCTCGCCATGACCCGCAGCCGATACGCCTCGCCCCGCTCCGGCGTCGCCGAATGGTACCAGGCCACCGCCTGGCTCCACTCCCCGCCGGCCCGGCCCTGCAACTCGCGCAGGAAGCGCGCGGCGTAGCGGGCATTGGCCATCGGCTCGAACGCCTCCTCAAGCGAGGCGAAGGCGCCCGGATGGTGCATCAGGTTCACCTGCAGGCAGCCGACATCGATCGACCGGACGCCGCGCGCCTGCAGCGCCGCGACGGTGCCGATCGCCTCGGTACGGCTGGCGGCGAGCATGCCCATGCCGGCGGCGTTCAGCGCCCAGGGCCAGGGCTCGATCCGCCCCGTCGCGGGGTTGCGCCTGCCGCTTTCGGTCCGGGCGATGGCGTGCAGCAGGCCGGGGGGCAGCGCCGCCTCGCGCTCGGCCAGCTCCACGGCCTCCCGGCAGGCGTTCCAATCCTGCGCGGCGGCGCCGGGCGGCAATGCCCAGAGCAGAACGGGAAGCGGCAATATTCGCGTCCAGGTCACCATAGCGCGGTTATAGGCCATGCGGCTGACCAGAACGCCAATGGCCAGGATGCCGCGAAAGGCCGCACGAGGATGCCCCGCTTCCTGCGTTACGAGGACGCCCTCCCCTGGGTCCGGACCCAGGCCCGGCTGACGCCGGAGGGCCTGGCGCGCGGGCTGGATGCCACCCCGGCGGCGGCGGCGAGCTTCCTTCGCCGTATGGAGTCGGAGGGCGTCGTAGGTCCCGCCGGGCCGGATGGCGCGCATGCCGTGCTGGGCGAACGGCGCCGCCGCTGGGCCGAGGCCGCGCCGGCCAGCACCGACCCTGCGGCCGAACTGGCGCGGCTGCAGGCCGAACTGCAGGCGGCGACGCGCCGGGCCGCGGCGGCCGAGGCCCGACTGGCGGACCACGCCGCGGCGCGGGAGCGGATTGCGCTGCTGCGCCGGCTGCTCGCCCGCGAACTCCACCCCGACACCGCGGCCCCGGTCGACGAGCCGGCACTGCAGGGCGCCTATGCCGAGCTCTTCAAGCGGGTCTGGCCGCGGATCGAGCGAATCCTCGACGGGGCGGAGGAGGAATAGGCGCCAGGGCGACACGCCGAATCATCGGTTCGGCACGTTGCCCCGGCCCATTCCGCGCAAAGCGACGTTGCACGCCAGGCGGCCCGCGTCAGCGCGGGGGCGCATCCCGCCCGGTCAGGTAGCCGGCCAGGCCGAGCAGCAGGGCGAGGGAAAGCGTGCCGAAGGCGATCGGCCAGGCCTCGCCGGCCGGGGCGAAGGCCACCGCCCAGCCGGTCACCGCCGGCAGCGCCGCGCTGCCCAGCGTCTGCGCCAGGTTCACCGTGGTGGCGCCGCGCCCGACCAGATGGTCCGGGAACAGCGACCGGCCATGCGCCACCACCACCACCGGATAGCAGGAGAACAGGCACAGCCCGACCAGGAGGGCGATCGCCACCGGCAGCGGCGGGGCCGGCCACAGCGCCAGGGCGGCCAGCGTCAGCGCGGCGCTGCCCGCCATGGCGGCGACCAGCCATTTCCGCGAGTTCAGCCGCCGCTCCAGCGGCCCGACGCCGAGCAGGCCGACCACCAGCGCCAGCCCCATGCCGAAGAGCACCGCGCCGCGTGGCCCTGGGGCCAGGCCGTAAGATTCCGCCAAGTAGGGCCCGGCCCAGACCGCGATGACGGTGGCCATGGCGGCGTACCCGACCAGATGCATCGCCAGCACGGGCAGCAGGCCCGGCGTGCGCCAGACGGTGAGCTGCCCGCGCAGCGCCCCCGCCAGCGTCTCGGCCGGGCGCTCCGGCGTGGCGCGATCGGGCGGGTCGTCCCGCACCCAGCGCCACCAGAGCAGGGCGAGGCCCAGGGTCGCCAGGCCCGAGACCGCATAGGCGCCGCGCCAGCCCAGCGCCTCCGCCGCCGCGGCGAAGGGCGCCCCGGCCAGCAGGATGCCGCCCTGGCTCAGGGCGAACACCCGGGCGAGGGCGGTGGTCAGCCCCGGCCCGCCATGCCAGCGCGCGCAGAGCACGACCGAGGCCATGAAGGAGGCGGCACACCCGACCCCGAGCAGGAAGCGCGCCGCGAGGAACCAGCCGGCATCCGGTGCCAGCGCCTGGCCCAGCGCGCCGAGCGCCGCCGGCAGCGCCAGCCAGGCGACGGTCCGCCGTGGCCCGATCCGGTCGAGCGCCAGGCCGACCGGCACCTGCAGCAGCAGCAGCGCCAGGAAGAACCCGCCGATCGCCGCGCCGAGCAGCCCCGGGCCGGCCGCCAGTGCCGCCGCCAGCTCCGGCCCCAGGCCGCCGAGCGCGGCGCGATGGAATTGGCTGGCGCCGGTCATCAGGGCCAGGGCGATCAGCAGCCGCGTCACGGGCGCCAGCCCGGAAGGCGGGCGCGTGGCCATGGTCTGCCGCAGCATCACGCCTGGACCCCGAGCGCGTCACCGAGCCGCCTGGCGCCCTCCGGCGTCACCGCCAGCCGACGTCTGGCGAGTGGGTCGCCCGCGCTGTCGCCCGGCAGGCGGGAAACCCAGTGGTGGCGCAGGCAGCAGGCGGCGATCTCCCGCCCCAGCCCGCCGGCCAGATGCGCCCGGCGCTCCGACCAATCCATGCAGTCGCAGGCGAAGCGCCGGGCGCTACGGGCCGCGGCGAGGTCGACCCCGAGGCCGGCGAGGCCCGCCTCCCCGGCCGGGGTCGCCGCCCAGCCGCCCGCCGCTGGCGCGATCCAGCCACGGCCGGTCAGCCCGGCATGCAGGGCGACGCCGAGCCGGCCCGCCAGGTGGTCGTAGCAGAGGCGGGCGGTGCGGAACGCCTCGCCATGCGGCCAGCGGCGCGGCGGGGCGACGGCGGCGGCGAGGCCACCCAGCGTCTCGATCGCCGCCGCCACCTCCTCCGACGCCAGGCGGTGGTAGCGGTGGCGGCCCTGCGGATGCACCGCGATCAGGCCCCCCTCGACCAGCCGCGCCAGATGCGCGCTGGCCGCCGGTGCGCCGATGCCGGCGACCCGGGCCAATTCGCCGGCGGTCAGCGCCTCGCCCGACAGCAGGGCCTGCAGCATGGCGGCGCGGGGCGGCTCGGCGAGCAGGGCGGCGGTGGCGGCGAAGGCGGCAGGGCTGGTCATGCCGTGCAGCCTAGCGCGACGCGGTGCCGCGCGCTTCGGGCCAGCGCGAAGGACAGGATGGCCCCCGGCATGGCACGCTGCCGCGGAGGGGAGGGCCACCATGATCGCCGTGATCTTCGAGGTCGAGCCGGCCGAGGGCCGGTTCGAGGACTACCTGGACCATGCCGCCCGGCTGCGGCCCGAGCTGGAGAAGGTGCCCGGCTTCATCTCGGTCGAGCGGTTCCAGAGCATCACCAACCCGGGAAAGCTGGTGAGCCTTTCCTTCTGGGAGGATGACGCCGCGGTCGCCTGCTGGCGCACCCATCCGGCGCATCGCGGTTCGCAGGCCGCGGGGCGGGAGGGAATCTTCGCCGGCTATAGGCTGCGTGTGGCGGCGGTGCTGCGTGACTACGGCATGGCGGAGCGACGGGACCAGGCGCCGGTGGATTCGCGGGCGGTGCTCGGCTGGTAGGGTCTGGATGGAATTAGGCTTGTCAGCGCTTTCACATTTTCGTATTCAATATACATATCGCGCTTTCGCGAGTTCCGGCGTTCAGCGCTCGCTTCCGCCGGACGCCGCCCGCCATCGCCGCCCCGCGCGGCAAGACGCGTGCGGCGGCATTGCGCGACCGGTCGGCCCTCAGCAGGGCCGGCGCCTGACGAATGCATCCTGCCCCATTGCCCGGAACCCGATTCATGTCCCAGGTCATTCCCTTCCGGCCGTTGCAGCCCCTGCCGACGGTCGACATCGCCTCGCTCTCGGCGCGCCTCATGCTCGTCGAAACCGCAGAAACCAGCGACGAGGAACTGCTCGACCTGCTGCTTGAGGCGGAAACCCTGGCGGTCGCGGCGCTCGCCCGGGCGCGCGCCGGCTCGCTGTCGGAGATCGTGCTGAAGCTGGCGGCGGTGACACGTCGCGCGGACGATGATCGCGATGGCCCGCTGGCGGAGGTGGAGTTGGCGCTGCTGCGCTCGACGCTGGGCGATCTGCAGCGCCTGTCCCTGGCGCCGATGGCCGCCGCCGCCCGGGCCTGACGGATGGCCGGCCGGGCGTTACGCCCGGCGCACCTAGAAATGACAGGCCGGGAGGGCGCGGGCGCCCTCCCGGCGGGGGTTCAGCGCTTCCACCAACCGCGGCGCCGCGGCGCAGCATCGTCGAGTGCATCGACGCTGACGGGTTGGATCGGCGGGGCCTGGACCACGGCCTCGACCGGCTCGGGCGTTGCGGCGGCGGCGATGGCAGGTTCGGTCTCGGCGGCAGGAACTGCCTCGACCGGCTCCGGCGTGGCCACGTCGGCGACGGCCGGCGCGGCCTCCGTGACGGGCGCGGCGGCATGCGGTGCCTCGGCCGGCTCCGGCTCCGGCTCCGCGGCGGCGGCCGGCTCGGGCGCCACCATGGCCACGGCTTCGGGCTCCGGCTCCGGCGCGGCAGGGGCCGCCTCGGTCACGCCGGCCTCCGGCGCGGTGGTGATGGCCTCGACCGCCGGCGCCGCGGGCTCAGGTTCCGGCGCCTCGATCGGGGCAGGCGCGACCGGCGTGGCGGCGCGGGCGCGCCGGCTGGCGGTCGCCGCGGCCTCGGCCGCCGCCTCGGCGGCTTCCATCGCCGCGAGGATGTCGTCCACTTGCCCGGCGAAGGGGTCGGCCGGGGTCGGGCCCATGTAGCGCTGCGGCGGCGGCTCCGGCGCGCGCATCGGCGGCGCCTCGGCGCCCTCTGCCCGGCCGCCGGGCGCACCGCGGCCGGACCCAAACGACCAGCATCTTGAAACCCGCCTCGTTCACGACGGCGTGCTGCGCTCGCAGTTCGGCGAGACATCGGAGACGCTGTTTCTCACGCAGGGCTTCGTCTACGACCGCGCCGAGACGGCCGAGGCGCGCTTCAAGAACGAGGACCCCGGCTACCAGTACAGCCGCTTCGCCAATCCGACCGTGACCATGTTCGAGGATCGGCTCGCCTCGCTCGA
>JBMOJU010000308.1:0-6117 GCA_049315625.1 Paracraurococcus sp.
GCAGCAGGTCGTTGGGGAATTCGATGTCGGCCTTGTCGATCTCGTCGATCAGCAGCACCTGCGGCCGGTCGGCCTCGAAGGCGTCCCACAGCTTGCCGCGGACGATGTAGTTGCCGATGTCGTGGACGCGCTCGTCGCCCAGCTGGCCGTCGCGCAGGCGGGAGACGGCGTCGTACTCGTACAGGCCCTGCTGCGCCTTGGTGGTGGACTTGATGTGCCACTCGATCAGCGGATAACCGAGGGAGGCAGCGACCTCATGCGCCAGCACCGTCTTGCCGGTGCCGGGTTCGCCCTTGACCAGCAGCGGGCGCTGCAGCGCGACGGCGGCATTCACCGCGACCTCCAGGTCGCGCGACGCGATGTAGCTCTCGGTGCTCTTGAAGCCGGCCACGCCCAGCCCTCCCGGTATTCGGCGCTGATGGTGTGGGCTTCCGCCGGCCGCGGCAAGCCTCACCACCAAATGGATTGGCGGCCGCGCCCTGGCCGGTGTATGTCGCGGGCGTCCGCGGACCCAGGGCGGCCCCGCGCAGCCATCGGCAAAATGGGCCGGAGGGCATTGATGAACGACCCGATCACGATTTCCCGGACCAAGCCCGAGCTGAAGGTCGAGCGGCCGAAGCTGCACAAGGTCCTGCTGGTCAATGACGACTTCACCCCCCGCGCCTTCGTGGTGCGGGTGCTGAAGGCGGAATTCCGCATGGCGGAGGAACAGGCCGGCCGGGTGATGATGACGGCGCATCGCCGCGGGGTCTGCGTCGTCGCCGTCTTCACCAAGGAGATCGCGGAGGAAAAGGCCACCGCCGCCACCGATGCCGGGCGGCGGGAGGGCTACCCGCTGCTGTTCACCACCGAGCCGGAGGAGTAGGCGGGCGGCTACCCCGCCGCCAGCAGGGGCGCCGCCGCCACCGCCATCCCCGCATTGGAATGCGCCACGCCCGGCACCGTCTGCAGCCGCCAGGCGAAGCCCACCCCCAGCCGCGCCGCCGCCGCCTGCGCCGCGGCAAAGAAGGCATGGCCGCGGTCGAACCGGTTGGTGCCCTGCGCGTCGGACCCCGCATCGCGGCGCAGCTGCGGATGGTTCGGGTCGCGGTCGGCCTCCCCCAGCAGGATGGTCACCGGGCGGCCCAGCGCCGCGGCAAGCTCCGCCTCCGTCGCCCGCGTCCCGCCCAGGCCATAGGGGAAGGCCACGTCCCAGCGCGGCATGCTGTACCAGCCGGCATTGGCGACGATCAGCCGGGACACCCGCGGCGCATGGGTCAGCAGCAGGTAACGGTGAACGAATTGCGCCCCGGCGGAATGGCCGTACAGCGCGAAATCGGCCCGCGTGGCGCCGCAGGCCGCCCGCGCCGCATCCACCGCATGGTCCAGCGCGGCGAAGCTCCAGGCCTCTGGCGGCTGCGCCACGCCGCCGGCATCGACGGCATTGCCGAGATTGTACCAGCGGTCGCCGGGGAAGCCCGTGCCGTCGAAGCAGGGGCAGACCAGCAGGAAGCCGCCCGCCTCGGCATGCGCCACCCAGGCGTCGCGGTAGCCATCGGCGTTGCGCTGCACGCCATGCATCACGACGACGATCGGGCCATCCGGCCGCCAGGCGGCGGGGCGGTGCAGGTAGACCGCCATCGGCCCCGGCACCGCGCCGCAGGTCTCGGCGAAGCTGATGGCATGGCTGCCGGGCGGCAGCGGCGCGGCCGCCATGGCCCGGCCGGCGATCAGGGCCGGCAGGAGCAGCGCCGCCCGGCGCCCGATCGCCGCGCGCATCAGGCCTTGGCCAGCCCGGCCGCCTTCATCGCATCGCCCAGCCCGACATCGGCGGCGGCCAGCGCCTTGCCGGCGCCAGCGGCATCGGCATAGGCCAGGCCGAAGCCGCGGGCGTTCATGAACTCCTGGTATTCCTTGCTGTCGAAGACCTTCCGCAGCGCCGGCTCCATCGCCGTCACCACCTCGGCCGGCAGGCCGGCCGGCCCGGCGATGACGCGCATGGCGCCGGTGGTGAAGTCGATGCCCATCGCCTCCTGCAGGGTCGGGATGGTCGGGAAGGCGCCGAGCCGCGCCGGCGCCATCACCGCGAGGCTGCGCGCCCGGCCGGCATCCAGCATGGCGCGGGCCTCGGGCACCGAACAGGTGGTGAAGTCGAGCCCGCCCGCCGCGAGGTCCTGCATCGCCGGCGCCGCGCCGTTGGACGGCACCCAGCGCACATGGTCCGCCTTCAGCCCCAGCGCGATCAGCCAGCCGGCCAGCGCCAGGTGCCAGATGCCGCCCTGGCCGGTGCCGCTCGCCTTGAACTTGCCGGGGGCGCTGGCCTTGATCGCATCCGCCAATTCCTTGGCGGTCTTGTACGGCGAGGACGCATTCACCTGGATACCCGGCGGGTCGTTGTTCATCAGCGCCAGCGGGGTGAAGTTCTTGTAGGTGACCTCCGTCAGCCCCTGCCAGTGCAGCATGCAGATCTCGGAGGTGATGATGCCGAGCGTGTAGCCATCCGGGTTGGACTGGGCGATGGCGGTGTGGCCGACGACGCCGGAGCCGCCGGTGCGGTTCACCACGTTGAAGGGCTGGCCGAGGTCGCGTTCCAGCAGGCTGGCGGCGATGCGCACCACCGCATCGGTGCCGCCGCCGGCGGCCCAGGGGCACAGCAGCTGGACCGGGCGGGCCGGCCATTTCGGCTGGGCCAGGGCGGGGGCGGCGATCAAGGCGGCGCCGCTGCCCAGCAGGGTGCGGCGGGTGAGGTCGGTCATGGTCGGGTTTCCTCCGGCTGGCGCCCGCCCCGTCGGGGGCGCCTTCGTTGCGGTCATTGCTACTGCGCGGCCCCGGCGGCCGGCAAGCGCGGCCCCCTGGCGCGATTCCACACCCACACCCCCAGCGGCCAGAGCAGCGCGCCGAAGGTCAGCGCCGCCAGCACGCCGGAGACCGGGCGCTCGAAGAAGGGCAGCACGTCGCCATCCGACTTGATGAGGGAGGTGATGAAATTCTGCTCCACCATCGTCCCCATGACGATCCCCAGCACCAGCGCCGCCACCGGGTAGCCGTTGCGCTCCATCACGAAGCCCAGCATGCCGAAGATGCCGACCAGCAGGACGGAGAACAGGTTGCTGCCGGTGGCGAAGGCGCCGACCGCGCAGAGCAGCATGATCACCGGCATCACCGCCGCCCGCGGCGCCCGCAGGATGGTGCTGGCCATGCGGATCATGATGATGCCCAGCGGGATCATGATGATGTTGGCGATGATGAAGATCAGGTACAGCGCGTACATGCTCGACGCGCGCTCGGTGAACAGCGTCGGGCCGGGGTTCAGCCCCTTCATGTAGAGCACGCCGATGGCGATCGCCGTGATGGTGTCGCCCGGGATGCCGAACAGCAGCGAAGGCACCCAGCCGGAGGCGAGCGAGGCGTTGTTCGAGGCGCCGGCTTCCACCAGCCCTTCCGGATGGCCGGTGCCGAAGAGCTCCGGCGTCTTGGAGAACTTCTTCGACATGGCGTAGCTGACCCAGGCCGCCATGTCGGCGCCGGCCCCCGGCAGCACGCCGATGATGATGCCGATGAAATTGCCCCGCCACATCGGCCATTGGTATTTCTTGGTCAGCATCCACTGGTTAGCCAGGATGCTGCCGAATTTTCGCTTGGGCAGCTTGGGCGGCTCCGCCGAGATCATCGCCCGCATGACCTCGGACACCGCGAAGACGCCGACCAGCGCCGGGATCGGCTCGATCCCGCCCAGCAGATCCGTCAGGCCGAAGGTGAAGCGCGGCGTGCCGGCCGGGTTCTCCATCCCGATGCAGGAGACCAGCAGGCCGAGCAGCATCGAGGCGATGGCCTTGATCGGCGAGGACCGCGCCACCAGCGTCGCACACATCAGGCCGAGGAAGGCGAGCCAGAAATACTCGTAGGTGGAAAACGACAGCGCCATCTCGGCCAGCAGCGGCGCCATCAGCACCAGCGACAGCGTCCCGACGATGCCGCCGATCGCCGAGAACCACAGCCCGGCGCCGAGCGCCATCTCCGCCTGGCCCTTGCGGGTCATGGCATAGGCTTCGTCGGTATAGGCCGCACTCGCCGGCGTGCCGGGGATGCGCAGCAGGCAGCCCGGAATATCCCCGGAGAAGATCGCCATGGCCGACGCCGTGATGATGGTGGCGATGGCGGCGATGGGCGAGAGCCAGAAGGTGACCGGCACCAGCAGCGCGGTCGCCATGGTGGCGGAAAGCCCGGGCAGCGAGCCGACCACCAGCCCGTAGACGGCCGAGGCGAGGATGGCGACGATCACGTCCGGCGCTGCCACCATGCGGCAGGCTTCGAGGAGGTCCATCATCTCGGGGTCACCACGGGGCCGGCAGGACGCCCGCGGGCAGGGGCACCCGCAGCAGCTTGTAGAAGGCGAGGTGGACCAGCAGCGGCGCTACGATCGCCAGCGGCACCGCCAGCACCGGCCGGGCACCGAGCGCCAGTGCCGCGGCGAAGACCATGACGGCGCCGGTCAGCAGGAAGCCCAGCGGCTCGGAGGCCAGCACGTAGAACAGCAGCAGGGCGGGCGGAACCAAAGCGCGCAGCCTGCCCAGCTTCCACGGGCCGGGACCGGCCTCCGCCTCCTCCGGCACCTCGAAGCTGCGGCCGACGCCGAAGGCGATCAGCCCGCCGCACAGCACGAGGCCGCTGCCGATCAGCAGCGGGAAGGCGGCAGGCCCGACATCCTGGCCCGGCACCGCCGGCAGGCGGGACCCCACGATGGCGGCGGCGCCGCCCAGGGCCATGAGGACCGCGCCGGTCACCCGGTCGGACAGATGCACCGCAGTCTCCTCGATGATTCGCGCGGCCGGCAGTCTAGACGAGTGGGCGGAACGCTCCAGGCCCCCGGCGCGGATTTGTCCTGGCCGCGCCGTCGGGTCATGATCGGCGCAAAGCGGCAACGCCACCCCGGAGACGTCCAAGCATGAGCCTGACCCCCGCATGAGCATCGCCTGGCACGGGTTGCTGCATTCGATCGAGGCCACCGAGGCCGGGCTGCAATCCGCCGGCTACATCGCCAGCCGGCCGATCTCGACCGCGCTGTACCTGGCGCACCACCTGCGCAAGCCGATCCTGGTCGAGGGCCCGGCCGGCGTCGGCAAGACGGAACTCGCCAAGGCGGCGGCCTCCTGGCTCGGCCTGACCCTCATCCGCATGCAGTGCTACGAGGGGCTGGACGAGAGCAAGGCGCTGTACGAGTGGAAGTACGGCAAGCAGCTGCTCTACACCCAGATCCTCAAGGACCGGCTCGGCAGCGTGCTGGGTGAGGAGCCGGGGATGGACGCAGCGATGCGCCGGCTGCACGGCGTCAGCGACCTGTTCTTCTCGGAGGAATTCCTCGAACCCCGGCCGCTGCTGCGGGCGCTGCGGGAGCCGGGCGGGGCGGTGCTGCTGATCGACGAGGTGGACAAGGCCGACCAGGAATTCGAGGCCTTCCTGCTGGAATTGCTCTCCGACTACCAGGTCAGCATCCCGGAAATCGGCACGGTGAAGGCCGATATCGCGCCGATCGTGCTGCTGACCTCGAACAGCCAGCGGGATCTGGGCGACGCGCTGAAGCGGCGTTGCCTCCATCTGCATATCGGCCTGCCGGATGCGCGGCTGGAGGCGCGGATCATCGCCAGCCGGGTGCCGGATGCGGCGGAGGATCTGCGCCGCCAATTGGTCGCCTTCGTGCAGCAGCTCCGCACGCTGGACCTCAAGAAGCTGCCCTCGGTCAGCGAGACGATCGACTGGGCGCGGGTGCTGGTGCTGCTGCACGCCTCGCAGCTCGACCACGGGATGGTGCGGGACACCCTGAACGTGCTGCTGAAATTCGAGAGCGACATCGAGGCGGTGGCGCCGAAGCTCGGCGAGCTGCTGCTGCAGTCGAAGCGGGAGGCGGTGCCGGTACGCTGATGGCCAGCGCTTCCATGGATGGCCCGCTGCTCGACTTCTTCCGCGCCGCCCGCAGCGCTGGCTTGCGCATCTCCCCGGCCGAAAGCATCGACGCGACGCGCGCCGCGCAGGTGGTGGGCTTCGCCGACCGGGACAGGCTGCGCGACACGCTGTCCATCGTCATGGCCAAGACGGTCGACGAGAAGCGGGAATTCGCCGCGGTCTTCGACCTGTTCTTCA
>JBMOJU010000309.1:0-6117 GCA_049315625.1 Paracraurococcus sp.
CGGCCGCGGCGCGCCGATCTGCGCCGCCGCCCAGCGCCAGTCGAGATGCGCGGTAATCACGCCGAGCAGCCGCCCGTCCGCGCCGCGCACCGGTGCGGCGAGGTCGATCCGCCGCAGCGGCGCGCCGGCGCCGGGCACCGCCGCGTCGTGCACGTCCTGCACCACCGGCCCCTGCATCGCGGCGCGGAGGAGTGGGCCGGCGGCGGCGTCCTGCCCTTCGGTCAGGCTCCGGCTATCCGCCACCACCCGGGAATCCGGCCCGATGAAGGCGATCAGCGCGTAGTCGGCATCGGTGTCGTGGAGCTGCCGCAGGATCTCCCGCCGTGTCGCCGGCGGGGTGGTGGGATCGCGCATCGGCGGCAGGGCGGCGGCCAGCTGCATGTCGCGCCAGCGGGCAGCCATGTCGCGGTCCAGCCGCTCGGCGAAGCGGGCGGCGGCGGTGTCCAGCAGCGCACGCTGGCTCGCCTCCACCTGCCGGGCCGCGGCACCGCCGGCGAGCAGGCTGGTGACGAGGGCAGCGAGCAGTGCGGTGCCACCGAAGGCGGCGGCGAGGATGAGACGAAGGGGCGGGTGGGGCAGCGCGGTGCCATCGGCGTGGATCAGCGCTTGTATCCGGCGGAACCTCGTTGCGATATCACAAGATCGTCAAGGATCTTTCCGTCAGACCGCCGCGCTGTGCCGCCCGGCCCCGGTGCCGAGATAGGCGTCGAAGCAGGCGGCGACGTGGCGGACATGCCGCCGGCCGGCGGCGGTGACGCGCAGCAGGTCCGGCGTCAGGTCGATCAGCCGATCGGTGGCCAGCGGGGCGAGCATCGGCCGGATTTCCGCTACCAGCGCCGGCGGCAGGGCGGCGAGGTCGAGGGCGAAGTCGCACATTACCCGTTCGATGCAGTGCCGGCGCAGCCGGTCCTCGGCGGTGACGGCGCGGCCGCGGCGGATCGGCAGTTCGCCGGCCTCGACGGCCGCCACCCAGCGGCGCTCGTTCGGCTCGTTCTGCGCATAGCCCGCGGCCGCGATGCCGCCGATCGAGGAGGCGCCCAGGCCGAGCAGGACCGGCGCGGCATCCGTGGTGTAGCCCTGGAAATTGCGCTGCAGCGTGCCGCCCCGCGCCGCCGCCGCCATCGGGTCCTCCGCCTTGGCGAAGTGGTCGAGGCCGATCGCCTCGTAGCCCGCGGCGACCAGCACCTGCTCGGCGATCTCGGCCTGGCGCAGCCGTTCCAGCGCGCCGGGCAGGTCGTCGGTGTGGATGGCGTTCTGGTGTGGCTTCATCCAGGGCACATGGGCGTAGCCGAACACCGCGACGCGGTCGGCGCCGAGCGCGGCGGCGAAGCGGGCGGTGGCGGCGACCTGCGCGCCGGTCTGGCCCGGCAGGCCGTACATGAGGTCGAGGTTGATCGCGGTGATGCCGGCGGCGCGCAGCCAGCCGACGGCGCGGGCTACCGTCTCCTCCGGCTGGATGCGGCCGATGCGGCGCTGCACGGTGGGGTCGATGTCCTGCACCCCGAAGCTGGCGCGGGTGATGCCGCCCTCGGCCAGGGCAGCGACGATGTCCTCATCCAGCACGCGCGGGTCGAGCTCGATGGCGAGCTCGGCCGCCGGATGGAATTCGAAGGTGGCGCGGAGTTTGGCGAGCAGCAGGCGCAGCCCGGTGGCGCCCAGGGTGCTGGGGGTGCCGCCGCCGAAATGCAGCGCGGCGACCCCGGCATGCGCCGGCAGCGCCGCGGCCAGCAGCGCGGCTTCCCGGCCGAGCGCGGCGCCATAGCGGGCGACGCGGTCCTGGTTGCGGGTCACCGCCGTGTGGCAGCCGCAATACCAGCAGAGCGAGGCGCAGAAGGGCACGTGCAGGTAGAGGCTGAGCGGATCCTCCGGCCGGATGCCGCCGAGCCAGCTGCGGTACTCGGCCTCCGCCAGCGGGCCGAAATGCGGCGCGGTGGGGTAGGAGGTGTAGCGGGGGAGGTTGGCCAGCGCGTAGCCTATGGGGATGGGTCTGCTCATGCCGCCGATGCTGGCGCGGGTCGGGCGGGTCGTGCCTTGCGCGGGATCAAGCCGGCGGCAGGTGCGACGCGTGTGGTTTCGGTGGGAACGGGGGGGCGGGGCGGGCTATTCTCTCGGCATGACCGACCCGGACCTGAGCCCTGCCCCGCAGGAATGGCTGGACGCGCTGGAACGGAGCGAGGCGCAGCTCCGCGCGGGCCTCGCCGTCCCGCTGGAGGACGTGCTCGCTGAATTCGATGCCGATCTTGCGGCATACGAGGCCACGCGTGCAGCCCGCGAGGAAGCCGAGGCGCACAGCACGACGCCTTGACGCCGGTTCCGCTTTCGCCGGAGGCGCGCGACCAGATCGCCAGGCTCCGTCGCCACTACCTTGATCGCGACCGGCCGGAAGCCGCGGAAAAGCTCCGGGGCGCCATCGTCGAGGCGACCGCCAGGATCCGGACTGCGCCGTGCCGGGGGCTGCCGGCACCGAGGCCCTATCCGCAACTCGCCAGGCCAGGCCGCTATTGGATCAAGGTCGGTGTCTATTGGGTCGCGTACCGCGCCGAACCGCCCGCCATCAACGCCATCTTCCACGAAGCCGCCGACATCCCGAACCGCCTTCGCTAACCCCCGCCTCACCGCGCCGGCATGTGAACCGCCAGCCACAGCGTCTCCCGCGCCGGGTCGGTCCAGGCGACGCGGTGGCGGCAATGGGCGGGGATCACCGCCCAGTCGCCCGGGGCCAGGGCGCGCTCGTCGCCATCGGCGAAGCCGAGCCGGGCGGCGCCGGCCACCAGCAGGACGAACTCGTCCTCCGCCTGGTCGTACCATTGCCCCGGCGGGTCGGCCTGGCCGCGGGAGGCGATGCGCACCACCCGGGCGCCGCCGCCGGCCAGCAATTCGGTGAAGGCCTCGCCGCCCGCCGGCGCGGCGGAACCCTCCCCGATCCGGCCGAAGCGCGGCGCCGTCACACGGCGGTCCCGCCCTGGCGCGGCGCGGTCATACCGCGCCTTCGGCGAAGGCCGGCGCCACCGGCGCGGCGCACACCCCCGCCGCCTCCAGCACCGCCGCGGCGCGGAACAGCAGCGCCTCGGTCCAGGGCTTGCCGATGAGTTGTACGCCGATCGGCAGCACGCCGTCGGCGCGTTGCACCGGCGCGGTCACCACCGGCAGGCCGATGCCGCTGATCGGCTGGGTGAACAGGCCCATCGACGGCCTGAGCGGCACCTGCACCCCGTCCAGTTCCAGCATCTCCTGCCCGATCGGCGTCGCCGGCACGGGCGTCGCCGGCGCCAGCAGGATGTCCCAATCCGCCATCAGCGCCCGCATCGAGGCCCGCGCCAGGCCGCGCACCCGCTGGGCGTGGTTCACCCAGGCCGCCGGCAGCAGCGCGCCGGCCAGCAGCCGGTCCTGGATCAGCGGCTCGTAGTCTTCCAGCTGCGTCCGCAGTGTCGGCAGGTGCAGCGCCGCGCCCTCGGACGACGTGATCAGGAAGGCCGCGGCACGAGAGGCCTCGGCCATGTCCCAGACCACCACCTCCGTCGCCCCCAGCGTCCTGGCCACCGCGGCGACGGCCTGGCGCGCGGCGTCCGATTGCTGCCGGCCGAACCAGCCGCCCAGCACCGCCACCCGCAGCCCGGCCAGCCCGCCGCCGAGCCTCGACGTCACCGCCTCCGGCGGCTGCGCCGCCTGGGCCGGATCCTCCGGGTCGAGGCCCTGCACCGCGTCATAGGCCGCGGCCAGGTCGGCCACGCTGCGGGCGAAGGGCCCCACGTGGTCGAGCGCATAGACGAAGGGAAAGCTGCCATGCCGCGACAGCCGGCCATAGGTCGGCTTCACCCCCCAGATGCCGTTGAGCGAGGCCGGCACCCGGATCGATCCGTTGGTGTCGGTGCCGAGCGTGAGCGGCACCAGCCCGGCCGCGACCGCGGCGCCCGAGCCGCCGGAGGAGCCGCCGGCGATCCGTGTCAGGTCGTGCGGGTTGCGGGCCGGCCCGTCATGGCTGTTCTCCGTGGTGAAGCCATAGGCGAACTCGTCCATGTTCAGCGCGCCCAGGCAGATGGCGCCGGCCGCTTCCAGCTGCCGGACCAGGAAGCAGTCGCGCGCGGCGGGCGGCGCGGTGCGGCGGATCTTGCTGCCGGCCAGGGTCGGGATGCCGGCCAGGTCGAACAGGTTCTTCGCCGCGAAGGGAACGCCGGCCAGCGGCCCGACAGCCTCCCCCACCGCGATGCGCGCATCGAGGGCAGCGGCGGCGGCCAATGCCCGATCCGGCAGCACGGCGGTGAAGGCGTTCACCTCCGCGTTGCGCGCACCGATGCGGGACAGCGCCGCCTGGGTCACCGCGACGGCGGTGGTTTCGCCCGCCCGGATGCGGGCGGCAAGGCTCAGGGCCTGGTCGCTCATGGCCGGTAAACCGGGGCCGGCTCGGCCGTTTCGTCCAGCGTCACGGCGAAGGCGGGCGCGGCGATCCGCACCACCAGCGCCAGCGCCGCGGCGACCTGCGCCTGCCGCGCCGCATCCAGCGCCAGCCCCACCGCCGGGGCGGCGGCGGCGACATGCGCGGCGGGATCGAAGCGGTCGGGGTCGAGCATCGGCGGGCCTCCTGCGGCGGGTTGCATCCTGCCATGCCGGAATCATGCCGGAAGGCCTCTCGCACCGGTGATGCCGCCGATCCCGCCCCGCGGCGTTTCGCGCCGGGCATGGCTTTGGGGGTCCCGATGGCGGCACGACGCGGCGGCAAGCCGAAGACCATGGCGCGCGCCATGGCCGAGGAGGCACTCGTCGAGCCGCAGGCGGTGCCCGCCGCCCCACAGGCGGTGCCGGCGGCCTTGGTCCCGGCGCCGCGGCTCTACCTGCTGCACCCGCTGCTGGTCGGCGCCTTGCCAGCCTGGGACGCGGCCTTCGCGCGGGTGGCCTCGCTCGGCTTCGATGCCGCGCTGCTGGCGCCGGTCTTCGCCCCGGGGCCGAGCGGCAACATCTTCCACCTCTCCGATCCCGACGCGCCGCACCCGATCCTGGAGGCGCCGGGGGATGCCTTTGCCACGCTCGAAACCCTCGCCGGGAAGGCGAAGGCGGCCGGCCTCGCGCTCCATCTCGACATCGTGCTGGACCGGGTGGCGGAGGGCGGGGCGATGCAGGCCCGCCATCCCGAATGGTTCGCCACCGAGTCGCTGACCGCCCCGCCCGACCCGCGCCAGGCCCCGCCGGAGCGCGGCACGGCGCAGGCGCGTTGGGACGACCCGGCGGTCGCCGAGGCGCTCGGCGCCTGGTGGGAGGAGCGGCTGCGACGCTTCGCCGCGGCGGGCATCGCCGGCTTCCGCTGCGACCTGCCGACAAGGGTGCCGAATGCGGTCTGGCAGCGGCTGACCGCGGCGCTGCCGCAGGCGCGCTTCCTCGCCTGGACCGCCGGCATCCCGGCATCGGACCTGCCGGCGCTGGCGGGGGCCGGCTTCGCCGCGGTGTTCGACAGCCTCGGCTGGTGGGATGTCGAAGGCGCCTGGCTGGTCGAGGAGGCCGCAAGGCTGGCCGCGCTCGGCCCGGTGATCTCGACGGTGGAGGCGCCCTTCGGGCCGCGCCTCGCGGCGCGCGACGCGGATGCCTGGACGGCGGAGCGGGCGGCGCGGCGCCACCTGGATGTGGCGGCCGGGATCGGCGCCGGGCTGCTGGTGCCGATGGGCTTCGAATACGGCGCCCGCCGGCCGCTCGACGCGGCGCGCGACCGGCCGGGCGACTGGGACTGGCTGCGGCGCCAGGCGGGGTTCGACCTCTCGGACGGGCTGCGGGCGGCGAATGCGGCGATCGCGGCGCGGTCGCTCTCGCGCGCCGAGTTGCGGCCGCTGTCCGGCCCCGGCGCACCGGTGACAGCGCTGCTGCGCGCCGCCGCGGCGGATGTGCGCTCGGCCACCGCAGCGACGCTGGTGCTGGCCAACCCCGACCTGCGCCGCGGCGCGAGCGTGGCGCTGGCCAGCCTGCTGCCGGCGGCCGGCGGCGGCTTCACCCGCTTCCGTCCGGTCCTGCCGGCGACCGGGGAGGTGCTGGGCCCGACCGCGACGGTGCAGCTCGCCCCTGGCGAGGTGCGACTGTTCGAGGCCGAGGCGCCGCGGCCGATCCTGGCGGCGGCCCCTGCGGCGGATGCCGCGC
>JBMOJU010000310.1:0-6071 GCA_049315625.1 Paracraurococcus sp.
GCGTTGCAGGCGGAGGGCCGGCCGGTCTTCGTCAACCTGACCGCGGCGTGGTGCATCACTTGCAAGGTGAACGAGCAGCTCGTGCTGAAGACCGCCCCGGTCCAGGCCGCCTTCGCCGGCCGCAACCTGGCCTATCTGAAGGGCGACTGGACCAACGGCGACGCCGCCATCGGCGCGCTGCTGCGGGAGCATGGGCGGGAGGGCGTGCCGCTGTACCTGGTGTACCCGGCCGGCGGCGGCGCGCCGGCGGTGCTGCCGCAGGTGCTGACCGAGGGGATCGTGTTGCGGGCGCTCGACGGATCTTCCTGAACGCCACGGGGCTTTGTCACGGTCCCGTCTTGGCGCTGTCATTGCTCCGTCTCCGACCGCGCGGTATCGCCGTCACATCATGCAAGCTGTGGCCCGCGCCCCCATCGACTCCTTGCGTCCGCGCCGCCTGCGGCGCCGCAAGCCGATCCGTTTCGGCAACCGCCTGCCCGGCGGCCGGCTGTTCGACGTGTTCGAGGACCGGCCGCTCGGCGGCCGCATCCGCGCGGTGCGCCGATTGAGCCTGGTGCTGCTCTGGACGCTGCTCTGCGTGCCGGTCCAGATGCTGCTGATGCTGCTGCCGGGCCATGCCAAGGCGCGCTTCCCACAGATTTACCACCGCACCCTGTGCCGGCTGATCGGCCTGAAGATCCAGGTGATCGGCACGCCCAGCCGCGACCGGCCGGTGCTGTTCGTCTCCAACCATTCCTCCTGGCTCGACATCCCGGTGCTCGGCGGGCTGCTCGACGCCGCCTTCATCTCGAAGGCCGAGGTCGGCACCTGGCCGGTGATCCGGACGCTGGCGAAGCTGGGCCGCACCGTCTTCGTCAGCCGCAGCCGCGGCGAGACGGGGCGGGAGGCCGAGGCGATGCGCGGCCGCATGGCGGCCGGCGACAGCCTCATCCTTTTCCCCGAGGGCACCAGCAATGACGGCGCCCGGGTGCTGCCCTTCCGCAGCGCCTTCTTCGGCATCGCCGAGGCGGCGCGCCAGGTGCAGCCGGTCTCGGTGGTCTATGACCGGCTCGGCGGGCTGCCGGCCTGCCGGCGCGACCGGCCGCTGTTTGCCTGGTACGGCGACATGGAGATCGCCAGCCATTTCTGGCAGCTCGCGCGGCGCAGCGGCGCCCGGGCGACGGTGGTGCTGCACGAGCCCTTCCCGCCGGACCTGCTGCCCAACCGCAAGGCGCTGGCGGCGGAGGCCGAGCGGATCGTCTCGGCCGGCGCCGACCGGCTGCGGCAGAACCGGCCGGCGGTACCATTGGCCCCACGCGGCGTGGCGACGCCGCTGGCTCCGCGGGGCGCGATTGCCCAGGCCTGAGCGAAACCGTCGCTTGACCGCCGCCGCGCCGGTGGCGGACGCTGCCTGCATGAGCCGATTCGGACCCCTCTCCCGGCGCTGGCCGGGCCCATCGGGCGCTTGACGAACAGGCGCTTGACCCTGGGCCGCGCCCTGCGCATCTGCCCCGCTTTCCCCGGCACCTCTCCGCGGCCGGGGCGGCGGAGTGTTTTCCCGGCATGACCACTGAGACAGCAGCGCCCCGGAAGCGGTTATTCATCCGGACCTGGGGCTGCCAGATGAATGTCTATGACAGCGCCCGGATGGCGGATGTCCTGGCCCCGCTCGGCTATGCCCCGGCCGAGGCGCCGGACGGCGCCGACATGGTCATCCTCAACACCTGCCATATCCGGGAGAAGGCGACCGAGAAGCTGTTCTCCGAGCTCGGCCGGCTGCGCGAGGCGAAGGCGGCCAGCGGCGGGGAGATGGTGGTCGCCGTCGCCGGCTGCGTCGCCCAGGCCGAGGGCGCCGAGATCACCGCCCGGGCGCCCTGGGTGGACATCGTGCTCGGCCCGCAGACCTACCACCGGCTGCCGGAGATGGTCGCCCGCGCCAGCCGCGCCGCCGGCGCCGTGATCGAGACCGACTTCCCGGCCGAGGACAAGTTCGACCACCTGCCGGATGCCGCCGCGCCGCAGGGAGTGACCGCTTTCCTCACGGTGCAGGAGGGCTGCGACAAATTCTGCAGCTTCTGCGTGGTGCCCTATACCCGCGGCGCCGAATTCTCCCGCCCCGCGGCGCAGGTGCTGGCCGAGGCGCGGCGGCTGGTGGCAGCCGGGGCGCGGGAGGTCACGCTGCTCGGGCAGAACGTCAATGCCTACCATGGCGAGGGGCCGGAGGGCCGGTCCTGGGGCCTGGGCCGGCTGCTGCGGGAACTCGCGGACATCCCCGGCCTGCTCCGGCTGCGCTACACCACCAGCCACCCGCGCGATGTCGATGACGAGCTGATCGCCGCCCACCGCGACCTCGGCACGCTGATGCCCTTCCTGCACCTGCCGGTGCAGAGCGGCTCCGACCGGGTGCTGGCGGCGATGAACCGCGGCCATACCGCGGAGGATTTCCTGCGGGTGGTCGACCGGCTGCGCGACGCCCGGCCGGACCTCGCGCTGTCGTCCGACTTCATCGCCGGCCATCCCGGCGAGACGGCGGCGGAGTTCGAGCAGACCATGGCGCTGGTGCGCCGGGTCGGCTTCGCCCAGGCGTACAGTTTCAAATACTCATCACGCCCTGGAACCCCGGCCGCCGGCGCGCCACATCAGGTGGCGGAGGCCGAGAAGGATGCACGCTTGCAGTCGCTCCAGGCGCTGCTTCGGGACCAGCAGGACGCGTTCAACCGCTCGCGCGTCGGCATGACCTTCGCCGTGCTCTTCACCGGGCCCGGCCGGCATCCCGGCCAGGTCGCCGGCCGAACCCCTTGGCTGCAGCCGCTGCATCTGACCGGGCCGCTTTCGCTTGTCGGCAGCGAAGCCCCGGTCACCGTGCTGGCGGCGCATCCCAATTCGCTCTCCGGCCTGCTGGCGGCCGGGGGCGGCGCCCACAATGCCCAGCCCGAAGAGGAGCCTGCGCCCGCTTGACCACCGCCGCCATCGCCCTCCGGAATTCCGGAAGCCTGGGGGAGGGTCGCGCCATCACGCGCCCCATCCCTTCCGCCCCCGAACAGCGCAGCATCCAGCTGCAGTTCGACGACAACGCCCTGCTCCCCCTGCTGTACGGGGAACATGACCGCCATCTGGTGCGGATCGAGCAGCGGCTGGGGGTCAAGCTCGGCTCCCGCGGCAACCGCCTGACCATCGCCGGCAGTTCGACGCGGACCGAGGTGGCGGAGGCGGCGCTGCGATCCCTGTGGCGACGCCTGGAAAAGGGCCAGGGCGTGACCACCGCGGATGTCGAGGCGGCGCTGCGCATGGCCGAGGGGGAGGCGGAGAACGACCCGCGCCTGCCGCTGCAGGACATCCCCGAGATCCGCACCCGCAAGGCGGCGATCGCCCCGCGCAGCCCGGCCCAGGCCGGCTACATCGACATGCTGTCGCGCGCCGAGATGGTGTTCGGCGTCGGCCCGGCCGGCACCGGCAAGACCTACCTGGCCGTCGCCCAGGGCGTCGCCCTGCTGCAGGCCGGCCGGGTGGACCGGATCGTGCTGTCCCGCCCGGCGGTCGAGGCGGGGGAGCGGCTGGGCTTCCTGCCGGGCGACATGAAGGAGAAGGTGGACCCCTACCTCCGCCCCCTGTATGACGCGCTGCACGACATGCTGCCGGCGGAACAGGTCGCCCGGCGGATCACGTCGGGCGAGATCGAGATCGCGCCGCTCGCCTTCATGCGCGGCCGCACGCTGGCCCATTGCTTCGCCATATTGGATGAGGCGCAGAACACCACGGCGGCGCAGATGAAGATGTTCCTCACCCGCATGGGCGAGGGGACGCGGATGGTGATCACCGGCGATCCGACCCAGGTCGATCTGCCGAACGGACAGGTGAGCGGGCTGACCGACGCCCTTCGCATCCTGGATGGGGTGCCGGGGATCGGAGTGGCCCGCTTCGACGAGCGGGACGTGGTGCGCCATCCCCTGGTGGCGAAGATCGTCTCGGCCTACGGGCGGGCCGACGCCCATGCTGTGGAGCAGCAAGGGCGTCGGGGGAAGAAGGAACACGATGGAACCGGGAAGTAGACGTCCCGGCGGAGCGGGGGAGCCCTTCCCCGCCTTTGCCGGGATCATGGACGAGGACGACCCTCCACCACCCGACCTGGTGGTGGAGGTCGTATTGGCCGATCCGGCCTGGCGCCGCCTGGTGCCGCGGGCCGAGTCCCTGGCCCGCCGTGCGGTCGCCGCGGCCCTGCGCGAGAGCGGCGAAACCGGCAGCGTCAGCATCCTGCTGGCCGATGACCGCGAATTGCGCCGGCTGAACGGCACGCATCGCGGCAAGGACAAGCCGACCAACGTGCTCAGCTTCCCCGGCGCCGAGGACCATCTCGGCGACATCGCGCTCGCGCTTGGCGTGGTGCGGCGGGAAGCCCTGGCGGCCGGCAAGCGCCCGGCGGCGCATTTCGCCCACCTGGTCGCGCATGGCACGCTGCACCTGGTCGGGCACGACCATCTGGCGGCCGGCGAGGCGCGCCGGATGGAACGCGCCGAAGCCCGCGCCATGCACCGGCTGCGGCTGCCCAACCCCTGGCGCGGGGTGCCGGCATGAGCCTTTCCAACGGCGAGGCCCGCGAGCAGCGCAACGGCATCCTCTGGCGGCTGCAGGGCCTGCTGCGGAAGCGGGAGGCCGAGAGCGTCCGCGACCGGATGGAGGAGCTGATCGAGGAGCATGAGGAGCTCCCGCGCGACAGCAACGGCCGCGGCCATCCGGACGAGTTCAGCGCGCAGGAGCGCGCGGTGCTCGGCAACGTCCTGAAGCTGCGCGACAAGACCGCCGACGACGTGATGGTGCCGCGCGCCGACATCATGGCGATGCCGGAGGATTACTCGCTCGACCAGGCGATCAACCTGATCCAGCGGGACGGCCACAGCCGCTACCCGGTCTATCGCGGCCAGCTCGACGACATCGTCGGCATGGTCCACATCAAGGACGTCTTCGCTTCGGTCGGCGGCGAGAAACCCTTCGACATGAAGGCGATCCTGCGCAAGCCGCTGTTCACCGTGCCCTCCGTCCCGGTGCTCGACCTGCTGCTGCAGATGCGCCAGGCGCGGGTGCACATGGCGCTGGTGGTCGACGAATACGGCGGCATCGACGGGCTGGTGACGATCGAGGACCTGGTCGAGACCATCACCGGCGACATCTCCGACGAGCACGACGAGGACGGCCCGCCGCAGATGGTGGAGAAGCCGGACGGCACCATCGAGCTCGACGCGCGCATGCCGGTCGAGGATTTCGAGGCGCGGATGGGCGGCGCGGTGCTGACCGAGGAGGAACGCGCCGCCGACATCGATACGATGGGCGGGCTGGTCTTCACCCTGGCCGGCCGGGTGCCGGCCAAGGGCGAACTGGTCTCGCATTCCTCCGGCCTGGAATTCCGGGTGATGGAGGCGGATGCGCGGCGGATCCGCCGGCTGCGGGTGCGGCGGCCGGGCAGCCAGGCGACGAAGCAGGCGGCGGAGTAGGGAACCGGAACGCGGTTGTCGGCTTCCCCTGCAAGGCGCAGCGAGGGGGAACCGCGATGCCGTTCAAGGGCAAGGCGCCGGGCAGCGGCTCGGGCGAGATGTCGCGGCGGACCCAGGCGCTGCGGCCGGAGATCGCGCTGGCCCCGAACGAGGCCGGCAAGGCCCGCGCGCTGCGCCGCCAGGGCGCGGCGCCGGCGGAGATCGCCACCCGCTTCGGCGTCCCCGTCGAGGAGGTGGAGAAGGCGCTGGTGCAGATGCGCAGCCCGCGCCCGGAAAGCACCCGCGGAACGCTGAACGTCACGCTCGCCGCGCATCGCTTCATCCTGGCCGAGCGGCAGGGCGAGGAGCCGCTGTGGCAGACCATGGACCGGGTGGTGGATGAGCTGATCCGGCTGCGGCAGGTCGCCGCGGTGGCCCGGCCGGCCAGCGCGGTGCGCCGGCCGCGCAGCGTGGAGACGGCCGATGTGCTGCCGGGTCTCCTCGCCGGGCGCGACTGACGGCCGCCGCCGGCCGGGCTCAGCGCCCGGAAACCTCCACCCTGTCCTCGATGTCGGCCAGGCGCAGCAGCGCGTCCAGCCCGCCGAAGCGGTCCGCCGCCTGGCGCCC
>JBMOJU010000311.1:0-6068 GCA_049315625.1 Paracraurococcus sp.
GTCCTGCCCCAGTCCCGGGGCAGGCGACCTACTCTATACGAAAGAACCCGGATCGTCCCATACGGTCGGTCGCTCGGCCTGACGGTGCGGGAAGGGCACCCACGTTCAGCAACTATCATGCCAAGGTGTTGCCGCATCCCGGTCCTGCAAGGCTGCCATCCGAAGCGGGTTGTCATCTCGCCGGCCGGGCAGCTGTGGCATCCTGGCATCCCCGACTCCCCGCGAGGCTGCCCGTTCCATGCGCCTGCTGTTGCTGCTCCTTGCCCTGCTGCTGGCCCAGCCGCCGGCGCATGCCCAGGATTTCGACCTGCCGGGCCTGTCCGGCGACGCCGCCGGCTACCAGCGCGACCTCGGCCGCCGCTTCCCCGCCGGTGCCACGCCGCAGCAACGCGCCAACGCCGAGGCCCGCGCCATCCAGGCCGAGCGGGCGCAGAACTGGGCCGCCGCCGCCCAGGCCTGGGAGGAACGGGTCGGCGGCGGCGAGGCGCGGCCGGAACACTGGCTGGCGCTCGCCCGGACCCAATTGCTGAAATCCCCGCCCGATCCGAACCGTGCCCTGCAGGCGGCCTGGCAGAATTTCCAGATGGTCGCGTCCGGGCCGCCGGAGATCGCCGGCCTGCTGGTCATCGCCGAGGCGCTCCAGCGCCTCGACCGCCCGGCGCAGCAGCTTCAGGCTCTCCAGGCGGTGCTGCAGCGGGCGCCGGACAATCCCCGCTACCGGCAATTGCTGGCCGAGGCGCGCCGTGCCGCCGGGCTGCTGGTCGCCGGGATCAACACCGAACCCGAGGCCGAGCCGGCCCGCGCCTGCCTCCGCTTCACCGTACCGCCGGCGAAGCGGACCGACTGGCAGCCGCAGGACTGGGTCCGGGCGGAACCCGCCATCCCCGGCCTCGCGGTGCTGCGGGAGGGCGAGCAGCTGTGCATCGCCGGCCTGCCGCATGGGCAGACCACCCGCCTGGTGCTGCGCGCCGGCCTGCCGGCGGAGGACGGGCTGCGGCTGAACAAGGACGCCGTGCTGCGCATCGCCATGCCCGACCGCGCGGCGCGGATCGTCTTCGACGCCAGCCGCTTCCTGCTGCCGCGCGGCCAGGCCCAGCAGGTCGGCCTCGCCACCGTCAACATCTCGGCGCTCTCGCTCCGCGTGGTCCGGGTGACGGAGCGGAACCTGGTGCCCTTCGGCCGCAACACCTGGACGGTGGGGGAGGCGATCTCCGGCTGGGCCGCGGATGATCTGCCGGACAGCTGGGGCCGCACCGTCTGGGAGGGCCGGGTCGAGCTGCCGGCCCTCCAGGCCAACCGGATCCAGCGCAGCACCCTGCCGCTGCCGCATGTGCTGAAGACCGCCGGACCGGGCCTCTACGCCCTGATCGCAAAACCGGCCGACGGCACCAGGGGTGGCGCCGCGGCGCTGCCGGTCATCGTCACCGACCTCGGCCTGACCGCCTGGCGCGGGCCGCAGGGCCTGGCGGTGCAGGCGCGGGGCTTCGCCGCCGGCCGGCCGCTGGCCGGCGTCCAGGTCCGGCTGCTGGCGACCTCGAACGACATCCTGGCCGAGGCGGTGACCGCGGCCGACGGCATCGTCCGCTTTGCGGCCCCGCTGCTGCGCGGCCAGGGGCCGATGGCCCCAAGGGCGCTGCATGCGGTGCTGGGTGACGACCTGGTCGCGCTCGACCTCGATGCCGCGGCCTTCGACCTGTCCGACCGCGGTGCGACCGGCGCGCCACATCCCGGGCCGCTGGACGCCTTCACCTGGCTCGACCGCGGGATCTACCGGCCGGGCGAGACGGTGCAGGCCGCGGTGCTGCTGCGCGATGGCGGCGGCGCGCCGGTCGACCTCCCGGCCCGGCTGCGGGTCAGGCGCCCCAATGGCAGCACCTTCGCCGAGGCGGTCCCGGTGCGGGAGCGGGGCGCGGCGGCGCTCTGGCCGATCCCGCTGCCGGTGAGCGCCCCGGCCGGCGTCTGGACGCTGGAGGTGCTGGCCGACCCGGCCGCGCCGCCGATCGGCCGGGCGGAGTTCCGGGTCGACGCCTTCGTCCCCGAGCGGCTGGAGGTGACCGCCGGCCCCGCCCCCGGCCCGCTGGTGCCCGGGCAGCCGCTGCCGGTGCCGGTCACCGCGCGCTTCCTCTATGGCGCACCCGGCGCCGGGCTGACCGGCAGCGCCGAATTGCGCCTGCAGGCGCAGCGCGCGCCCTTCGCCCAATACAAGGACCATGTCTTCGGCCTGGTGGACGAGGAATTCGCCCCCGACCTGCTGCCCTTCGAGATCGAGCCGCTGGACGCCAGGGGGCAGGGCAGCCTGGCGCTTCTCCTGCCGCGGGCGCCCGACACCACGCGGCCATTGACCGCCGAACTCACGGTCGCCATCGACGAGCCGGGCGGCCGGGCGTCGCGCACCACGCTCGCCGTGCCGGTGCGCGCCGCCAACCGGCTGATCGGGGTGAAGCCACTGTTTGCCGACCTGGCGGTGGATGCCGGGGCGGAGGCGGCGTTCGAGGTCATCGCCCTCGATGGCGATGCGAAGCCGGTGGCGGCCGGGCTGCGTGCCCGGCTGGTGCGGGAGCGCCCCGACTGGCGGATCGTCACCCGCGGCGGCCAGGCGCGCTACGAGACGGTCTGGCGCGACGAGGCGGTGGACAGCGCCGACCTGACCGTCGCCGCCGCCGCCCCGGTGCGCTTCGCCCGCACGCTGCCCTTCGGCCGCTACCGGCTGGAAGTCGCCGAGCCGGGCGGCATGGCCGTCACCTCCCTCCGCTTCCGCTCCGGCTGGGCGGGCGGCGAGACGGCGGAGGTGCCGGACAAGGTCGATGTCGCCGCCGACCGCCGCGCCTATGCGCCGGGCGAGATTGCGAAGCTGCGCATCACCCCGCCCTTCTCCGGCCCGGCCAGCCTCGCCGTGCTGACCGACCGGCTGGTCTCGATCCGCGAGATCGAGGTCACCGAGGGCGGCACCGAGGTCGAGGTCCCGGTGGATGCCGCCTGGGGCCCGGGCGCCTATGTCGCCATCACCGCCTTCCGCCCGGGTGAGGCGCGCCAGGGCCATCCCGGCCGGGCGCTGGGCCTCGCCTGGCTTCAGATCGACCCCGGCTCGCGCCGGATCGAGGTGGCGATCGACACGCCGGAGCGGGTGCGGCCGTCGCGCCGGCTGGAGGTGCCGCTGCGGCTGACCGGGGCGGGGGAGGGGGCGATACTCACCCTCGCCTTGGTGGACGAGGGCATCCTGCGGCTGACCCGTTTCGGCTCGCCCGACCCGGTCGGGCATTTCATGGGCAAGCGCCGGCTCGGCACCGATATCCGCGACGATTACGGCCGGCTGATCCCGCCGCCGGAGGGCGAGGCTGCGACGCTCCGCCAGGGCGGCGACGATCTCGCCATGGCCGCGATCGACATCCCGCAGCGGACCGTGGCGCTGTTCTCCGGCCCGGTCGCGGTGGCGGCCGACGGCACGGCAACGGTCGCGCTCGACCTGCCGGACTTCGCCGGCGAGTTGCGGCTGATGGCGGTGGCCTGGGCGGGCAACCGCATCGGCGCCGCCAGCAAACCCCTGACCGTGCGCGACCCGGTGGTGGCGGAGGCGCTGCTGCCGCGCTTCCTCGCCCCGGACGACGAGGCGCGGCTGCCGGTGCTGCTGCACAACCTCGATTTGCCGGCCGGGGAAGTCACCGCGACCCTCTCGGCCGAGGGGGCGATCGCGCTGGCCGGGCCGGCGCGGCTGGCCGCGACATTGGCGACGGGTGCCCGGATGCTGCCGGCCAGCGCCATCCGCGCCACGGCGGCCGGCCAGGGCGTGCTGCGGCTGGCCATCACCGGGCCGGACGGGTTCAGCGCGACGCGCGAGGCACGGATCACCATCCGCTCCTCCCGCCCCGTGACCACCGAGGTCGCGGCGCAGGAGATTCCCGCGGGGGCCGAGCGCCCCCTGCCGCTCGACCCCGCGCGTTGGGTGGCCGGCACCTGGCTGGCCTCCGCCAGCTTCGGCGCGCCGGTGCGGTTCGACGCGGCGGGCATGCTGCGGCAGCTCGAGCTCTACCCCTTCGGCTGCCTGGAGCAATCCGCCTCCCAACTGCTTGCCTTCGCGCTGATGCCGGGTTTGGGCGAGGCGGCGGGGGCCCGCGCGGCGCGGCTGCAACGCGCGGCGGAGACGGTGCTCGGCAAGCAGCGCTTCGACGGCAGCTTCGGCCTCTGGTCGGCGCAGGGTGAGCCCGAGTGGTGGACCGGCGCCTACGCGACCGAGGCGCTGCTGCGCGCCCGCACCGCCGGCGCTGCCATCCCCGACGCCGCCTTGGACCAGGCGCTGCAGGCGATCGCCGAGCAGGCGGAGGACGTCTCGCCCGACCGGGCGGAGGAGTTCGCGGCGCAGGCCTACCGGCTGCATGTGCTGTCGCTCGGCGGCAAGCCGCGGCTGGGCGCGGCGCGGCGGCTGTTGGAACAGCTCGACGCGCTGCCAACGCCGCTGGCCAGGGCGCAGCTCGGCGCCGCCTTCGCCCGGGCCGGCGACCGGCCGCGTGCCGAGCAGGCCTTCGCCGCGGCGCTGGCGGCGCCGGCACGGCAGGCCTGGTTGTATGATTACGGCAGCGCGGCGCGGGATGCGCTCGCCGTCGCGGTGCTGCTGAAGGAGAGCGGCGTGCTGCCCGAGCGGCTGCCGGAATGGCTCGGCCGCCTGCCGGGGCCGGAATTGGCCCCGGCCATGGCCAATACCCAGGAACAGGCCTGGGCGGTCGCCGCGGCCGCGACCCTCGGCCGCGACGGGCGCCCGGTGCGGGTGGCGGTGAATGGCCGCGCCGAGGCGCCGGCGCCGCAGCTTGCCGTGGCCCTGGCCGCGGCCGGGACGGCGCGGAACCTGGGCGACGCGCCGCTCTGGGCCGCCGTCTCGGTCACCGGCATCCCCGCCCAGCCGGCGCCGGCCGGGCGGGCGGGGATGCGCATCACCCGCAAATTCCTCGACCTCTCCGGCCAGCCGGTGAACCTGGATACGCTGCGGCAGAACCAGGTTTTCGTGCTGCTGCTGGAAGGCCGGGCCGAGAGCGGCCAGGCGCAGCGCGCGATCGTCCAGCAGGGGCTGCCGGCGGGGTGGGAAATCGTCGGCCGGCTGGCGGCGGGGGAGGTGGCGGGGATGCCCTGGCTCGGCGTGCTGTCCGAGACGATGGCGACGCCGGCGCTCGACGACCGCTTCGCCGCGGCGCTGGAGCTGACGCCGGAGGCGCCGGAATTCCGCCTGGCGGTGCGGCTGCGGGCAGTGACGGCGGGGCGGTTCGAGCTGCCCGGGGCGCAGGTGGAGGACATGTACCGGCCGGCGGTGTTCGCGCGACAGAATGGCGGGCGCGTGGCCGTGCTGCCGGTGGATTGAGGTGGGAGGCGAGGCACACCCCCACCCCCGTTGGGCGCATGCGCCCAACCCGCCGCAAAGCACGGGAGGGAGCGGCGATTCCCTCCCCCGCGGGCGGGGGTGGGTCAGGGTGGGGGTGGCCGCCGCCTGCCTCACGGCCCTCGCCCTTCTCACCCTCGATCACCTCGCCCCCCCTGACCTCTCCCGCCTCCACGCCACCGGCACCGAGATCCTCGACCGCGACGGCCGCACCCTCTCCGTCCTCCCCGCCCCGGGCGGCACCTGGCGCCTGGCCACCACCCCGGCCGATGTGCCGCCCCACCTCCTCGACATGCTCATCGCCGCCGAGGACCGCCGCTTCCGCTGGCATCCGGGCGTCGATCCGCTCGCCCTGTCCCGCGCCGCCTGGCAATGGGCCCGCGCCGGCCGCGTCGTCTCCGGCGGCTCGACGCTCACCATGCAGGCCGCCCGCCTGCTGGAACCCCGGCCGCGCACGATCGGCGCCAAGGCGATCGAGATCCTCCGCGCCCTCCAGCTCGAGGCGCGCTTCTCCAAGGACGAGATCCTCGGCATCTGGCTGACCCTGGCGCCGATGGGCGGCAACCTGGAAGGCGTCCGCGCCGGCGCGCTCGCCTGGTTCGGCCGCCCCGCGGCGGGTCTGGACCCCGCCGAGGCGGCGCTGCTGGTCGCCATCCCGCGCCGGCCGGAGGCGCTGCGGCCGGACCGGCATGCGGAGCGGGCGCGG
>JBMOJU010000312.1:0-6050 GCA_049315625.1 Paracraurococcus sp.
TGTCGGGGTAGAGGAAGGGCGGCGGGCCGAGCACCTCCAGCTTCACCAGGTTCCACCCCCCCGCCTCCCGCGCCAGGCGCAGGGTGCGGACAGCATCGTTCGCGGTGAAGCAGCCGGCGGTGTTGGGCAGGTAGGTGTAGCGCTTGGGGTCGACGTAATCCTGCAGCATCGGCGCCGACGGGTCGCCGAGATTGACCCGGCGGACCGCCACCGTGACGATCTCGGCGCCGGAGGCATCGATCGCGCGGCCGGTCTCCTCCAGGTCCTTGTAGCGGCCGGTGCCGACGATCAGGCGGGAGCGGAAGCGGAGCCCGGCGACCTCCCAGGCATCGTCGAACGCGGCGGTCGGAGTTGGGCCGATCTGGTTCGGAATCGTATCCATGGCTCAGCCTCCGCCGATGAAGTGGACGATCTCCAGCTGGTCGCCGGCCGCCAGGGCCGTCGCGGCATAGGTGGAGCGGGGGACGATCTCCAGGTTGCGCTCGACCGCGACCTTGCGCGTATCGAGCCCGATCAGCGCCAGCAACGCGGCCACTGTGGCGTGGGCGGGGATCTCCCGCGCCTCGCCGTTCACCGTGATGGATATCGTCGCCCCCATGCGGCGGAACATGGCGAAGCCGGGGGCCGGGGGCAAGGCGCGCCGGGGGCGGGCGGGGGCATGGCAGCATCCCATCGCTTGCGGCGCGAAATCCCCCTGCCGCTTGCGGCACGAAAACCATGCGTGCTAGCCCAACGCCCCCCACCCGACAGGACACCCTGCCGTGACCCCGCCGCTGATCACCGTCCTGAACGGCCCCAACCTCAACCTGCTCGGCACGCGGGAGCCGGAGAAGTACGGCCACGCCACGCTCGACGACGTCGAGACGCTCTGCGCCGAGACGGCCGAGGAATACGGCCTGGCGATCGATTTCCGCCAGAGCAACGCCGAGGGTGAGCTGGTCACCTGGATCCAGGAATGCCGCGGCCGGGCGGCCGGGATCATCATCAACCCGGCCGGGTACACCACGACCTCCATCGCCATCCTCGACGCGCTGCTGGCGGTCGGGCTGCCGGTGATCGAGGTGCACATCACCAATATCCATCGCCGGGAGGAATTCCGGCACCACAGCTTTGTGTCGAAGGCGGCCACCGGCGTCATCGCCGGCCTCGGCGTGCAGGGCTATGCCCTGGCACTGCAGGCCATGGCGGGGCTGGTCGGCGCGCCCGACCCGGACGAAGACGCATGAGCAACGGCATCCAGTTCGACCCGGCGGCGATCCGCGCCCTCGCGCAGATCCTGAAGGACACCGACCTGACGGAAATCGAGCTGGTCGAGAAGGACAGCCGCATCCGCGTGGCGCGCAAGCTGCCGGCGCCAGTACAGATGGCCTGGCCGGGGCCGGCCCAGGGGCAGGCATTTGCCCAGGTCGCGCCCGCCGTGGCGGTAGCCGCCCCGGTGGCGGTGGCGCAAACCGCGGCGCAGCTCGCCGCCGAGGAAAGCCTCGACCTCGCCCGCCACCCGGGCCTCGTCGCCTCCCCCATGGTGGGCGTCGCGTACCTGTCCCCCGAGCCGGGCCAGCCCGCCTTCGTCACGCTGGGGTCTAAGGTGGCGCAGGGCCAGACCCTGCTGCTGATCGAGGCGATGAAGACCTTCAACCAGATCAAGGCGCCGAAGGCCGGCACGGTGACGCGCATCCTGATCGAGCCCGGCACGCCCGTCGAATACGGCGAGCCCTTGATGGTGATCGAGTAGTGCCGTCCGATCGGCGGAGGGCCGCAGTGCCCGGAGCCGTGGATCGGCCGGCCCGCGCGAAGCGCGGAGAAGGGTCATGAAGATCGGCAAGGTCCTCATCGCCAACCGCGGCGAGATCGCGCTCCGCATCCACCGCGCCTGCCAGGAGATGGGCATCCGCACGGTGGCGGTGCACTCCACCGCCGATGCGGCGGCGATGCATGTGCGGCTGGCGGATGAGAGCGTCTGCATCGGCCCGCCTTCGGCGCGCGACAGCTACCTGAACGTCACCGCCATCCTGTCGGCGGCGGCCATCACCGGCGCCGATGCGGTGCATCCGGGCTACGGCTTTCTCTCGGAGAATGCGAATTTCGCCGAGATGGTGGAGGCGCATGGCCTCGCCTTCATCGGCCCCAGCCCTGACCACATCCGCATGATGGGCGACAAGATCCAGGCGAAGGACGCGATGCGCCGGCTCGGCGTGCCGCTGGTGCCCGGCAGCCGCGGCGCCGTCGCCTCGGTCGAGGAAGCCCGCGCCGTCGCGGCCGAGGTGAAGTACCCGGTGCTGATCAAGGCCGCCGCCGGCGGCGGCGGGCGCGGCATGAAGGTGGCGCGCGACGAGAGCGAGATCGAGGAGGCCTGGCGCGTCGCCCGCACCGAGGCGAAGGCCGCCTTCGGCAACGACGAGGTCTACCTGGAGAAGTACCTCGACCGGCCGCGCCATATCGAATTGCAGGTCATGGCCGATGCGCATGGCAACGTGGTGCATTTCGGCGAGCGCGATTGCTCGCTGCAGCGCCGCCACCAGAAGCTGGTGGAGGAGGCAGGATCGCCGGTGCTGACCGGCGCCGAGCGCGATGCGCTTGGCGCGCAGGTGACGCGGGCGCTGCGCGAGCTCGGCTACCGCAATGCCGGGACCTTGGAATTCCTCTGGCAGGATGGGCAGTTCGCCTTCATCGAGATGAACACCCGGCTGCAGGTCGAGCACCCGGTGACCGAGATGGTCTGCGGCATCGACCTGGTGAAGGAACAGCTCCGCGTCGCGGCGGGCGAGGAACTGGGCTACGACCAGTCCGAGATCCGCTTCCACGGCCATGCGATCGAGTGCCGCATCACCGCCGAGGACCCGGAGACCTTCGCCCCCTCCCCCGGCCGGGTGACGACCTACCACGCACCGGGCGGGCTCGGCGTGCGGGTGGATAGTGCCCTCTACAGCGGCTACGCGGTGCCGCCGCACTACGACAGCCTGGTCGCCAAGCTGGTGGTGCATGGGGCGACGCGGGCGGAGGCGATCGCCCGGCTGCGGCGCAGCCTGGCGGAGATGGTGGTGGACGGCATCCGCACCACGCTGCCGCTGCACCGGGCCATCATGGAGGACCCGGAATTCCAGGCCGGGGATTATACCATCCATTGGCTGGAACGCTTCGTGGCGAAGCGGCAGGCGGAGCCCCTCCCCGGCGCGTGAGGCAAGGCGCCACGCAAGCGCGTGGCGCGGCGGCCATGGCGCCGCTATGATAATCGTCATGTCGAGCCACAGCGTCGCCGAGGCGATGGAACGCTTCCCCGAATTGGTCGAGCGGGTCCTGCGCGGGGAGCCGGTGGTGATCACGCGGGATGGCCGGCCGGTGGCGGAATTGCGGGCGGCCGAGGGGGCAGGGACAGCCGGGGCGGTGACACCCGAAGCCCTCGCCTGGCTTGACCGCCTGCGCGTCACCCCCGCCAGGCCGGCCAGCATCGATGCCGCCACACTCATCCGGCAGCTCCGGGATGAAGGGCCGTGAGGCTTTGCCTCGATGCCAGCGTCCTGGTGTCGTTGTTCGCCACGGATGCACATACGGGTCCGGCGCGGGCCATCATCGTTCGGAGCCCCGGGAACGCGCTTGTCGTCAGCGATTTCGCCGCAGCGGAACTCGCGTCCGCGGTTGCCCGCCGGGTGCGGATGCGCGACCTGACGGAGGGTGAAGCCCGCGCCGTCTTCGCCGCGTTCGACGCCTGGGTCGGTGCGATCTGCGACCGGGTGCCGATCTCCCCCGACGATGTCGCACAGGCCGACGCGACGGTTCGCCGGCTCGATCTTTCGTTGCGGGCGCCGGACGCCATCCATCTTGCCGTCGCGGATCGGCTTGGCGCCACCATCGCCACCTTCGACCGCGGCCTGGCCGCGGCGGCGGACGCTCTCGGCATTCCCGCGGTCACGGCATGAGCCGCCGCCAGATCGACATCACCCCGGAGCTCATGCTGCGCGCCTATCGCGCCGGCCTGTTTCCCATGGCCGAAAGCCGCAGCGGCGACCGGCTGTATTGGCTCGACCCCGAACGGCGCGGCATCATCCCGCTCGATCACGGGTTCCACCTGCCGAAGCGCCTGCTGCGCACCACCCTGCACGGCCCCTTCCGGGTCACCGCCGATGCCGATTTCGCCGCCGCCATCGCCGGCTGCGCCGCCCCCGCCCCGGGCCGCGAGGACACCTGGATCAACCCGGAGATCGAGTACCTGTTCCTGTCCCTGCACCGGCAGGGCCACGCCCACTCGGTCGAGGTGTGGGAGGGCGAGGCGCTGGTCGGCGGGCTGTACGGCGTCGTCCTCGGCGGCGCCTTTTTCGGCGAGAGCATGTTCAGCCGCACCCGCGATGCTTCCAAGGTCGCCCTCGTCCACCTCGTCGCCCGGCTGCGGCTCGGCGCCTTCTCGCTGCTCGACAGCCAATTCCTGACCGAGCACCTCTCCCAATTCGGCGCGCACGAGATTCCCCGCGCCGAGTACAAGCGCCGCCTGGCGCAGGCGGTGAACGCCGATGCGCGCTGGCTCGCCGCGCCCGACCCGGCGGTGCTGGAAGCCGAGATCCGCGCCATCCGCGGCGGGACGCCGGACGCCGCGTGAGCCTGCCCGAGGATGCGATCCTCCCCGCGCCGCCGGCGCGGAAGAAGCGGGTGCAGGGCGGCCTGGCCACCGCCGATGTCGTGCTCTCCGCCCATGCCGGCGGCAATGCGGCGCTCTTCCCGCAGATCCTGGCGCTGCACGTGCCGGATGGCGCCACCATCGCCGACGTGACCTTCGGCCAGGGCGTGTTCTGGCGGGACGTCGCGCCGGGCCGCTACAGCGTGCTGCCCTCCGATATCGCCACCGGCACGGATTGCCGCGCCCTGCCCTACGCGGACGGCGCGATCGACGCGCTGGTGCTCGACCCGCCCTACATGGAAGGCCTGCTGCGGCCGAAGGCGGAGACCCGCGGCGGGCTCGGCAGCCATGTGGCGCTGCGCGACTTCTACGCATCGGGCGGTGCCCATGCCGCGCCCGGCGGCGGCCGCTGGCACCAGGCGGTGCTCGACCTGTACCTGGATGCGGCGCGGGAGGCACGGCGGGTGCTGCGCGACCACGGCATCCTCATCGTCAAATGCCAGGACGAGGTGAGCGCCAACCGGCAGGAGCTGACCCATGTGCAGATCATCGCCGGCCTCGCGGCGATGGGGTTCTATGCGCGCGACCTCTTCGTGCTGGTGCGCACCGGCCGGCCGGGGGTCGCGCGGCTGCTGCGCCAGGTGCATGCGCGGAAGAACCACAGCTATTTCCTGGTCTTCCAGAAGGTGCCGGCGAGCCAGGAGGTCGCCCGCTACCGTACCCGCGACCTGCCCCCGCGCGGCGCACAACCCGGCCCCACCCGGCCCGCGCTTCCGCCGGCAGGCGATCCGGCCTAGACAGCCCGCCCAACGCCAATACCGGTACCCAGAAGAATGTCCGACCGCATCTCCCTGCCCAAGGACCGCATCAAGGTCCTGCTGCTGGAAGGCATCGCCGACAGCGCCGTCGAGCTGCTCTCCGGCGCCGGCTACCGCAACGTCACCCGCATGGCCAAGGCGCTGGACGGCCAGGCGCTGGGCGAGGCGCTCCAGGGCGTCCACATGCTCGGCATCCGCTCACGGACCCAGTTGCGAGGGGAGGCTTTGGCCGCCGCCGACCGGCTGATCACGGTGGGCTGCTTCTGCATCGGCACCAACCAGGTCGACCTGGACGCGACCCGCAGCCGCGCCATCCCGGTGTTCAACGCCCCCTTCTCCAACACCCGTTCGGTGGCGGAGCTGGTGATGGGCGAGATCGTCATGCTGCTGCGCGGCATCCCGGACCGCTCGCGCTCGGCGTACGACGGCTGCTGGGACAAGTCGGCCGAGGGCAGCTTCGAGGTGCGCGGGCGGACGCTGGGCCTGGTCGGCTACGGCAATATCGGCAGCCAGCTCTCGGTGCTCGCCGAGGCCTTCGGCATGCGCGTCATCTATTTCGACACGGCGGCCAAGCTGCCGCATGGCAATGCCAGCCGCTGCGCCACGCTGGATGAACTGCTGCACTG
>JBMOJU010000313.1:0-6022 GCA_049315625.1 Paracraurococcus sp.
GCCGGGGTGCAGCAGGAGCCCTTTCACCTTCACCACCTCGGTCGGACGGTCCGGGGATGTGGCCGGGCGCGCCCCGGCCACCGCCCGGACGGGGGAGCCATCCGGTGCGGGCTCCGGCTGCGGCGCCGTGGTGTCGCCAGCCGCAGCGCCCGGGCCGATGGCCGCGCTGCCCAGGCTCTCGGGCGGTGCCGGCGGTGTATCCGCGGCGGCTGCGGGGCGTGGATCGGTCTCGGTGGCCGGCCGGGCCTTGCCGGCCAGTGTCGGGGCGATGTGCGGCGCCGGGCCGGTGGCCGGCGCCGCGGCACGACCGGCCACCCGCCCGCCGGCGCGGGTCGTTGCAGGATCGGTGCCGCTGGACACCGCCGGCGGCGGCGCGGGAAGCGGCGGTGCCGCGGCCGGCATCGCCGGGCCGGCCGCCGGCTGGTCGGCCATCTCCCCCTCGCCGTCGGCCGGCACCGCCCTGTCGCCCTCGGTGGGCGTGGCCTTGCCTGGCGCCCTGGCCGCCGGCCGGACGGTTGCGGGCAGCGATGCCGCGGCCGGCACCGGCGGATCGGCCGCCGACCGGTCCGCGGTCACCGACTCGCCGTCAGTCCGCGCCGCACTTGCACCGGCGGCGGCGGGCGTGGCCTCGCCCGGCGGCCGGACGGCGCCGGGCAGCGCGGCGCCCGCGGGGGGGGCGGGCAGGGCGTCCGGCGCGGCCGTCGTCCCGGCCATGCCCACAACCGGCGACGGCGCCGAGCCAGCATCCGGCGCTACGACCGGGGGGAACGATGCCGGCAGGCCGCCCACCGCGATCGCCGACGCTCCGCCACCCCCCGCCGGCGGCGTGACGGCGTCGCCCGGCACGGCGCGACCCTCCGCGGGCGACGCGGCGCGCGCCATCGCCGCCCCGAAGCCCCCCGCCGCCACGGCATCGCGGGACGCGCCGGCGCCGCGCGGCCCTGCCGGCTGCCCGGTGGCGAGGCAGGCGGCGGGGCCGGGCATCGTCGAGGAGGGGGTGGGATCCATGCCGCGACCGGTGCGAGCGGCATTCCACCCCGTGCCGTCCGGGATCCGGCAAGCCAGGCCGGCCGCCCGGCAAGCCCTGCCGCCAGGCCGGCAGCCATGGCCGGCCCGGGCGCGGCAGGCGTTGGCACGGGCGCTGCAACCGGCCAGGCCAGGTCACCCTTTGCCGCCGGAACCGCCCGCCATGTCCCTCTTCGGCTCGCTCACCGCCGCCATCAGCGGCCTCACCGCGCAGAGCAAGGCGCTCGGCGACATCTCGGACAATGTCGCGAACAGCCAGACCATCGGCTACAAGCGGGTGGACACCAATTTCGTGTCCTACATCACCCAGTCGAACTCGCAGGTGAACGAACCCGGCGCGGTGATCGCCCGGCCCGACTACACCAATGCCGTCCAGGGCACGATCGAGCAGGCAGAGCAGCCGCTGGCCATGGCGATCGGCGGCCAGGGCTTCTTCAGCGTGGCGCTGGCCAAGGGCACCACCAACGGCCTGCCGGTCTTCGATGAGCGGCAATTCTTCACCCGCGCCGGCGACGTCTCGCTCGACAAGGATGGCTACCTGGTCAACGGCGCCGGCTACTACCTGCAGGGCTGGCCATCGGATGCGGCGGGCAATCCGGACCGCACCATCCTCAACCCGATCCGGGTGAACCAGCAGGTCTTCAACCCGGTCGCCACCACGCGGATCGACCTGGCCGCCAACCTGCCGGCGGATGCGACGACCACGTCGGTCACCACCCAGGCGCAGGTCTACGACACGCTCGGCCGGCTGCACACGGTGAACCTCGGCTTCACCAAGACCGCCTGGACCCTGGCGCTGAACGTGCCGGACGACATCAGCGCCGCGGCGCGCGGCTCGGTCGGGCTGCGCTTCGGCAGCGGCGCGTCGCCCGCGGTGATGGACGGCACGATCGGCGCCTTCACCGCCGCCAGCGGCTCCGTCACCCTGCCCGGCACCAGCGCCACCGGCGATCCCGCGACGCTGACCTTCACCGCCAATTTCGGCGAGGGCGCGCAGACGGTGAAGCTGGCGCTCGGCCAATTCGGCAAGGCGCAGGGGCTGACGCAATACTCGGGCGCCGAATTCTCGGTCCGCAACAACGCCCAGGACGGCGTGCCGCTCGGCGCCTATTCCGGCCTCTCGATCCGCGCCAGCGGCGACGTCGCGGTGAACTACGACAACGGCCAGAGCCGGGTCATCGCCCGCGTCCCGCTGGTCGCCTTCAACGATCCGGAGAAGCTGCAACGGCTCGACGGCCAGGCCTTCATGCGCACGCCCGACAGCGGCGAGGCGCGGGTCACCGATGCGGCGTCGAACGGCGTCGGCAAGCTCGTCACTGGCTCGATCGAGCGCTCCAACGTCGACATCGCCAGCGAATTCACCAAGCTGATCGTGGCGCAGCGGGCCTATTCGGCGAACACCAAGGTGGTGACCGCGACGGATGAGCTGCTGCAGGACACGATCAACATGCGCCGCTGAGCCGGGCCGGGGATAGGCCGCGATGAGCCTCGACGCCGCGCTGCTGATCGCCCGCAGCGGCCTCGCCGCCGTGCAGCGCGGCCTGGCACAGGCCGCGCAGAACGTCGCCAATGCGGAGACCGCCGGTTACGCGCGGAAGACCATTCCGCAGCAGGCGGTGACCGTCGGCGACAGCCCGGCCGGGCTGCGCACCGCGGATGCGGCGCGGGCGGTGGATGCCGCGCTGCTGGCGCGGCTCGATGCCAGCCGCGCCGCCGCCGCCGCCGCCGGGCTGCGGGAGATGCTGCTCACCGGGATCGAGCAGGCGCATGGCGACAGCGGCCAGACCCTGGCCGATGGGCTGGCCGTGCTGCGCACCGGCTTCCTCGCGCTGCGCGCCGCCCCGGCCGATGCCGGCAAGCAGCAGGCGGCGGCGGCCGCGGCGGAGACGCTGGCGGGGCGGCTGAACGGCCTCTCCCAGGCGATCGGCAGCGCCCGCCAGCAGGCGCAGGATGCCATGGTGGCGGAGGTGAGGACCGCCAACGTGGCGCTCCGCCAGGTCGCGGCGTTGACGCTGAAGCTGCGCAATGGCGCCGATGGCGGTGCCGCGGCGCTGGAGGACCAGCGCGACGCGGCGATCGCCACCCTGTCGGAAAGCCTCGGCGTGCAGGCGGTGAAGCGCGCGGGCGGCGACCTGCTGCTGGTGGCGAAGGGCGGCATCGTCCTGCCGCTCGACCCCGACCACGACCTGCTGGCGACGGCGGAGGCCACGGTGCAGCCGGCCAGCCAAACCGGCGCCGGCGGCACGCTGCCGGGGGTGACGCTGAACGGGCTCGACATCACCGGCCAGCTGTCGGGCGGCCGGCTGGGGGAGGCGATCGCGCTGCGCGACCGCACCCTGCCGCGCTACCAGGCCGAGGCCGACGTGCTGGCGACCAACCTCGCCGCCCGGCTGGATGGCGAGGGGCTGCGGCTGTTCACCGATGCGGACGGGACCAGCCTGCCCGACCCGTCGCTTCCCTATGCCGGCGGCGTGCAGATCGGCTTCGCCGGGCGCATCAAGGTGAACCCGGCAATCGCCGCCAACCCCGCCCTGCTGCGGGACGGCACCCAGGCGGTGGCGGGCAGCCCGACCGGACCGGGCGCCTTCACCCCCAATCCCGACGGCGGCCCGGCGGGCTTCACCACGCTGCTCGACCGCGTGCTGGAGTTCGGCTTCGGGGCGGAGGCATCGGCCGGCCATCCCTGGCCGGGCATCGCCACCGCCGGCCTCGGGCCGGACGGGAGTCTGGCCTCCCCATTCACCGCGCCGGCGACGCTGGAGGCCTATGCCGGCCGGGTCACCACGGCGCAGACCGGCGACCGTGCGGCGGCGACCGCGGCGAAGGACCAGGCAACGGCGCTGGGCACCGCGCTCCAGAGCCGCTTCGGCCAGCAATCCGGGGTGGACACGGATACGGAGATGGCCGGCATCGTCGCATTGCAGAACGCCTATGCCGCCAATGCCAAGGTGCTGGGGACGGTGCAGGCGCTGTTCGACACGCTGCTGGGCGCCGTCCGATGACGGCGGTCAGCCTGCTGGGGCGGATGGAGACGGACAGCGCCGCGCTGCGCCTGAAGCTGGAGATGCTGACGCGCCAGGTCTCGACCGGGCGACGGACCGACCAAATCGGCGACCTGGCGCCGCAACTGCCGCGCGCGCTGACGCTGCGCGCCGAGATCGGCCGGCGCGACACCTACGGCACCGCGATCGACGAGGCGCTGGGCCGCGCGACCACGACCGGCACGGCGCTGCAACGGCTTGCCGCCATCGCCAGCGAATTCGCCGACCAGGTGGCGATGAAGCTGGACCCGAACGACACCGCGTCGCTCTCGCTTGTCGCCGCGCGCGCGAAGGCCGCGATGGTCGAGGTCGGGCAGTTGCTGAACAGCCGGAGCAACGGCGAATACCTCTTCAGCGGATCGGACTTCGCCAACCCGCCGGTGCCTGATCCGGACGGGTTGCCGGGTTCCGGCATGGCCGCGCAGATCGCCGGCGCGGTGGCGACGCTCGGTGGCGGCAATGCCGCCGCGGTCGCGGCGGCGACCAAGGCGGCGGCGATGGACGATACGGCGGGCGTCACGCCCTTCTCGGCCTTCCTGGCGGATCCGGCGACCGGGTTGGCCGAGCCGCGCCGGAGCGTGCCGGTGGCGGATGGCCAGGCGGTGGCCTGGGGCGTGCCCGCCAACCGCAACGCCGCCGTGGCCTCGACCGGGGAGACGACGGGGTCCTGGGCGCGCGACCTGCTGCGCGGCCTGGCCAGCCTCGCCGCGCTGGGCCCGGCCCTGGCGGCCTCGCCGGCGGATTTCCGCGCCCTGTCCACCACCATCCGGCAGGGGCTGAAAAGCGCTGCGAACGGGCTGGCCGATGAGCAGGGCGCCCTCGGCCTGACCGAGCAGCGGTTGCAGGCGGCGAAGGACCGCCATGCCAGCCTGACCGATACGTTGCAGGCGCAGCTGGCCGACATCGAGGAGGTCGACCTGGCCGCCACCCTGACCCGGCTGCAGGCAACGCGGACAGCGCTGGAGGCGAGCTACTCGGCGATCGGGCAGCTCGGCGGATTGACACTCACACGCTACCTGCGGTGATCGCCCGCACTTTAGGGAGCGTTAAAGGCGCCATGCGAGGTTTCGCGGGTTGCGCGTCCGGCGGCAAAAGGAAAGTCGATGTCCACGCTGGTGCTCGAATTACGGCAGGGCGACCTGATGGTCGTGAACGGGGCGCCGATCCGGTTCCGCAATCGCGCCCGCATCGAGCTCGCGGCCAAGGCACGCTTCCTGTTCGGCAAGCAGATCATGGCGCCGGAGGCGGCGACCACGCCGGCGCGGCGGATCTATTTCGCGCTGCAGACCGCCTATATCGGCAATGAGGAGGAGCGCCCCGGCGGCCTCGTCGCGGCGCGCGCACTGATCGCCGAGTTCCAGGAGGCCACGACCTCCGCCACGGCGCGCGACATGCTGGGCGAGGCGCTGCGCCTGGCCGAGGCGGATGATTGCTACCAGGCGCTGAAGCTGACCCGCCGGGTGATGCGGCATGAGGAGGAGGTGCTCGGCCTGCCGCCGCTCGCCGCCCCGCGGGCCGAAGGCTGAGGCGCTATTCCGCGTCCGGGGTGGGGGTGCCGGGCTTCGGCGGCGGCGGGGTCGGGTCCGGCCGGCCGCGGGCGGAGCGGTAGGCTTCGAGCTGCCGCTCGGTGGGCAGGGTCGCGGTCCGCCCGGCCTGGTCGCGGAATTCCATCACCACCAGCCCCAGCGCCGGATCCAGCCGCAGCGAGGGGTTCGGCATCCCCGCCGTGGCGATGGCGCCGAGATCCGGCAGCGCCCGCCCGGCCGCCCGCGGCGGCGGAGCCGCTTCGTTCAGGACCTCCGTCCCGCGGGACGGAGTGAGGGGGATGAGGGTCGTCATGGCCGTCGCGTCCCGAGTTTCGAGACAAATGCTGAAGGAAGCCTGAAGCGCAACGCGGCTCGACCCCACGCGCCTCCGGCGTTTGACCCCACGCGCCTCCGGCGTTTGACCCCACG
>JBMOJU010000314.1:0-6013 GCA_049315625.1 Paracraurococcus sp.
CTATGTGATGGGCAAGCCGGCGCTGACGGCGGCGGGCGTGGTGCTGATGCCGTAGCAAGGCAGCACCAGGGCGGACGCATTCTCAGCGTGACGACGACCCCCATGGTGGAAAGCGATATCGATCGCCTGCGGCGGGCGATCGGGCCTGATCCAACCCATGCGCAGCTGCGGCTGACCGGACGCGGCGGGTGCAAGCTGGATCCGGTGGCGCGGGCGCGGGAGCGCGGCGCGCCATCACCCGCGGGCAGGGGATGGCACTATGGCGGATCAGAATGCCCTTGTAATGGATGCGGACGATACATAACCTCCGGATGAAAATCCGGAGGCTTATTTGTCTTCAAGACTGGTTCCGGGGCTGCTTCTCGCCGTGGCGCTCGCCGGGGGATGCACCCCCTACGCCGCCTATGCGCCGGAAGTGTCGCGCTTCGCCGCGGGCGCCGCCGCCCTGCCGCAGGCGTATCGCAGCCAGGTCGAGCAGCTGCCGGCCGATCGCCAGGCGGCCGAGCGGATCGGCCGGATCGCCAGCCGGCCGCGGATGATCGCCAGCACCGGCTGCGCCGCCCCCGGCTTCGGCCCCTGCGAGCTGACCTACGAGCCTGCCGCCGCGCCGGCCGCCATCCCCATCGCCCCTGCGTCGCCGGCGATGTTCGAGGCGCTCGGCGCCTATGTCGCGGCGCTGCAGCACATCACCGATGCCGCCGACCGCAAGGCCTTCGATGCCGCGACCGGCAAGCTTGCCGCCAGCGCCAGCGCCATGGCCGCAGCGGTTGGTGCGCCGCTCGGCGCCCCCGCCCTGGTCGCGCCGGTGGTCGGCGGTATCGTCAGGCTGGCGGGTGAGATCGCCGGCGACGTGATGGACGCCGAGCGCTACTACGCGCTGCGGCGCGACGTGCCGCGGGCGGCCGAGGCGGTCGACCGCATCGGGCTCGCCGCCGCCGCCAACCTTGGCTCCGTGGTCAGCCTACGGCGCACGCAGCTGTCGGGCGACCTGCTCGCCATCACCGAAGCCCTGCGCCGGCCGGGCGGCGACTATGCCGCGCTGGACGACTGGGCGCGGGCGCTGCGCGACGCCATCGTCGCGCTCGATTCCGTCGATGCCAAGGCGCTCGGTGTCGAGTTGCGGGCCGCGCACCGGGCGCTGGCCGAGGCGCTGCGCGAGGACAGCCGGCAGCTCGACGCGGTTGGGGCCGCGGGCAAGCGGCTCTTCGATGCCGGCAAGGCCATCCAATCCGCCCTGAAGACCACCAAGGCGAGCTGATCGCCGCACCCGCATGGAGCCCAGCATGCCAAGCCTCGAAGAGGTCATCGAAGCGCAGGACCGTGCCCGCGCCGCGCTGAATCAGGCGATCGGCCAGGTTGCCGAGGCGATGGGCCACGCGCCGGACGGGCCCAGGCACGCCGCGCTGCTCGCCATCCTGATGCAGCTGCAGGCGACGCCATCTCCAACCATCCGGATGTGGTCGCCGCGGTCGACGCGCTGCGTGCGATCAGCGCGTCGCTGGAGGCCGAGGTGCAGGTGCTGCGCACGGCGAAGGACGTGGTCGCGGCGGCGACGAAGATGCTCGACATCGGCAAGCAGGTGCCGCCGGTGGTGCAGAAGATCGCCGATTTGGTGGCGCAGCGGGCGGCCTGATCCGCCCTACCGGTCCGTCAGCCTGAGCTCGATCCGCCGGTTGCGCGCATAGGCCTCCGGCGTCTCCGCCGCATCGAGCGGCTGGTTGTCGCCGAAGGCGGTTGCCGCGACGCGATTGGGCGGCAGCCCTTCCGCCATCAGCAATTGCGCCACCGCGATGGCGCGCGCGGCCGAAAGCTCCCAATTCGTCGCGTAGCGCCCGCCGCCGCGGATCGGCAGGCGGTCGGCATGGCCGTCCACCCGCAGCAGCCAGTTCACGTCGCCCGGGATGCGCGCCGCGATCTCCTGCAGCACGCGGGCGATCTCGCGGATCTGCTGCTGCCCGGGCGCGGACAGGTCGGCGCTGGCCGGCGGGAACAGCACCTCCGACTGGAAGACGAACCGGTCGCCGACGATCCGCACATCCGCCCGGTCGCCCAGCACGTCCCGCAGCCGGCCGAAGAAGTCGCTGCGGTAACGCTGCAGCTCCTCGACCCGCGCCGCCAGCGCGGCGTTCAGCCGGGTGCCCAGCGCCAGGATCTGCGCATCCTTGTCGCGGCCGGACGCCTCGGCCACGTCCAGCGCCGCGGTCAGCCGGCCGAGCTGGCTGCGCAGCTCCTCGATCTGCCGGGTCAGCAGCGCGACCTGGGCGCGGGCGCTCTCGGCCAGGCGCGTCTGTTCGGTGCCGGCGCGCTCGGCGGCCTGGCGGCGCTCCGCCTCCGCCGCGCCCGACGCCTCGGCCACGCCGCGGGCGCGCGCCTCGTCGCCGGCGCGCTTCAGCGCCTCCTGCGCCTGGCGCTCCAGCTGCTCGCGCAGCGCGGTCAGGCCGCGGAGCTGCTCGCCCAGTCTGGCGATATCGGCCAGCCGCGCCTCGATCGTCGCCCGGCCGACCGTCACCTGGCGGTCGAGCGCGGCCATCTCCGTCCGCATCGCCGCCAGCTGCCGCTGCGTGTCCGCCAGCTGCGCCTGCGCGTCCTGAAGCTGTCGTGTCAGCGTCGCCAGCTCGCGCCGCGCGGTTTCGGTGGCGCCGCGGCTTTCGCCCAGTTGCTTGTCGAGTTCGGCGACCCGCGCCTCGCTGCGCTGCCGCGCCGCCTGCTCGGCGGCCAGGCTGCGGCCGGTATCGGTCAGCCGGCGGACGGTCTGCGCCACGTCGCCGCCGACGCTCTCGGCCCGGCGCAGCGCTTCGGCCAGCTGCGCCTCCAGCGACGCCAGCCGTTCCGCCCCGCCGCGGCCGGCGAGCTCCAGGTCGGCCAGCCGCGCCGCCAGCCGTTCGCGCTCGGCCTGCGCCGCGTCGCGCTCGCCGCCCAGGCGGTCGCGCGCCTCCCGCGTCTCCCGCAGCTGGGCGGAGAGGCTGTCGCGCGCATTGGCGGCGGCGCGCAATTCCTCTGCCGTGCGGGCCAGGGCGCTGCGCAGCTCGCTCGCCTGGCCGCGTTCCAGCGCCAGCATCTCCGCCAGCTCGGCGACCTGGGCGTTCAGCCGGTCCAGTGCCCGGTCGCGGGACGAAAGCGCCACACTCAGGAAGCCCTGCGCCAGCACGAAGACCAGCAGCACGAAGATGATGACCATGAGCAAGGTGGACAACGCATCCACATAGCCCGGCCAGGCATCCAGCCCCCCACCACCCCGGTTGCGCCGGTTGCCTAGCGCCATGGGGCGCCCGCCCCTGCGGGACGACCGCCGTCGCGGGCGCCGCGGCGCGTCACCGCGGCTCCCCCTCCGCCAGCGCGGCGATCGTCCGCGCCACCAGCTTGATCTCGCTGCGCAGCTCGGCCGTGGACTGCGCCCGGCCGTTGGTCATCTCCTCAAGCATCCGCGCCAGGTAGATCTCGGTGTTGCGCAGATGCCCGCGCACCACCTCATCCGCTGCCGGCGCGGCCTGCACATCGGCCAGCCGCTGCAGCGCCGGGCCGAGTGCGGCCTGCTGTTCGGCGACCCGCAGCATCAGCGCCTGGCTGGCCCGCATCTGGTCGGTCAGGGTGCTGAGCCGCTCGGTCAAGGTCATCATCGCCTGGCTGGTCTGCGCCCGGCCTTCCTCGCCGCGCGCCAGGATGCGCTGCAGCCCTTCCAGGTTCTCCGCGGTCTGTTCCAGCAGCGCCTGGACATAGGCCGGCACGCTGCCGCCATCCCCGCCCGCATCGCCCAGCACGCCGGAGGACAGCCGGGTCAGCCCGGCCAGCCATTCCTCCAGCTCGTTATAGAAGCGGTTCTGCGCCTGCCCGGCGGTCAGATCCAGGAACCCCAGCACCAGCGCCCCGGCCAGCCCGAGCATCGAGGAGGAGAACGCCGTCCCCATCCCCTTCAGCGGCTGCGCCAGCCCGGATTTCAGCTGGTTGAACAGCTGGTTCAGGTCGCCCGAGCCGACCGACATGCCGCCGATCACGTCGGAGACCGACTGGATGGTCAGCAGCAGCCCCCAGAAGGTGCCGAGCAGGCCGAGGAAGATCAGCAGCCCGGTCATGTAGCGCGATAATTCGCGCGACTCATCGAGCCGCGAGGCGATGCCATCCAGCACGCTGCGCATCGCCGGCGCCGAAAGGGTCAGCCGGTCCGACCGCCGCGCCTGGAACATGCTGGCCATCGGCCCCAGCAGCTTCGGCGCCGCCTGGGCCGGGGCGCCCAGCTTCGGCGCGCGGAAGCCTTCCAGCCAATCGACCTCCGGCCGCAGGATCAGCACCTGGCGCAGGTTCCAGGCGATGCCGATCAGCAGCACGCCGATGATCACGCCGTTCAATACGAGGTTGGCGGCGAAGGCGGCGGCGAGCTGCGGCGCCAGCAGCGCGGCCACCGCCCCGACCACGGCGAGGAAGATCGCCATGCGCCAGAGGAAGCGAAGCGGCGGAGTCATTCTCCCGGTCTCCTCAAGCCATTCACCGGGGGGCGGGCCGCGGCGGGGGCGGCTGGACATCGACGGCATCCGCCGCCTCCTCCGTCCGGCCCATCGGGCGGATATCGATGCGCGTCGGCGCCAGGCCGCCGGCCACCAGCGCCTCCTTCACCGCCAGGCCACGCGCCAGGCTGAGCCGGCGGGCGGTGGAGATATCGGCCGGGCCGCTGGCCTGGGCGAGCAGCACCACGCGCCCCTCCGGCGCCGCGGCCAGCCGCCGGCCGAGCTCGGCCAGGGCGGCATCGGCGGCGCGCGGCGCGGTGTCGCGGCCCTCGGCGAAGCGCAGCCGCCAGGCGCCGCCGGGCAGCGCCTCCATCCCCGCCGGCAGGGTGAAGGGCCGGGCGGCGGGGGCGGTGGGCGGCGGTGGCGCGGCGCCGGGGCGGGCGGCGAGGTCGGCCGGGGCGGGCGGCGCCGGCGCGGGCTCGGCCGGCACCGGCTCCTCCGCCCGGGGGGAGGGCGCGGCGGCGCAGAGCAGGGCGGCGGCCAGCAGAACGGTCCGGACTGGCAGGCTGCGCGTCACGCTGGTGGAGGCCCCCATGGATTCCGCCGCCAGCCTAGGCGATTTGCCGGGCGGTGGGAAACTCACCCGGCCGGGGGCGCGGCCTCGGCGGCGCGGCCACGGGCGACGCCGGCGGCGGCGATGCCCTCCTGCACCACCTCCCGCAGCTTGCCATGCAGCACCTGGTTGCCGGCGACGACATTGCCTTCCAGGTACGGGTCGCCGCCCTCGGGGTCGGTCACGAAGCCGCCGGCCTCCCGGACCATCACCAGGCCGGCCGCCATGTCCCACTTCTTGATGCCGAGCTCCCAGTAGCCGTCGTAGCGCCCGGCGGCGACCCAGGCGAGGTCGAGCGCGGCCGAGCCGAAGCGGCGGACGCCGGCGACCTGCGGCATCAGCCGGGCCAGGATCTGGGAGAATTCCGCCTTGCGCGGCACGCCGGCGAAGGGGATGCCGGTGGCAAACAGGGCGTGGTTCATGTCCTTCCGGCCGGAGACGCGGAGCCGCTTGTCGTTGAGGAAGGCGCCGACGCCCTTCTCCGCCCAGAACAGCTCGTCCGAGGCCGGGTTGTAGATGACGCCGGCGACGATCTCGGTCTTGCCGGACTCGAGCCGCCGCTCGATGCCGACCGAGACGGCCCAGTGCGGGATGCCGTGCAGGAAGTTGCTGGTGCCGTCGAGCGGGTCGACCACCCAGCGCCATTCCCAATCCTCCGCGCCATGCGCGCCGCTCTCTTCCATCAGGAAGGCGAAGCCGGGGCGGGCGCGGGAGAGGTCCTGGCGCAGCGTCTCCTCCGCCCGGAGGTCGGCGGCGGAGACGAAGTCGCCCGGGCCCTTCACCGAGACCTGGAGCTGCTCGACCTCGCCGAAGTCGCGCAGCAGGCGCTTGCCGGCCTTCTGCACGGCGGCAACGACGACGTTGAGGGCGGGCGAGAGGCGGGGGGAGGAGGCCATGGCGGCGGGATTCCTGGGGGGAGGCGGGGGGCGGGCCAAGGCGGTGCGGGGCGGAGGGGGCAGGA
>JBMOJU010000032.1:0-25603 GCA_049315625.1 Paracraurococcus sp.
GCCGGTGGCCGCGCCGGCATGGTGGCGCCGGACGAGACCACCTTCGAATACCTGCGTGGCCGGCTCTATGCGCCGAAGGATGCCGAATGGGACCAGGCGGTGTCACGCTGGCGCGAACTGCCGAGTGACTCGGATGCCGTCTTCGACACCGAGGTCGTGGTCGACGGCAACGCCATCCAGCCCATGGTCACCTGGGGCAATAGCCCGGAGGACGCGCTGCCGATCGGCGGGAGCATCCCGGACCCCGAGGCCGCCCCGGATGCCGAGCGCCGCGGCCAGATGGAGCGCATGCTCGCCTATATGGGCCTGGCCCCGGGCACTGCCTTGACTGACATCGCCATCGATCGCGTCTTCATCGGCAGCTGCACCAATTCGCGAATCGAGGATCTGCGCGCCGCCGCCGCCGTGGCCAAGGGTCGCAAGGTGGCCTATGGCGTCATCGCCTGGGTGGTGCCCGGCAGCGAGCCGGTGAAGCGCCAGGCGGAAGCCGAGGGGCTGCACCATGTCTTCACCGCAGCCGGCTTCGACTGGCGGCAGCCGGGCTGTTCCATGTGCCTTGGCACCAATGGCGACATCGCCCGGCCGGGGGAGCGCGTCGCCTCCACCTCAAACCGCAACTTCATGGGCCGCCAGGGCCCCGGCGCGCGGACGCATCTGCTGAGCCCGGCGATGGCCGCGGCGGCCGCCGTCAGCGGCCATTTCGCCGATGTCCGCACCCTGATGGAGGCCTGAGCCATGGAAGCCTTCCGCCATCTGGACGCCGTCGCGGTGCCGCTGCCGCAGCCGAACATCGACACCGACCGCATCATCCCGGCCCGCTTCCTCTCGCGCCCGCGGGAGGTGGATCATGGCCAGTTCCTGTTCCACGACGCGCGGCGGTTGCCGGATGGCACGCAGGATCCGGATTTCCCGCTGAACCGGCCAGATTTGCAGCCGGCGAGGATCGTCGTCGCCGGCCGCAACTTCGCCTGCGGCAGCTCGCGCGAAAGCGCCGTCTGGGCGCTGTTCGATGCCGGCTTCCGCTGCGCCATCGCGCCCAGCTTCGGCGACATCTTCCGCAACAACGGCACCAAGAACGGGCTGTTGCCGGTGGTGCTGCCGGCCGAGACGGTCGAGGCGATCATGGCGCAACTCGCGGCCGAGCCCGGCGCCCGGATCGCGGTCGACCTGCCGTCGCAGACCGTCACCGCGCCGGATGGCAGCGTGCATCCCTTCGAGATCGATCCTTTCGCCAAGCATTGCCTGCTGGAAGGCCTCGACGATTTCGGCCTGACCGCGACCTATGAGGACGAGATCGCCGCCTTCGAGCGCCGCTACGGGCGGGAAAACACGCTGTGAGGATCACCCGCCGCGCCGCGCTGGGCCTCGCGCTCTCGGCCCCGGCCCTGGCGCAGGAGGACTGGCCGAATCGCCCCATCCGGCTGATCGTCGCCTTCGCCGCCGGCGGGGCGGCCGACACCGCGGCGCGCACGGTGGGGCAGAAGCTCGGCGACATCCTCGGCCAGACCGTGGTGATCGAGAACCGTACCGGCGGCAATTCCGTCATCGCCGCCAACGCCACGCTGCAATCACCAAAGGATGGCTACACCTTCCTGGTCGACGCGGCGAACCAGTTGACCAATCCGCCGCTGATGAAGGATCTCGGCTTCGACTATCGTACCGCCTTCATCCCGGTCAGCCAATTCTGCATCTTCCCGCAGGTGATCGCGGTGAAGCGGGACTTTCCGGCGCGGACGATCCAGGAGTTCATCGCCACCGCCCGCGACCGGCCGAACGCGATCAGCTACGGCACCCCGCCGGCGGCCGGAATGGCGCATCTCGCGGGCGAGGTGTTCCAGAAGCAGGCCGGTATCCGGCTGATCCATACGCCCTACCGCGGCGGCGCCGATGCGGCGCGGGACATCGCCGCCGGCGTGCTCGATGCGGTGCTGATCACGACCAATTCCATCCGCCCGCCGGCACAGGCCGGCCAGGCACGCATCCTGGCCGTCACCAGCCTGAACCGTGTCCCGACCTTGCCGGAGGTGCCGACCTTGGCCGAAAGCGGCTTCCCCGGCTACGACATGAACGACTGGAACGGCGTCTTCGCCGCCGCCGGCACGCCCCAGCCGATCATCGACCGCCTGGGTGCCGCAATCGGCAAGGCGGCCGCGGATGCGACGGCGCGGCAGCGTATGGATGCCACCGGCGCGATCATGGTGGGCAACACGCCGGTGGAATTCGCCCGCTGGCTCGATCGCCAGCGGGCGGTGTGCGAGCAGGTGATCCGCGAGTCCGGGATCACCCTGGGCTGACGCGCCGCGTCAGAAGATGTTGACGAACAGGAAGAACAACGAGCCGGAGAGCAGGATCGCCACCGGCAGCGTCAGCACCCAGGCCATCAGCAGGTTCCGAAGGGTCGAAAGCTGCAGCCCGGACCCGTTCGCCGCCATGGTGCCAGCAACGCCCGAGGACAGCACGTGGGTCGTGCTGACCGGCAGGCCGTAGACGTCGGCGGCGAAGATGGTGCCCATCGCCACCATCTCGGCCGAGGCGCCCTGGCCATAGCTCATGTGGGTCTTGCCGATCTTCTCGCCGACCGTGATGACGATCCGCTTCCACCCCACCATGGTGCCGCAGCCGAGCGCGATGGCGACCGCGACCTTCACCCAGTCCGGGATAAAGCGCGTGGCGCCGTTCAGTAAGCCAATGAAGTCCTTCACCGCCTTGCCGTCATCGCCGGGGAAACTGATAAGCTTCTTCTTGCCCATCAGCCGGAAGGCTTCGCTGGTCAGGTACATGTCGTTGCGGACGTTGGCGACCAGCGCGTCTGGCAGCAGCCGCAGCGATTCGTAGCGGCCGACCTGGTCGGAGATTTCCAGCACCAGCTTGCGCACCGCCGGCAGTGTCTCGGGCTCCAATTTCTTGTCACGGACGAAGGCGGTGACGGCCAGCCGCGGGTCGCCGACGGATTCAAGCGTGGCGCTGCCGATCTGCCGGCGCAGGGCGGTATCCACCCGGCCGGCGGCTTCGACGAAATGCGCCGTCTGCGGCGCGTCGGCCGTGCGGTTCAGCGCATAGACCGTGGGCACTGTGCCGATGAGGATCAGCATGATCAGGCCCATGCCCTTCTGCCCGTCATTCGAGCCATGGGCGAAGGACACGCCCGTGCAGGTGAAGACCAGGATGCCGCGGATCCACCAGGGCGGCGGCTCGGTCCCCTTCGGCTCGGCATAGAGTTCCGGTTTTCGCACCAGGAACCTCAGCGTCAGGAACAGGATGGCGGCGCAGCAGAAGCCGAACACCGGGGATAGCAGCAACGCGTAGCCGATCTCGGTCGCTTTGTCCCAATCGACGCCGCTGGTGCCGTCCACGCCGCGGTTCAGCGCATTGGCGACGCCGACGCCGATGATGGAGCCGATCAGGGTGTGCGAGGAGGAGGCGGGCAGGCCAAGCGCCCAGGTGCCGAGGTTCCAGATGATCGCGGCGATCAGCAGGGCGAAGACCATGGCGAAGCCGGCCGCACTGCTCACCTGCAGGATCAGTTCCACCGGCAGCAGGGAGATGATGCCGAAGGCAACCGCGCCGGTCGAGGTCAGCACGCCGAGGAAATTCCACACGCCGGACCAGACGACCGCGATCTCGGGCGGCAGCGCGTGGGTGTAGATCACCGTGGCAACGGCATTCGCGGTGTCGTGGAACCCGTTGACGCATTCGAAGCCGAGCGCGATCAGCAGGGCGATGCCCAGCAGGATGAAGGGCGCGCTTCCGGTTTCGTGCGACTGGCCAAGATCGCCAAGCAGCCGCAGCACGGCATAGACCAGGCCGCCCAGGACCACCGCGCCGAAGAGCAAGGGGGCGATCCGTGCAGCCGGGCCCTTGGGGCCCGAGGCGAATTTCTCGTCGAACACCGAACGCTTCGAGGCCGGGTCGCCCAAGCGTCCCGGAGCCGTTGTGGTGGCCTGATCCATGCCCTGAGCCTCCCGTCGGGGCTCCCAGTTTTATCCTGCCGAGCCCATGCGGCGAATGTATTTCCTGTGAAACGTGAGGGGATGGGAGCCGCACCGGACCTCTCGTCCGCCTTGGCGCTCCCTGTCCTGGCCGCTAGAAAGGGGTTCACCCCCGGCCCGCAGGACGTGCAGTATGCCCGCCTATCAGTATGCCTACGTGATGAAAGACCTGACCAAGTCCTATCCGGGCGGTCGCGAGGTCTTTAAGGGAATCACGCTGTCCTTCCTGCCGGACGTGAAGATCGGCGTACTGGGGCCGAACGGGGCCGGCAAGTCGACCCTGATGCGCATCATGGCGGGGCAGGACAAGGAGTTCGGCGGCGAGGCCTGGGCGGCTGAGGGCGTCCGCGTCGGCTACCTGCCGCAGGAGCCGCACCTCGACCCCGACCTGACGGTGGGCGGGAACGTCATGCTCGCCTTCAAGGACATGAAGGGATACCTCGACCGCTTCAACGAGATCTCGATGAAGTTCGGTGAGGAGATGACCGACGACGAGATGAACACCCTGCTGGCCGAGCAGGCCGACCTGCAGGAGAAGATCGACGCCGGCAATGGCTGGGAGATCGACCGCACCGTCGAGATCGCGCTGGATGCGCTGCGCTGCCCTCCCTTCGACAGCCCGGTCACCACGTTGTCGGGCGGCGAGCGCCGCCGCGTTGCGCTGTGCAAGCTGCTGCTCGAGAAGCCGGAGATGCTCCTGCTCGACGAGCCGACCAACCACCTGGATGCTGAAAGCGTGTCCTGGCTTGAAACCACGCTGCGGGACTATGTCGGCGCGGTGCTGATCGTCACCCACGACCGCTACTTCCTGGACAACGTCACGAACTGGATCCTGGAAGTCGATCGCGGCCGGGGCATCCCCTACCAGGGCAACTACTCCGCCTACCTGGAACAGAAGCGCAAGCGGCTGAAGCAGGAGGAGAAGGAGGAGAGCACCCGGCAGCGGCAGCTGGCCGAGGAGCAGGAATGGATCGGCCGCAGCCCGGCCGCCCGCCAGGCCAAGTCGAAGGCGCGTATCGCCAAGTACGAGGACCTGCTGCAGCGCAGCCTCGACAAGGCACCGGACCCGACCGAGATCCAGATCCCGCCGGCGCCGCGCCTGGGCAACATCGTCATCGTCGCGGAAAACCTGCGCAAGGGCTTCGGCAACCGGCTGCTGATCGACGAGCTGTCCTTCAAGCTGCCGCCGGGCGGCATCGTCGGCATCATTGGCCCGAACGGCGCCGGCAAGACCACGCTGTTCAAGATGATCACCGGCGTCGACCAGCCCGATGCGGGGAAGCTGACGGTCGGCGAGAGCGTCCAGCTCGGCTACGTGGACCAGAGTCGCGACAGCCTCGACGACAAGAAGACCGTCTGGCAGGAAATCTCCGACGGCATGGACCAGATCACCATGGGCAAGCGGTCCGTGCCCAGCCGCGCCTATTGCGCCGCCTTCAACTTCAAGGGCGGCGACCAGCAGAAGCCGGTGGGGGTGCTCTCGGGCGGTGAGCGCAACCGGGTGCATCTGGCGAAGATGCTGAAGCGCCCGCACAACGTCCTGCTGCTCGATGAGCCGACCAACGACCTCGACGTCGACACGCTCCGTGCGTTGGAAGAAGCCTTGCAGGATTTCGCCGGCTGCGCGGTCATCATCAGCCACGACCGCTGGTTCCTCGACCGCCTCGCCACCCATATCCTGGCCTTCGAGGGCGACAGCCACGTCGAGTGGTTCGAAGGCAACTTCCAGGCCTATGAGGCCGACAAGCGCCGCCGCCTCGGCGCCGCGGCGGACCAGCCGCACCGCCTCAAATACCGGCCGCTGACCCGGTAGAGGCTGGGCGGTGCATTTCGCGCGTCCCGTCCCGATGCCCGGGCGGCTGGTTCGCACCGCCCGGCTGACCCTGATTCCGCCGGGCAAGGAGAACCTGCCCGACCTGATCCGGCTGAAGGGCGACCCGCGGGTCTTCGAGCTGATGCTGCACGGCGTCCGCTCACCCGACCGCACCCGCGACGAGTTGGATGACGACATCGAATTCTGGCAGGTGCGCGGCTACGGCACCTGGTGCGTCTTCCTGACGGAGACCGGCGAGTTCCTCGGCATCGCCGGGCTGATGGAGCGGCCGGATGGCCGCGGCGTGGCCATGCGCTTCGCGCTCTGGCCGGAATGCCGCGGCAAGGGCTATGCGCGGGAGGCCGGGAAGGCCGGCCTTGAGTTCGGCCATAGGGCCGGCCTGCACCGCATCATCGCCGTCGCCTGGGCGGAAAACGTCGCCTCCCGCCTTGTTTTGCAGGATATCGGTATGGCCGAGTGCGACGAGTTCCTCTACCGCGGCCGCCGGATGATGGTCTACGAGAGCTTCGCCCCTGCCGGTTAGGGCTGCAAGGTCACGCCGGTCTGCGCGACGATCGCCCGGTAGGTTGCGAATTCCTTCACCATGAAGGCGCGGGCATCGGCCAGGCCATTCGGCCCTGCCGGAGGCTCGTGCCCCGCGGTCAGCATCCTGTCCCGCACCAGCGGCTCGGCCAGCGTCCGCTGCAGGGCCCGGTTGAGCGCCTCCGCGATGCGTGGCGGCAGCCCGGCCGGGGCGATCAGCAGGAAGTACCCGCCATTGTCGAAGCCGGGCAGCCCCAACTCCCCGAGCGTCGGGATATCGGGATAGAGCGGGAAGCGCCGTTCGCCGACCATGGCGATGCCGCGCACCTTGCCGTCCCGCAGCAGCGGGGTGGCGGAGGCGAGCGCGGCGATGCCGAATTGCGCCTCCCCCGTCATGATCGATTGCACCATCTGCGCGCCGCTGCGGTAGGGCACGTGGACATAGCGCGTGCCGAAGGCCTGGGCGAGCATCTCCGCCCGCAGGTGCAGCACGCCGCCGACGCCGGAGCTGGCATAGGTCAGCGCATCGGGCGGCGCGTTCCGCAGGGTCGCCAGCACCTCCTCCGGCGTCCGCCCGGGGAAGCGCTCGGTCACCACCAGCACGCCCGGCGGGGTACTGACCACGCCGATATGGGTGAAGTCGGTGATCGGATCATAGCGCGTGCCGCCGATCATCGCAGCGGGCGCGGCGGCGGAGGCACCGGTTTCCGTCACCATGATGGTGTAGCCATCGGCCGGCTGCCGCTTCAGCCATTCGGTGGCGATGACGCCGGCGGCGCCGGGCCGGTTCTCGACCACCATCCGCGCTTCCGCCCCCAGATGCGCCGGCATGCGGTCGGCCAGGATCCGGGCGGCGATGTCGGTGCTGCCGCCGGGCGCATAGCCGGTCACCATGGTGATGGGGCGGTCGGGGAAGGCGCCCGCCGCGGCGGGCAGCAGCGTGCTCAGCAGCGCGAGGGCAAGGCTCCGGCGGCGCATGGGGTCTGATCCTCCCTGATGGTCTTCTTGCCGGGCAGCAGAGCATCCCCGGACGCGTGCGGAAAGCATTTCATCGCCGTGGCTAACCGCCGGGGCGGGGCGGCCGAATACCCTGGCACGCCAAGCCGGCGTCGCCAGGGGATTGTTCGATGCACCGCCGCCACCTGATCGCCACCCTGCCGGTCGCCGCACTGGCCCGGCCGCGCCCTGCCGCCGCCGCCGCCGCCGCCGCCGGCCCGGTGGTGGTGGAGCTCTTCACCTCGGAATCCTGCTCCTCCTGTCCACCGGCCGATGCCGCGCTGGCCGAGCTGGTGGAGGCGCGTGCCGACGTGCTGGCCTTGTCCTGGCACGTCACCTACTGGAACCGGCTCGGCTGGCATGACCCGTTCTCGCTGCCGGAGGCGACGGAGCGGCAACGGCGCTATGCTGCCAGCCTCGGCCATGGCCAGGTCTATACGCCACAGGTGGTGGTGCAGGGCAGACGTGACCTGGTGGGATCCGACCGCGCCGCACTCCGAGCCGCCATCCGAGCGGCGCAGGCCGAGCGTCCGGCAAGCATTGATCTCGGCCTGGTCGCCGAGACCGGGATGGTGCGGGTGAGGATCGGGGAGGGAGCCGCCGGCGCGACGCCCTGGCTCATCGGCTATGATCCGCGCCAGGCCACCGCGGTCGGTGGCGGCGAGAACCGTGGACGGCAACTTGTGCACGCGAACGTGGTTCGGGCTGTGGTGTCTCTTGGCCTCTGGCAAGGCACACCTGCCAGCGTCCAGGTCCCCCGTCCGGCGGGCGAGCGGCTGGCGCTGCTCTTGCAGTCACCGGCTGGCATCGTTCTCGCGGCCGCGCGCGGGTAACCGCATTGTCCCATGCGCCGCGTCGCCTGCCGTCCTAAAGCCGGACCGCCCGCCGAAGGAGACCTCCTGCATGCCCATTCCGCCGCGCCCCGCCAGCTATGACAAGAAGGTCGCGCTCGTCCTCCAGGGCGGCGGCGCGCTCGGCAGCTACCAGGCGGGGGTGTACGAGGCGCTGGCGGGGTCCGAGTACCTCCCCGATTGGGTCGCGGGCATTTCGATCGGCGCCATCAACGCCGCCATCATCGCCGGCAACGCGCCGGGCGAGCGGGTGGCGAAGCTGCGGCAGTTCTGGGAAGGTGTCACCGCGCCGGCCAACCCCTGGGCGGGGTGCCTTTTGAACGCCTTTGACACCGGCTTCGCCGATCATCGCCGGCTCGGCGCGGCCAGCGCGCTGCTGCTCGGCCAGCCTGGATTCTTCGCGCCACGCAAGGCGACGGAATGGTTCATGAAGCCCGACCCGGTCAGCTTCTACGACACCGCGCCGCTGAAAAGCACGCTGGAGGCGCTCGTGGATTTCGACCGCATCAACGCCAAGGGCATGCGCTTCAGCGTCGGCGCGGTGAATGTCCGCACCGGCAATTTCGCCTATTTCGACAATGCGAACACGGTGATCCGGCCGGAGCACGTGATGGCCAGCGGCGCCCTGCCGCCCGGCTTCCCGGCCGTCGAGATCGATGGCGAGCACTACTGGGATGGTGGCCTGGTCTCCAACACGCCGCTGCAATATGTGCTGGAATACATCCCGCGTCGCAGCCGGCTGACCTTCCAGGTGGATGTCTTCCCCTCGCGCGGCGCGCTGCCGACGACGCTGGCCGAGGTCGCCGAGCGGGACAAGGACATCCGCTATTCCAGCCGCACCCGCGCCGCGACGGACATGCTGCGCCAGGCGCATGACGTCCGCCACAACATCAACACGCTGTTCGAGCAGCTGCCGGAGGCCCTGCGTGCGACGCCTGAGGCGCAGTTCCTCTATGCCTATGGCTGCGTCACCACCATGGACATCGTCCAGCTGATCTACCGGCCGCAGGAGCCGCAGGGCCAGGCCAAGGATTACGAGTTCAGCCGGCGCACCATGGCGGAGCGCTGGGAGGCCGGTCGGGCTGATGCGGTGGCGGCACTGGACGCCTCGCCGTGGTTGGCGCCGATGCCGCCGGAGATCGGCGCCCGGACCTTCGACCTGCATGCGCCGCAGCCGCATCGCCACCCGCATGCCGAGCCGGCGCCTCGGAATGCGGCGTGACCTCTGCAACCCGGCCGATCTATCCTGCCGCCGGGTCGGGAGTGCCTGCTGATGTCGCGTGAGGCGGCGGAAATCCTGGTGGCAGTGGCCGGCGCCTATGCCGCGGCGGGGATCGCCGTCGGGCTTGCCTTCCTGTTCCGCGGGCTCGACCGGACCGACCCGGTGGCGCGCGGTGCCTACGCCTTCCGGCCGCTGCTGCTGCCGGGCCTTGCCCTGCTGTGGCCGCTGGTGCTGCGGCGCTGGCGGCAGCGCCTGGAGGGCTAGACCCATGCGGCTTCGCCACCGCGCCCTGCATCTGCGCCTTTGGCTCGTGCTGGCGGCGCTGTTGCCGGCGATCCTGCTTGGTGCCCTGGCCATGCGGCAGGGTGTCCCCGCCGACGCGCCGGTGCGGCTTTCGGCACCATGAGCGCGCGCTACGTCCCGGTCGGCTGGAACCGCGCCAAGATCGCCTACGACGCCGTGCTGCTGCTGGCGATCGCCGCCTATATCCTGGCCTACACCAGTCTCGGGCCGTTGCTGCAGGACCCGGCCCGGCCGCTCGACGGCTCCAGCCTGGCGATGAAGGCCTGGGGATCCTGCGCCTTCCTGCTGCTCAGCCTCGCGCTGGCGATCGGCCCGTTGGCCCGGCTGGACCGCCGCTTCCTGCCGCTGCTCTACAACCGCCGGCATCTTGGCGTGATGACCTTCGCCGCGGCGCTGACCCATGCGCTGGAGGTCCTGGGCTGGCATTTCGCCTTCAGCCCGACGCCCTCGCTGCTGGCGCTGCTGTCGTCCGAGCCGGGTACCGGCCTGCCCTTCATCCCCTTCGGCGTGGCGGCGTTGCTGATCCTGTTCGCGCTGGCCGCCACCAGCCATGATTTCTGGCTGGCCTTCCTGACGCCGCCGGTCTGGAAGGCGCTGCACATGGCGCTCTACCTGGCCTATGCGCTGGTCGTGGTGCATGTCGGGCTCGGCTATCTCCAGGCCGCGACCAACCCGGTGCTGGCCGCGGTTGTGGCGCTGTCCTGCATTACCTTGGTCGGGCTGCACCTGGCGGCCGGGTGGCGGGACGCGGCGGTCGACCGCCTGGTGGCCGCGCCGGCGCCGGAGGCGCCCTGGGTGCTGGCCGGTCCCGCCGCGGCCATCCCGGAAGGCGGCGCCATCGCCATCCGCCCGCCGGTGGGCGAGAAGATCGCCATCTTCCGCCATCAGGGCCGGCTGTCGGCGGTGACCAACCTCTGCGCCCACCAGAACGGGCCGCTGGCGGAGGGGCGGGTGGTCGATGGCTGCATCACCTGTCCTTGGCACGGCTTCCAGTACCGGCTGGAGGATGGCTGCGCCCCGCCGCCCTATACCGAGAAGCTGGCGACCTACCGGCTGCGGCTGGTGGGCGATGCGCTCTGGCTCGACCCGCGGCCGAACCCGGCGGGCACGCGGGTTGAACCGGTGATTGTCCCGACGGTGCCCGGATGAGCGGCGGCGCGGATTTCTTCATCGGCTGGCAGGCCTCGGTCGCCCCGCGTCTCGGGCGGTTTCTCGCCGGCGCGGCCGGTTTGGTCCTGGCCGGCGCGCTGCTGCTGGCGTTGGCGCTCGGCGCCGCGGCGGATGATCCGGCCGGGCCGGGCTTCGCCCTGGTGCCGGGCGCTGCGCTGCCCGCGCCCTTGCCGGAAGGCGAAGCGCGGCTGGAAGGGGTGTTGGCCCTCTCGCCGTACCCGGTGCTGTACCAGCCGGACGGGCGTGCCATCGTGCTCGCGGGCGACGGCAAGCGCGGCGCCGGGATCGACCCGGCCCTGGCCGGCCGCACGATTGCCGCCGTGGGCTACGTGCAGACCCGCGGCAGCATCGACATGCTGGTCCTGGGTGGTCCGCCCGAATTGCTGGCCGCCGCCTCGCCACCGCCCATCACCACGCCGCTCGGCCGCTGGCGCATCACCGGCGAGATCTGCGACGGCAAATGCGCCGCCGGGGCCATGCGGCCGGGGAGTGGGCTGGCGCACCGGGCCTGCGCCACGCTTTGCATCGACGGTGAATTGCCCGCCCTGCTGGTCGCGACCGCGCCGGTCGCGGGCAGCGCATACCTGCTGCTCGGCGGGGCCGATGGCGGACCGATGCCGGCCGCGCTCCGCGGCTGGATCGGTCGCCGGGTTGCGCTGGAAGGCCGGGTGGAACGCCGCGGCGGCCTGCTGGTGTTCCTTGCCGAGACGCCGGCGCGGTGAACCGCGCCGTCGCCACTGCCGCCGCCCTGCTTCTCGCCATCCTCGCCTGGTGGGGCAGCGAGGCGCTGCTGGAGGTGCTGGGTCTTGCCGTGCTCGGCCTGCCGGCGCGGTTCGGCGTGGTCTTCCTCGTGCTCTGCCTGGCCGAGGCCGGCCTGTGACGCCTTGCCTTGAACCAGGACAATCCAGAAGGAGCGAAGCAGGGCTGAGGCGGATGCGGTGACGCTGGTCACCAGCGCGGCGCGGAAGGTGGGCCGCGCCGTCGTCGCCCGCGGCTGGCGCAACGCGGCGCGACGGTCGCCGCGCTGGATCGGCTGGGCCCACCGGTGCAGGCGGTACTCGATGCGCAGCCCAACGCCTGACGGCACCCGGTGATCGCCGGGATCGACCGGCTCGACCTGGCGGCCTGCGAGGTGGCCGTGATGCAGGTGATCGCCCGGTACGGCCGGCTTGACGGGGTCGCCCACATGGTTGTCGGCTTCGCCATGGCGCCTCTGGCCGAGGCAGGGCAGACGCAGTGGGAGCAGATGTCCCAGGGGAACCCGCTCTCGACCCTGACCCTCCTTCGCGCGGCGGTCGCCGCCATGCGCCCGGCCGGGCGCGGCTGAGGCGGCTTACCGCGCCGCCGCCTGCTCCCGCGCCGCGAGCTGCTGGATCTGCTGCTTCATCGCCGCCAGCAGCGCGGCGATCGAGCCGTTGTTCCGCTGGATGACGGCGGAGTACTCGCTGCGCTGGGTCAGCCGCAGCGAGGTTCCCTCGGCGATCACGTCCACGACCTTCGGCTGGCCGCCGATCTCGCCCACCCGCCAGTCAAGCGCGAAGGGCGCACTGTTCGGCCGTTCAATGATGGTGTTCACCAGCACGTCGTCCTCGGTCCGCTGCTGGCTGCGGCCGAGCGAGAAGCGCACGCCCTGGTATTCGCCGAACCGCGCCGAGAGGTTGCGGATCAGCGTTTCCTCGAACAGCTTTACATAATCCGCCTGTTCCTGCGGCGTGGCCTGGCGCCACCAGCGGCCCATGATGAAGCGGCCGACCCCTTCGATATCCACCGCCTTGCGCAGCACCGCGGCGACGTGCAGCCGGCGCGCGGCGAGGTCGGAGCGGGTGTCGTTGATGGCGGCGACCAGGTCCTGCCCGGTGGTCTGGATGAAATTCGCGGCGCGGCCGATGTCCTGCTGCGCCAGGGCGCGGCCGGCCAGCGGCACCCCCATGGCGGCGCCCAGGACCAGGCGACGATGGTATGCGGTCATTCAGGTGTCTCCCGGTCGGGGCTCAGCGCGGCGGCTCGGCGCGCGGCGCTGGTGGCTGATAGCCGGTGCCGGTGCCGAAGCCGGTCGGCCCGGCCGCGGATGGCGCGGTGGCGTCGTTGCTGTTGGCGATCTCGGCATTGCGGCGCTGGCGATAGGCGCTGCGCAACGTCGCATAGGAATCGAGCGATTCCGTGTTGACGATGTCGATGACCTCGATGAGCGACTCGCGCGTATCAACCACGCCCACGCCGGCGCGCGTGGTAGTCAGTGCGTTGACCACGGCACCCTGGCCGACCCAGGTCAGCGGGTCGCTGGCGATGCCCAGGCCGAAGCCGGTGAGGTCGCGCGGGTTGGAGGGCCCGATCACCGGGATGAACAGGTAGGACCCTTCGCCGACACCCCAGACGGCGAGGGTCTGGCCGTAATCCTCGGTATGGCCCTTGACGCCGAATTGGCTGCTGGCGACATCGAGGATGCCGCCGAGACCCAACGTGGAATTGATCAGGAAGCGACCCAGCGTATCGCCGGCACGGCGGGGTTCGCCTTGCAGCATGTCGTTCGCGAGGATGACCGGAGTGCGGAGATTGCCCAGCACGTTGCGGATCCCGGTGCGGATCGGTTGCGGCACCACGTCGCGGTAGGCCACGGCGACCGGGCGGAGGACGACCCTGTCGATGCCCTGGTGGACGGAGTACATGGCGCGGTTGAACGGTTCTGCCGGGTCATTGTTCTGCTTGAACTCGGCGACTGCGTCCGGGTCGCCGGGGTCGGGCCTCGCGGCGCAACTGGCCAAAAGCGCCAACGCCATCAATAGGATGGGGAGGCTGCAAGGACGTCTCATCGTCAGGCGCATTGGCAAGGGACCCTCTTGCGTTAATATAACGCAATAATATGCCGCGGTGAACAGCGGGAAGCCATTCAACCTCCCGCCATGCGCCATGGCCCGGAAGGGCATTATGGCCGTCCGGGTACCGCTGCAACGCCACAAACTGTATCCGGTCGCGGCGCTTGCGAAGACGTTGCCAGGTGCCATAGGTGAGGACATGGACCAGAACCTGACCGAGCCGGCCGACCGGCACCATTCGACGGCCGCGAGCGGCACCCTGCAGCGCTGGCTGACCGGCCCGCGCGTGGACGGCCTGCCGCAATTGGCGGCCCTCCCGGCGCCGGCGCTCTCCTTCGAATTCTTCCCGCCGAAGACCGACGCGCTCGAGACCCAACTCTGGGCCTGCATCCGTCGGCTGGAGCCGCTGGCGCCGCGCTTCGTCTCCGTCACGTATGGTGCCGGCGGGACCACCCAGGCACGCACCCACGCGACTGTTGCGCGGATCGTGCAGGAGACGGCGCTGACCCCGGCGGCGCACCTGACCTGCGTCGGGGCCTCGCGCGGTGAGGTGGATGATGTCGCCCGGGCCTATTGGGCAGCGGGCGTCCGCCATATCGTCGCCCTGCGCGGCGACCCGCCCGCCGGGGTCGAGCGCTACGAGGCCCACCCCGAGGGCTACGCCTATGCCGCCGACCTGGTCGCCGGCCTGACCCGCATCGCGCCCTTCGAGATCAGTGTCGCCGCCTATCCCGAGACCCACCCGACCGCGGTCTCGGCCGACCACGACCTGGACAACCTGAAGCGCAAGATCGACGCCGGGGCGACCCGCGCGATCACCCAGTACTTCTTCGACAGCGACATCTTCCTGCGCTTCCTCGACCGCGCGCTGGCGGCCGGCATCACGGTGCCGATCGTGCCCGGCATCATGCCGGTGTCCAACTTCACCCAGATGCGGAAATTCTCCGCCATGTGCGGCGCCGGCGTGCCGGACTGGATGGCGCGGATGTTCGATGGGCTGGAGGACGACGCCGAGACCCGCCGCATGGTCGCGGCGGTGGTGGCCGCCGAGCAGGTGCGGCTGCTGCAGGCCAATGGCGTGGACGAGTTCCATTTCTACACGCTGAACCGGCCGGACCTCGTCTACGCGATTGCCCATATCCTGGGCGCCCGGCCGGCCAAACGCTGAGGCCGGGCTGCCTCAGTCCACCTTGATGCCGTTCGCCTTGATCACCTGCGCGTAGGTCTCGGCGTAGCGGCGGATCTCGGCACCGAATTCCGCCGCGGGCTTCGCCAGGACGGTGAAGCCCTGGTCCTGCAGGCGGCCACGCACCTCCGGCCTGAGCAGGGCGGCGCGCCACGCCGCTTCCAGCCGCGTCCGGGCGGTGGCAGGAACGTCGGCGCGGCAGATCAGGCCGAACCAGCTATCCGACAGCACCAACGGGAAGCCGAGTTCCGCCATGGTCGGCGTCTCCGGCAATTCCTTGGCCCTTTGCTCGGCCGAGATCGCCAGCGCCCGCCACTGGCCCGCCGCGGCCGGCTGGATCACGTCCGGCAGGTTGGCGAACATGAAGTGCAGCCGCCCCGCGCTGAGGTCGGTATAGGCCTGGGTCGGGCCGGTATAAGGGACATGGATGGCGTTGAGCTTTGCTAATTCGCGGAATTGCTCGCCGCCCAGATGGTTCGACGTGCCGATGCCGTAGGAGCCGAAGGACAGGCCGTCGCCGGGCCGCCGCGCCGCGGCCAGGAAGCCGGGCAGGTCGCCCGCCACCGCCGGGTGCACTGCAAGGACATGCGGTACCACGGTGGCCATCACCAGCGGCGCGAAGTCGCGCAGCGCATTGTAGGGCGTGTTCGGCCGCAGGGTGATGTTGGCGGCGAAGCTGTTGGCGACCATCAGCAGCGTGTGGCCATCCGGCGCGGTACGGAGCAACTCCGTGGTGCCGATCACCGTCGCCGCGCCGGGCCGGTAGTCCACGACGACCGGCTGGCCGAGATCCTCCTGCAACGCCGCCTGGGCGATGCGGACCACGGGGTCCATGGTGCCGCCGGCGGGGAAGGGGATCAACACCCGCACCGGCTGGGTCGGCGACCAGGCGGGCTGGGCGCGGCCGATGGACGGCAGGGCGAGCGGGGACGCCAGCAGGGCGAGCGTGGCGCGGCGCGTCGGGGTCATGCGGGCATCCGGTTCTTTGCTGCGTTGCAGCATGCGGGCGCCCGCCGCCCAGGGTCAAGCGGCAGCGGCCAGGACGGCGCGCCGCAGCGTGGCCTCGGCAGGTCGCGTTAGGCCGTTATCCGCCACGCAGCGTCTCGCCTCCGCGCGGTTCCGCCTTCCGGCGATCGGCTTCAGTCCGGCTTGATGCCTTCCGACCGGTAGAGCTCGGCCACTGCCTCGGTATGGGCGCGAGTGTTGGCGCCGAGCTCCGCCGGCGTGCTGCCGACCGGCGTCATCCCGAGGATCTCCAGCCGGCTGCGCACGTCGGGGTCGGCCAGCGCGGCCACCACGGCCTCCTGCAGCCGGGCGATCGCCTGCGGCGGGGTCCCGGCCGGGGCCCAGAGGCTGGCGGTTTCCAGTTTCTGGAAGCCGGGGAAGCCCTGCTCGGCGATGGTCGGGATGTCGGGCAGCGCCGGCATGCGCTCCGGCGAGGAGACGCCGAGCGCGCGCAGCCGCCCCTCCCGCACCAGGGGCACCGCCTGCGGCAGGGTCGAGAAGCCGAAATCCGTGTCGCCACCCATGACGCCTGCGATCGACTGGCTGCCGCCACGGTAGGAGACGTGCGACGCCGTAGCCCCGGCCCGGCGCAGCAGGGCGAGCCCGGTGGTATGCGGCCCGCCCATGATGCCGGAGGAGAAATAGGTCAGCTTCCCCGGATTCTCCCGCGCCATCGCCAGCAGCTGCGCGAGGCTGCGGGCCGGATGGTCGGCCCGCACCACCAGCAGCATCGGCGCCGCGACGATCTGCGAGATCGGCGTGAAGGCGGTCAGCGGGTCGTAGGTCAGGCCGCGCATGGTCAGCGCATTGGTGGTCAGGCTAAGCCCGTCGGAGAGGATAGTGTAGCCATCCGGCACGGCCCGGGCGGCCTCCGCCGCGCCGATCGAGCCGGTGGCACCGCCGCGGTTGTCCAGCACGAGCGGCTGGCCGAGGACGCGGCCCATCGCGACGGAGACGATGCGGGTCGGCGTGTCGACGCCGCCGCCGGCCGGCCAGGCGACGACCACGCGGATCGGCCGCGTCGGGTAGGCGGGCTGGGTGCGGCCGGTGCGCGGCAGGGGGGTGGCGGCCAGCAGGCCGAGGAGGGCGCGGCGGTTCATTCGACCTTGATCCCCTCAGCCAGCACCACCGCACCCATCCGCGCCCGCTGGTCGTGCCAGAAGGCGGTGAACTCCGCCGGGCTGCTGCCGACCGGGATCATGCCGATCTCGCCGAGGCGCCTGACGGCGTTGGGATCGCGCATGCCGGCCTGTGCCGCCTCCGCCAGCCGGGCGATGATCGGCGCCGGCGTTCCGGTCGGGGCATAGAAGCCGAGCCAATCCGCCACGTCGAAATCGGCGAAGCCCTGTTCCTGCACGGTCGGCACCTCTGGCAGGTTGGGCAGCCGGGTGGCGATGCTGACCGCCAGCGCCCGCAGCCTGCCCTCCAGCACCAGCGGCGTCGCCGAGGGCAGGGTCGAGAAAACGAATTCCGCGTCCCCCGCCAGGATGCCGGCGATGGATGCGGCGCCGCCACGATAGGAGACATGGTTGGCGGAGACCCCCGCCCGCCGCAGCAGCAGGGCCGGTGCCAGGTGTGTCGCCGTGCCGACGCCGGACGAGGCATAGGGGATCTGACCCGGTGCCGCCCGCAGTCGCTCCAGCAGCGCCTGCAAGCTGCGCGCGGGGTGGTCGGCGCGCACCACGCAGAGCAGCGGCGACCGCACCATCTGGCTGATCGGCGTGAGCTGCTTCGAGAAATCGTAGGGCAGGCCGGGGATCAACAGGTGGTTGACCGCACCGCCGGCGGTATCGGCCAGCGTCGTGTAGCCATCCGGTGACGCCTGGGCGACCACGCCGGCGCCGACCGAGCCGCTGGCGCCGGCCCGGTTCTCCAGCACCAGCGGCTGGCCGAGCACCTGCTGCATCGCCGGGGCCGCCAGCCGCATCGGGATATCGGCGCCGCCGCCCGGCGGCCAGGAGATCACGATGCGGACGGGCCGGCTGGGCCAATCCCCCTGCGCCCGGGCGGCCCAGGGCGCAGCGAGCGCGGTGGCGAGGAGCGGTCGTCGGCCGATCCGGTGTGGCATGCGTTCCTCCCCGTGGTCTTTCCGGCATCCTGCCCCGTCCGGCACCGCATGGGAAAGCCTTTGGCCCGGCGCCGGCCGGCGCTAGGATGCGGCAAACGTCCAGGAAGGGAGAGCGACAATGCGCCTGTCAGAAGACCAGGTCCGCCAGTTCAACGACGATGGTTGGCTGTTCCTGCCAGAGACCTTTTCGGCCGAGGAGGTCGCCGTGCTGCGGGAGGAGGCGGAGGCCATTTACCGCGCCAACCGGCCGGAGATCTGGCGCGAGAAATCCGGCGTGCCGCGCACCGCCTTCGCTGCCCACACCTATAATGAGGCGTTCCGCCTGCTTGGCGCGCATCCGCGGCTGATCGAGCCGATCGAGCAGCTCTTCGGCGAGCAGCTCTACATGCACCAGTTCAAGATCAACGCGAAGGCGGCCTTCACCGGCGACGTCTGGCAGTGGCACCAGGATTACGGCACCTGGCTGCGCGACGACGGCATGCCGGAGCCTCGGGCGATGAACATCGCGGTCTTCCTGGATGAGGTGATGCCGATCAACGGCCCGTTGATGCTGATCCCGCGCAGCCAGGCGCATGGCAACCTGAAGGCAGCACACGACCTCAGCACGACCTCCTACCCGCTCTGGACCCTGGACGATGCGGTGGTGACGGAGCTGGTGCAGGAGGGCGGGATCGTCGCCCCGACCGGCAATCCGGGCGGGGTGCTGATGTTCCACGGCAACCTGGTGCATGGCTCTGCGCCGAACATCACCCCCTATCCGCGCAAGATCGTCTACCTGACGCTCAACGCGGTCTCCAACCACATCCGCAAGCCGACCCGGGCGGAGTGGATCGCCCATACCGACTTCGCGCCGATCCAGCCGGTGCCGGACGATGCGCTGACGCAATACGCCCGGCGGTACCGCCAGGCGGCGGAGTGATGGTTGGAGGAGTTCGCGTCCCGTTCTATATCGGGCCCTGTGCGAATATCCTCTCTCCTGGTCCTACTCCTGCTGCTCGGCAGCCTGCCGGCCGCGGCGGCCGATTGCGCGGCCCAGCCGCGGCCTGGCATCGACTGGCGCCGCTGCCTGATGGAGGCGCGTGACCTTCGCGGCGTCGACCTGACCGGCGCCGTGCTGCGCGATGCCGCGCTGTCGCGCAGCGACCTGCGCGGTGCGATCCTGCGCGACGTGGTCGGCTACAGCGCCCGCTTCGTCGCCGCCGATCTGCGCGGCGCCGATTTGACGGGCGCTGCGCTGCTGCGGGCCGACATGACCCGCGCCAACCTGGCCGAGTCCCGGCTGGTCGATGCCGATCTGCGGCGCATACGCTTCTTCCGGGCCGATCTGCGCGGCGCCGACCTCAGCGGTGCGCGGATCGACGGGGCCGATTTCCTGCACGCGCAGCTCGGCGGGGCGCTCTGGACCGATGGGACGCGGCGCTGCGCCGCCGAGTCGGTTGGAGCCTGCCGATGACCGGGCCGTCGCCGGACTACCTCTCCCGCCTCAACGCCGAGCAGCGGGAGGCCGTCGAGACGCTCGATGGCCCGGTGCTGGTGTTGGCCGGCGCCGGCACCGGCAAGACCCGCGTTCTGACCACCCGCTTCGCACATCTGCTGATGTCGAACCGCGCCTTCCCCGGCCAGGTGCTGGCGGTGACCTTCACCAATAAGGCGGCGCGGGAGATGCGGGAACGCGTCTCCGCCATCCTCGGCCGGCCGGCGGAAGGGCTCTGGCTCGGCACCTTCCACGCGCTCTGCGCCCGGATGCTGCGGCGGCATGCCGAGCTGGTCGGGCTGACCAGCGGCTTCACCATCCTCGACACCGACGACCAGATGCGGCTGCTGAAGCAGGTGATGGACGCGGCGGGGATCGACCTGAAGCGCTGGCCGGCGCAGGGGCTGATGGCGCAGGTGCAGCGCTGGAAGGACCGCGGCATCGCGCCGGACCGGGTGACGCCGGCCGAGGACACCGATTATGCCGGCGGCCGGGCGCGGGCGCTGTACGCCGCCTACCAGTCCCGCCTGCGCGACCTGAACTGCGCCGATTTCGGCGACCTCATGCTGCACACGGTGGAGATCCTGCGTGGCCATCCGGAGGTGCTGGCAGAGTGGCACCGCCGCTTCCGCTACATCCTGGTGGACGAATACCAGGACACCAACCTGGTGCAGTACCTCTGGCTGCGGCTGCTGGCGCAGGCGCACCGGAACATCTGCTGCGTGGGCGACGACGACCAGTCGATCTATTCCTGGCGGGGCGCCGAGATCGAGAACATCCTGCGGTTCGAGAAGGATTTCCCGAACGCCAAGGTCGTCCGGCTGGAATCCAATTACCGCTCGACCCGACCCATCCTCGGTGCCGCCAGCGGGCTGATCGCGTACAATAGCGGCCGGCTCGGCAAGACCTTGCGCGCCGGCCGCAACGACGCGGATGGGGAGAAGGTGCGCGTCGTCTCGCTGTGGGATTCCGAGGAGGAGGCCCGCATGGTGGGCGAGCGGATCGAGGCGGCGCAGCGCAGCGGCCAGTCGCTGGCCGAGATCGCCATCCTGGTCCGCGCCGGCTTCCAGACCCGCGCCTTCGAGGAACGGCTGATCACCTTGGGCGTGCCCTACCGCGTCGTCGGCGGGCTGAAATTCTACGAACGCGCCGAGATCCGCGACGCCATGGCCTATCTGCGGGTCCTGGCGCAGCCGGCCGATGACCTGGCCTTCGAGCGCATCGTCAACACCCCGAAGCGCGGCCTGGGCGACACGGCGCTGCGCAAGATGCACGAGATCGCGCGGGAGGAACGCGTCCCGCTGGCCATGGCCGCGGCGAAGCTGGTGCAGGGCGGCGGCCTCACCGGCAAGGCCAAGGCGGCGCTGTCCGAGCTGCTGCACGGCTTCGCCCGCTGGCGCGAGGGCCTTGGTCGCGAGGGCCATGTGGTGGTCGCCGCGACGCTGCTGGACGAGAGCGGCTACACCGACATGTGGAAGCAGGACAAATCGCCCGAGGCGCCGGGCAGGCTCGACAACCTTAAGGAGTTCATCCGCGCGCTTGGCGAATTCGAGAGTCTCGCCGGCTTCCTGGAACACGTCGCGCTGGTGATGGAGACCGACGAGAACGCCCAGGGCGACCGGCTGTCGCTGATGACCCTGCATGCCGCGAAGGGGCTGGAATTCGACATGGTCTTCCTGCCGGGCTGGGAGGAAGGCCTTTTCCCGCACAGCCGCGCCATGGACGAAGGCGGCGAGAAGGGCCTGGAGGAGGAGCGGCGGCTCGCCTATGTCGGCCTCACCCGCGCCCGCAAGCTCGCCATCGTCAGCAGCGCCGCCAACCGGCGGATGTACGGCAATTGGTCCAGCTCCATCCCCTCCCGCTTCCTCGACGAACTGCCCGCCGAGCATATCCAGCGCGAGGGCAGCACCGGCATGGCGCGCAACCGCGTGGTGGACATGCCGAGTGTCTTCGCCGCCGGTGGCCTGACGGCGCGCAAGCCCCGCACCCTCGAGGCCGGGGCCTGGGAGGTGCAGGCGCGCCCCGCCCATGCCGAGCCGCTGCAGGTCGGCGACCGGGTGTTCCACAAGAAATTCGGCTATGGCCGCGTCACCGGCGTGGACGACAACAAGGTCGACGTGAACTTCGACAAATCCGATCCCAAGCGGGTGATGGACAGCTTCCTGGAGCGTGCGTGATGCTGCCGTCCGACAACCCAGGCGACGAAAGTCGGGACCGGCCGGTGAGCGCTGGGCATGACTGGCCGACGCCGCTGTCCCGCCGGCGGACGGAGCCGCTCGAACTCCTGGCCATCGAGGGCCTGCCGGAGGAGGCGGTCCCGGCCTTTGAGGCGGCGTTCCAGACCGTCTGCGTCACCGTCGCCTATTTCCGCGACGAGCCGTCCGATACCTGGCGGATCGAAGGCGTGCGCGAGGCCGGTTGGGGCGATGACGAATTGACCGGTGCGCTTGCCCTGGCGGCTGCGGTCGGCGGGATCAAGGCGCCGGCCCTGCAGATCGGCCCGATCGAGGCGGAGGGCTGGCTGGCCCGCACGGTCGAAAGCTTCCCCGAGGCGCCGATCGGCCGCCGCTTCCTGGTGCGGCCGACGCATGTGCCGAACCCGGTCACGCATGGCCGCATCGTGCTGCGCCTCGATGCCGGGCTGGCCTTCGGCAGCGGCGAGCATGCCTCCACCCAGGGCTGCCTCATGGCTTTCGAGGCGATGGCGCATCGCCGGCCGCGCCGGGTACTCGATCTCGGCACCGGCTCGGCGATCCTGGCGATCGCCGCGGCGAAGCGGCTGCACCGCCAGGTGCTGGCGACCGATATCGAACCCTGGTCGGTCCGCGTCGCCGCCGACAATGCCGCACTGAACGGCGTGCAGCGCCTGGTCGCCGCGCGGCTGGCGGATGGCTGGCGGCACCGCGTGGTGCGCGCCGGGCGTTACGAATTGATCTTAGCCAATATCCTGGCGCGGCCGCTGTGTTCCATGGCGCGCGACCTGGCGGCGCATCTGGTGCCGGGCGGAACGGCGATCCTCGCGGGGCTGCTCGGCACCCAGGCGCGGATGGTGCTGGCGGCGCATCGCCGCCAGGGGCTGCGGCTGGAACGGCGGATCGATGTCGGGCCCTGGACGACGCTGGTGCTCCGGCGCGATTAGGCCATTGCCGTCCGCGGTGCGCGCACCATCCAGTTCATCACGCTGGCAGAAATCCCGACCGCGATCATCACCGGCCAGAAGGCCTGGTAGCTGCCCGCCGTCTCCAGCAGCACCGCGCCGGCGGCGGCGCCGAGGAAGCCGCCGACCTGGTGGCTGAGGAAGCAGACGCCGTACAGCGCGCCGAGATCCACTACGCCGAACCGCCGCGATATTGCCGCGCTGGTCAGCGGGATGCTGCCCAGCCAGACGAAACCCATCACCGCGGCGAAGACGATCGTCCCCACATAGCTCGGCACGGTGAAGGCGAAGCAGGCGATCGCCACCGTGCGCACGGCATAGATGATCGCCAGCGCGCGTTCCGGCTGCATGAAGTTGCTCACCCGACCGCACAGCCAGCTGCCGGGGATGTTGAACAGCCCGACCGTCATCAGCGCCATCGCCCCCAGCCCCGCCGGCAGGCCGCAGATGGTCAGGTGGCTGGGCAGGTGCATGGTCAGAAAGGCGAGCTGGAAGCCACAGGCGAAGAAGCCGGCGGTCAGCAGGGCGAAATCGCGATCGGCCAGTGCCATGCGCGCCAGGGCCGGCAGCCCGGCCAGGCCGGTCGCCTGCCGGCCCGGCATCTGCTTCGGCGCCTGCCACTCGATGCCGCGGGAGATCGGCACGATCACCAGCAGGGTCAGCGCCAGGATGCCCAGGGTGGCGATGGCGCCGACGCCGCCGATCAGGTTCTGTGCCAGCGGCACCATCGCCGCCTGGCCGAGCGACCCGCCAGCCGAGGCCAGGCCGATCATCTCGCCGCGGCGCTCCGGCGGCACCGCGCGGCCGACGGCGGCCAGCGCCGCGCCGGTGCCGCAGCAGGAGACGCCGATGCCGGTGAGGATGCCGATGCCGATGAGGATCGCCGGCGCCGTCGTCCAAAGTGCGGGCAGCCCGACGCCGGCCGCCAGCAGCAGCGCCCCCGTCGCCATGACCCGTCCGGCGCCGTGGCGGTCGGCCAGCGCGCCGGTGACCGGCTGCGACAGGCCCCAGACCAGGTTGTGGATCGCCACCGCGGTGCCCAGCACGGCCGGCGAGATGCCGGCCTCGGCCGAGAGCGGCAGCAGGAACAGGCCGAAGGTCTGCCGCATCCCCAGCGCCATGCTGATGGACGCGGCGGCGGCGGCGACGGTGGTCCAGAGGGCAGGGCGCATTCTGGCATGAGACGGGAGCTCCGGCGGCGCAACAAGCGCGCATGGCGCCGACCCTGCCATGCTCGCCGGCGATATCTCGGCGTCCGCCGAAGGGGCTGGCATCCGCCAGGATCGGCGCCAGCGCGGCCATCTGCGGCTGCTTCACCGACGCCCAGTCATCCGCCAGGATGCCGCCGGTATCTCCGGAATCCGGATTCCAGGCCCACCAGGTCCAGCTGATGCCCTTGCTGGCGGCGGGGATGTCCTGGCTGCCATTGGCATCGAAATCGCCACCCAGATAGGCCGTCAGCTTGGCCAGCCAGGCGACATCCTTGGGGTCGGTCAGCTTCGAGCCGAATTCGCCGAGCAGGACCGGGGCGATGCCCTGGCGGTAGATGTAGCCCCATTCCCGGTCGAAGATCGCCGGCATGTTGTCGGGGAAATTGGCGTCGTAGAAGAAGGATTGCGGATAGATCGAGTTCGGGTAGTCGTGCGGCGAATAGACCAGGTGCCCCGGCGTATTGAGCACCACCGGATGCGCCGCGACGCCGGACAGGTCGCCGCCCCACCAATAGCTGGCGCCGGTGCCCTCGACGAGGATGAGCAGGTTGGGGTTGGCCGCCAGCACCGCATTGCCGGCGCGTTGCGCCGCCGCCTGCCAGTCGGTCGCCCCGCCATCGCCCCAGGTGGCGTTGTGCGGCTCGTTCGCCAGGTCGATGCCGATGACCGCGCTGTTGCCGGCATAGCGCCCGGCCAGCATGGTCAGGTCCGCCTGCCAGCGCGCCTCGCCATAGGCGCCATCGTACCAGAGCCCGTTGTCGTTCGGCCCGCCGCCGGCCGGCCCGCGATGGTGGTCGAGGATGATCTTCAGGCCGATCTGCCCGGCATGGGCGACGATCCTGTCCATGATCTGCAGGCCGCTCAGACCCTGCAGCTCCGGGTTCTTCGTGAAGTCGATCCCGTTCGGCGTGCTGCCGGCATCGAAGAGCTGGTCGGAGAAGGGCAGCCGGATGGTGTTGAAGCCCAGCGACTTCATCTGGTCCATCATCTCGGCGTAGTTCCGCACATTCAGCCCGTGCGGCGCGAAGCTGCCGGTCTCCAGCCCGAACCAATTTACCCCGGCCAGCTTCACCGCGTTGCCGGCCGCATCGAGGATCTGGTTGCCTTGGGTATGGAGATACCCGGTCGCGGCGACCGGCGGCGGCGCATCGTCATCGAGGATAGAGGCACTGGCCGAGGCTGTTCCGAGCGTTGCCCCGGCCGGGGCCGAGAGCAGCAGGGCGAAGTTTTCGGTCGCCTCCTGCGCCGTGTCGGCCAGGATGGCGACCTGGACGGTCTTGCTGGTCTCACCTGCGGCAAAGCTCAGCTCGCCGGCCGCCGCGGTATAGTCGCTACCGGCCTTTGCCGTACCGTCCGCGGTGGCGTAGTGCACCGTGACCGCACCTGCCGCCGCCTTGCTGAGCGAGACGGTGAAGCTGGCGAAGGCGCCCGCGGCATTGCCCTCGGTCACCGCCGCGCCAGCCGCGACCGAGACGCTGGGCGCGACCGGCGCCGGGGTACTGCCGTTCAGCGACAGCAACGTCACGTCGTGCCCGGCACTCGTCGCGGCCTGGAAGCCGAAGCCGACGCTGCTGCCCGCGGCGACGCTGCCGTCCCAGGCGGCGTTGCGGATGACGTAGTGGCTGCCGACATGGCTGGTGATTTCGGCATTCCAGATATTGGTGATCTGGAAGGGCGCGTCGAATTCCACTGTCCAGCCGGTCAGCGCGGTGGCGCCGGCCAGCACGGTGATATCGGCCAGGAAGCCGCTGCCCCAGTCATTTGCCACGCCGTAGCTGGCCGTCGCGCCGGTCGCCGGCGGC
>JBMOJU010000315.1:0-5995 GCA_049315625.1 Paracraurococcus sp.
CGCGCAGCACTGATGCCCGATGCCACCGCACCGGCGCCCCTGGCGCAGGTCGCCCTGCTGGGCCGCTGTCCGCGTTGCGGCAGCGGCCCGTTGTTTTCCGGGCTGTTGGCGGTGCGGGAGGCCTGCCCGGACTGCGGGCTCGATTACCGGGCGCAGGACAGCGGCGATGGTCCGGCGATGGCCGGCATCTTCATCGTCGGCGCGCTGGTGGTGATCGCCGCGCTGGTGGTGGACGTGAAGTACCAGCCCTCGCTCTGGGTCCACGCCCTGGTCTGGCCGGTGGTGATCCTGGTCCTTTCCCTCGCTGTGATGCGGATCGCCAAGGCGCTGCTGGTGGCGCTGCAGTACCGCCACCGCCTGCGCGCGCCATGAGGCTTCGCCGCTGGGCACCGGTGCTGGTCGCGCTCCCCGTGCTGGCGGTGCTGCTGGCGCTGGGCACCTGGCAGGTGCAGCGGCTGCACTGGAAGACCGCGCTGCTGGCGGCGATCGCCGCCGCCGAGGCCGGCCCGCCGCAGCCGCTCGGCGCGCTGCCGCTGCCCTACGCCAAGGTGCTCGCCACCGGCCGCTTCGACCATGGGCGGGAGGCGCTGCTGGGCGTCGAGGTGCGCGGCACGACATTGGGGTCGCACCTGCTGGTGCCGCTGCTGCGGGACGGCGCGCCGCCGTTGCTGGTCGACCGCGGCTGGGTGCCGCTGGAACGCGACCGCGGCGTGGCCCGGCCAGAGGGGGAGGTGGCGGTGACCGGCTACATCCGCCCGGCCGATGCGCGCGACTGGAACAGCCCCAAGGACGATGCGCCGGGGCGGCGCTTCTATATCCTCGACCCCGCGGCGATCGGCCTGGCGCTGGACCTGCCGCCGCCGGCGCCCTTCGGCCTGGTGGCGTTGGCGCCGCCGGGCACGCCGGCCACCCAATTGCCGGCGGCCCCCACCGCGCTGCCGCGCCCCAACAACCCGCATCTGGGCTACGCCATCACCTGGTACGGGCTGGCGGCGGCGCTGGTCGGCGTGGTGGCGGCCTTCGTGCTACGAAAACGGTAGCACCCCGCCTTGTTTCCGGGTAGATTTCCGGAAATGAACCACCTTGAGGATGCCCAAAGCGCGCTCGTCGCCCACCGCCTGCGCCAGCGCAGCCGCGGCCTGCAGCGGCTGGAGCTGCAGGCGCCGACTGCCGACGCGCCGCTTCTGCGCGCCATCGCCGCCGCGCTGGCCGACCCGGCGCAGGCCGACGCCGTGCGCGCCTTCCTCCGCATCCGCTTCGCCCCGGCGCCGCCGCGCAGCCTGAAAACCCTGCTGGAGGCCGCGCCGCTGGACGACCTCGACCTCGACCGCAGCCGCGATACCGGCCGCGCCATCGACCTGTGACCTGGCTGATCGACACCAACGTCATCTCGGAAATCCGCAAGGGCCCGCGCTGCCACGCGGAGGTCGCCGCCTGGTGGGCGGATGTGGCGGAGACGGACCTGTTCCTCTCCGTCCTCACCCTCGGCGAGATCCGCAAGGGCATCGAGACGCTGCGGCCGCGCGACGCCGCCCGGGCCACCGCGCTGGACGGCTGGCTGGCCGAGCTCACCACGGCCTTCGGCCCGCGCATCCTGGCGATCGACGCCGCCACCGCCGCCGCCTGGGGCCGCATCGCGGCCGCCCGCAGCGTCCCCGTCATCGATGCCCTGCTGGCCGCCACCGCCCGGCTGCATGACCTGACCCTGGTCACCCGCAACACCGCCGACCTGGCCGGCCTCGATGTCCGGCTGCTCAACCCCTTCGACCCTGCGTCCAGGAAGCCCCCGGCATGAACGCCGCCTATGACCGCCTGAAGACCCGGTTCGCCCGCATCGCCACGCTCGGCGAAGCCCAGGCCATGCTGCACTGGGATGCCAGCGCGATGATGCCGCCCGGCGGCAGTGCGGCGCGCGGGGAGCAATTGGCCACGCTGGCCGGCCTGGCGCACGACCTGCTGACCGCGCCGGAGGTCGCCGACGACCTCGACACCGCCGCGGCAACGGGCGAATGGGACGCCCCCAACCTCGACCTCATGCGCCGCGGCCATCTGCGCGCCTCCGCCCTGCCGACCGCGCTGGTCGAGGCCATGGCGCGCGCCAACAGCGCCTGCGAGAGCATCTGGCGGGAGGCCAAGGCGAAGGCCGATTTCCCGCTGGTCCGTCCGGCGCTGGAGGAGGTCGTCCGGCTGCAGCGGGAGATGGCGCAGGCGCTGTCCGCCCTGACAGGCCTCTCGCCCTACGACTCCCTGATGGAGGGCTACCAGCGCGGCGTCACCGCCGCCGAGGTGGAGCCGGTCTTCGCCGCCTACGAGGCTTTCCTGGCCGATGCCCTGCCGCAGGCCGAGGCGATCCAGGCCCGCCGCCCCGCCGCCATCCCGCTGCCCGGCCCCTTCCCGGTCGCCGCCCAGAAGGTGCTGTGCCAGCGGATGTCGGAACGGGTCGGCCTCGACTACGCCCATGCCAGGCTGGATGAGAGCCTGCACCCCTTCTGCGGCGGCACCCCGACCGACGTCCGCATCACCACCTTCTATGCCGAGGCCGACGTCGCCAAGGCGCTGATGGGCGTGCTGCACGAGACCGGCCACGCGCAGTACGAACGCGGCCTCCCCGCCGCCTGGGCGCGCCAGCCGGTCGGCGAGGCGGCGGGGATGGCGGCGCATGAATCGCAGAGCCTGATCGTCGAGATGCAGGCCTGCCGGTCCGACGCCTTCCTGCATTTCCTCGGCGGCGAACTGTATGCCGCCTTCGGCGGCGACAAGGCGGCCTACGGCGCCGGGAACCTGGCCGCCCATTGGCGGCACGTCGCGCGCGGCTTCATCCGCGTCGATGCCGATGAGCTGACCTACCCCGCCCACGTCATCCTGCGCTTCCGGCTGGAACGCGCGCTGATCGGCGGCGAGCTCGCCGTGGCGGACCTGCCCGGCGCCTGGAACGCGGGGCTGCACGGCCTGCTCGGCATCACCCCGCCCGACGCCGCGCGCGGCTGCCTGCAGGACATCCACTGGCATGACGGCGCCTTCGGCTACTTCCCCAGCTACACGCTGGGTGCCATGGCAGCAGCGCAGCTGATGCGCGCGGCGCGGCGCGACGTGCCGGGGCTGGAGGAGGCGCTGGGCTTCGGCGACATGCGGCCGCTGATGGGCTGGCTGCGGGAGAAGGTGCACGCCCAAGGGTCGCGGCTGGGCTTCCAGGACCTGCTGCGCCACGCCACCGGCAAGCCGCTGGACCCGGCGGATTTCACCGACCACTTGCGGAAGCGTTACCTGGCGGCGTGACGCGCGGCGTGCATTGCACGCCGGGTCACCTCACATAGCGGGGATGCCGCACAGCACGCCGCTCATCACCACCCTGGTCGCCGCCCTGACCATGGCGCTGCTGCTGGGCGTGGCGGCGCGCAAGCTGCACCTGCCGCCACTGGTGGGCTACCTGCTGGCCGGCGTGCTGATCGGCCCGCACACCCCGGGCTTCGCCGGCGACCTGGCGCTGGCCGGGGAACTGTCGGAGATCGGCATCATCCTGCTGATGTTCGGCGTCGGGCTGCATTTCTCCCCGCAGGAATTGGTTCGGGTGCGCGGCGTGGCGGTGCCCGGCGCGCTGGCCGGCGTCGGCTGCGTCACCCTGCTCGGCTGGGGCCTGGCGCGGCTGCTTGGCTGGAGCAACGGGCAGGGCCTCGTGCTCGGCATCTGCCTGTCTGTCGCCAGCACCGTGGTGGTGCTGCGCACCCTGCAGGACCGCGGAGACGCGGCGACGCGGCCGGGCCACGTCGCGGTCGGCTGGCTGGTGGTGGAGGATCTGGCGATGGTCATCGCGCTGGTCCTGGTGCCGGTTGCCGCGGCGCTGCTGGATGGTCGGGTGCCGGCGGGGATGCTGGCCGGCATGGGCGTCGGCGGCCAGGGCATCGTGCTGTCCCTGCTGGTGACGCTGGGCAAGCTGGCGGCCTTCGTCGCGCTGATGCTGGTGGTCGGCAGCCGGGTGATGCCGGCGGCGCTGTCCATGGTCGGCGCGCTGCGGTCGCGCGAATTGTTCTCGCTGGCGGCGCTGGTCGCCGCGCTCGGCGTCGCCTACCTGGCCTATGTCGCCTTCGGCGTATCCTTCGCCTTGGGGGCGTTCCTGTCCGGCCTGGTGCTCGGCCAATCGGCGCTGAGCCTGAAGGCGGCGGAGCAGACGCTGCCGCTGCGCGACGCCTTCGCGGTGCTGTTCTTCGTCTCGGTGGGGATGCTGTTCGACCCGGCGGTGCTGTGGAAGGAACCGCTGGCGCTGGCCGGGGCGGTGCTGGTAGTGCTGCTGGGCAAGACCGGCGTGGCCTGGGCCATGGCCCGCGCGCGGGGGATGAGCGGGCGGGAGGCGCTGACCATCGCCGCGTCGCTGGCGCAGATCGGCGAGTTCAGCTTCATCCTGGCGGGGCTGGCTGTGGCGGAGCGGGTGCTGCCGGCTTCGGGGCGGGACCTGGTTCTGGCGGTGGCGCTGATCACCATCGCGCTGAACCCGGCGCTGTTCTGGGTGGCGGATCGGGTGGCGGGGCGGGGCGGGGCGCCTCAGCCGGCCGGCGTCGGATAGGGCACCAGCGGCGCATCCAGCGCCACATACAGCGGATGCTTGGGGCTGCCGTCGCCATTTACCTTGAAGCACAGCGGCTGCACCCCCGCCGCCCGCAGCGCCGCCGCCACCGCCGCGCCGCGGGGCTTCAGCGGCTCCGGCGGCTTGCCCCAGCCGACCACCAGCACCGCCGCCCCGGCGGCGTAGTGCAGGATCGCGGCGTCGTTGCCGGGGCCGACCGGGTCGGCGACCTCCAGCAGCCGTAGCTTGTCGGTGCAGCGGTAGCCGAAGGCGTTCAGCATCACCAAGGCGCCATGCCCCCAGCGCCGGGCGCGCTCGACGCAGCGCGCCACCGTCGGGTCGTCATAGTCGAGATCCGCGACGGAGGGGTTCATGCCGATCATCACCGCATAGCCGGGGCTGCCGAAGGGCAGGCCGTCCCAGCGCCGTTCCAGCCAGTAGCGGTAGCAATTCCCCGGCCCGTCGAAGCCGGCGGCGGAGACGATGTGCGCGGCGACCTTGAGGCGGACCTTGCCGCCGGGGCTATGTTCCACGGGCATGCTTCCTGCGGCGGGCGTGGCCAAAGGTCGGGGAGGGAAAAGTATTCCCTCCCCGAACCCCACCCTTCCTTTTTGTGGGTTGGCCGCCGCCGCGAAGCGGGTGCCGACTCGGAGAAATAGAAGAGGGGTGCGGGGAGAATACCGTCTCCCCGCTCTTGCTGCCTCCCGCCCCAGGCGCGAGGCTTCTGGCAACGGAGGAAAACGCCATGCCCTACGAGGTCCGCGCCCACAACCTCTCGGCCCAGTCCGAGAACAAGATCCACGACGACAGCGTCGCCCGCCGCTTCGGCTTCACCGGCGCGCTGGTCCCCGGCGTGGAGGTCTACGCCTATGCCTGCCACCCCGCGGTCGCCCGCTGGGGCCGCGCCTGGCTGGAGCACGGCAGCGCCGAATGCCGCTTCCAGTCGCCGGTCTATGACGAAGACCTGGTGACGGTCGAGGCAACGGAGGCCGCCGACGGCCTGGTGCTGACGGTGCGGCGGGGTGAGGCGCTCTGTGCCACCGGCCAGGCAGCGCTGCCTGCGCCCGCCGCGATGCCGGACGCCGCCGCCTGGGCCTGGCGCGCCCCGCCCACCACCCGCCCGCCCGCCGGCGAGGAGTCGCTCGCCGCCGGCACCGTGCTCGGCACCGCGCCGCTGGAGGTCACGCCGGTGGTGGCCGCCGCCTACCTGGCGGCGGTGCGGGAGGCCGACCCGATCTATGCGGCGGAGGGGCTGGTGCATCCCGGCCAGGTGCTGCGCCTCTGCAACCAGGCGTTGGTGCAGAATGTGGTGCTGGGGCCGTGGATCCATGTCGGCAGCCGGGTGCGCAACCTGGCGGCGGCGCGGGTCGGGCAGGCGCTGACGGCGCGGGCGCGGGTGGTGGAGAATGTCGAGCGCAAGGGCCACCGGATCGTCGA
>JBMOJU010000316.1:0-5978 GCA_049315625.1 Paracraurococcus sp.
ATCCGCGCCGCGGCGGGCGATTGACGCAGGAGGGGACAGCATGGACGCGCCGGGCCTCTACGACACCGACATCCTGGAATGGACCGAACAGCAGGCCGCCGCGCTGCGCGCCCTCGCCGCGCGGCCGGACCTGCCCAATGCGCTCGACCTGGAGAATGTCATCGAGGAGATCGAGGCCTTGGGGCGGAGCCAGTTCAAGGCGGCGACCAGCCCGATCCGGCTGATCATGCTGCACGTGCTGAAGGCGGCCTTCGCGCCGGATGCGCCCGCATTGGCGCATTGGCGCACCGAGATCGCCAGTTGGCACAGCGACGTCCTGGACGAATTGACGCCCTCCATGCACCAGCGCGTGGATATGCAGGTGCTGTGGGTCCGGGCGCTCAAGGAGGCTGCACCGGCGCTGCGGGAGAATGGCGCGATGTTGCCTATGGACCTGCCGCGCAGCTGCCCCTTCGTTCTGGCGGATTTCCTCGGCGAGGATTTCGACGTCGATGCCGCCGTCGCCCGCATCCGGGCCGCCATCCCCGCGCCCTAACCCGCCCGCAGCGTTCCCATCGCCGCATCCCGGCCGAACAGCCGCAGCAGCACCCGCGCCGCCGCGCCGCGCGGTCCCTCCAGCGCCGGGTCCTTCTCCAGCAGAAGGGCCGCGTCGCGGTTGGCCATCTGGATCAGCCCCGCCTGCGCCTCCGCCTCGACCAGGCCTAGCCGGAACACCGGCGCGCCGGATTGCCGCGTGCCCAGCGCTTCGCCGCCGCCGCGCAGGCGGAAATCCGTGTCCGCGATGAGGAACCCGTCCTCGGTGTCGCGCAGGATCAGCAGCCGCTCGCGCGCCGCCAGGCCCAGCGCCTCATCGTACAACAGCATGCAGTAGCTGGCCGCGGCGCCGCGCCCGACCCGGCCGCGGAGCTGGTGCAGCTGCGCCAGGCCGAAGCGGTCGGCGTGCTCGATCACCATCACCGTCGCCTCCGGCACGTCGACGCCGACCTCGATGACCGTGGTCGCAACCAGCAGCCGGGTGCGGCCGGTGGCGAATTCGCGGATCGCCGCCTCCCGCATCTCGGGGTCGAGCTGGCCATGCGCCAGGCCGACCTGGCAGGGGAAGCGGGCCGACAATTCGGCGAATCGGGTCTCGGCCGCGGCGATGTCGCTGGCGTCGCTCTCGGCGACATGCGGGCAGACCCAGTAGACCCGGGCGCCGCGCTCCATCGCCCGCCCCACGCCGGCGACGACCTGGTCGAGTTGCCGCAGTCCATGCAGCGTCGTGGTGATCGGCTGCCGGCCCGCCGGCTTGCCGGTCAGGCGCGACACCGCCATCTCGCCCCATTGGGTCAGCAGCAGGGTGCGCGGGATCGGCGTCGCGGTCATCACCAGCATGTCGGCCTGGTCGCCCTTCTCGGCCAGCATCAGCCGCTGCGCCACGCCGAAGCGGTGCTGCTCGTCCACCACCGCCAAGGCGAGGTCGCGGAACTCGACACCTTCCTGGAACAGCGCATGGGTGCCGACCACGATCTGCACGGCCCCGCTGGCCAGCCCGCCAAGCACCCGTTTGCGCTGCGCCCCCTTCACGCTGCCGGCCAGCAGTTCCACCCGGACGCCGGCGGGGGTGCAGAGCCGGGACAGGGTGCGGACATGCTGCCGCGCCAGCAGCTCGGTCGGTGCCATCAGCGCGCCCTGGGCGCCGGCCTCCACCGCCCGCAGCAGGGCCAGCACCGCCACCAGTGTCTTGCCGGACCCGACATCGCCCTGCAGCAGACGAAGCATTCTATGCGGCGCGGCCAGGTCGGCATCGATCTCGGCCAGCGCATGGGCCTGTGACGGGGTGGGGGCATGGCCAAAGGCGGCCAGCGCCTGGGCGCGGAGCCGGCCGTCGCCTTCCAGCGCCCGGCCGGCACGGTCGCGCACACGGCGGCGAACCAGGGCGAGGGCGAGCTGCCCGGCCAGCGCCTCGTCATAGGCAAGCCGGGCGCGGGTCGGCGCCGGCGGCGCCACGCTCGGCAGCTGCACCGCCCGCAACGCCTCCCCGAAGCCGGGCCAGCCCTCCCGCCGCAGCAGGGCGGCGTCGTTCCACTCCGGCAGATCCGGCAGGCGGTCCAGCGCCGCCGCCATGGCCTTGGCCACCTGCGCGAGCCGCAGATCCTTTACCAGCGGCCAGACCGGCTCCAGTTCCGGCAGCCCCTCCGGCCCGGTGGCCGAGAGCGGGTTGATCATGGAATAGGTGCCGGCCTCGACCTTCACCTTCCCGGCAAACAGCCGCTCGGTCCCCGGCGGCAGCAGCTTCTGCAGCCAGCCCAGGTTGCCGTTGATGTAGCGGATCAGCAGCCGCTTGCCGGCCGCCTCGGCGCGCAGTTCCACATAGGGGCGGCCGAGCTTCGACCGCGCCGCGCGCAGGGAGCCGACCAGCGCCGGCAGGATCACCTCGGCGTCGAGCGGCGCCTCCTCCGGGCTAACCACCCGGATCCGCTGGGCGTAGCGCTCCGGCAAATGGAACAGCAGGTCGAGCACCCGCTCACCCCCCACCGCCTCCTTCAACCGCCGCGCGATGATCGGGCCGACCCCCGGCAGTTCCGCCAGCGGGGCCAGCAGGGGCGCCAGGCGCGGATCGGTCTCCATCTCCTCGGTCACGCGCAACTTCCGCCGTGTATGGTGTTCGGGCTGACAGGATTCCCAAGCGCCCCTATATGCCAGCGCCAGTGACCAGTGACGACATGCCCCCCGAAACAGAAATCCTCGACCCCCGCCGCCGCCGCCTGGTGTTCCGCGCGCATCATCGCGGCACCAAGGAGGCCGATCTGATGATCGGCGGCTTCGTCGGCACCCATATCGCCGGCTTCACCCCGGCCGAATTGGATGAGCTGGAGGCGGTGCTGGAATACCCGGATGTCGACCTGGCGGATTGGCTGTCCGGCCGCCGCCCCATCCCGCCGGAATGCCGCACCCCCATGCTGGACCGCATGGCGGTGGAATGTGCCGGCAGCGGCGCCGGCCTGCCGGCCGAGCTGCGCAAGCGATGAGCGAGGTGCGGGAGCGCCTGCAGGGCCTCACCGTCCATGGCGCGCCGGAGGGGTTCGACGCCCTGCTGCTGGCGCGGCGCCGGGCGGAAACCGATGCGCCGGTCCTGCATGTCTGCCGCGACGATGCCCGCACCGCCCGGCTGGTCGAGGCGATCGGCTTCTTCGCCCCGGATGTGGAGGTGCTGCGCTTCCCTGCCTGGGATTGCCTGCCCTATGACCGGGTCTCGCCCAACCCCGAGATCGTGGCGGAGCGGGTCTCCACCCTGACGAAGCTGCTGGAGCCGGGCACAAGGCCACGGATCGTCGTCACCACGGTCAATGCCCTGGTCCAGAAGGTGCCGCCGCGGGACGTCTTCCTCGGCGCCACCATGCTGATCCGCAAGGGCGGCCGGGTGCGGCCGGAGTCGCTGACCGCCTTCCTGGAAGCGAACGGATACGGCCGCACCGGCACCGTCATGGAGCCGGGCGAATACGCCGTCCGCGGCGGCATCATCGATCTCTACCCCGCGGGCGAATCGGACCCGGTGCGGCTCGACCTGTTCGGCGACGAGATCGAGAGCCTCCGGCGGTTCGACACCGGCACCCAGCGCAGCGGCGCGGCGCTGGCGGAGCTGTGGCTGCGCCCGGTGGGGGAGGTCTTCCTCGACGAGGCCTCGATAACCCGGTTCCGCGGCGCCTATCGCGAGCTGTTCGGCAATGCCGCGGCCGAGGACCCGCTCTATGCCTCGGTCAGCGCCGGGCGGAAGCATCCTGGCATGGAGCACTGGGCCGGGCTGTTCCACGAGGGCATGGAAACCCTGCTCGACTACCTGCCCGGCGCCTCGGTCAGCCTGGACCACCAGGCGGATGAGGTGCTGACCGCGCGGCTGGAGATGATCGAGGACCATTACCAGGCCCGCCGCGTCCCGGTGCGGACCAGCGAGGGCGAGGTGCCCTATCGCCCGGCGCCGCCCGGCGGGCTGTACCTGACCCGCGCCGCCTGGGACCGCATGCTGTCCGGCGGGCCCGTCTTCCGCTTCTCCCCCTTCGCCCAGGCAGAGGGCGCCGAGGGGATCGAGGCCGGCGGCCGGCCCGGGCGGCTGTTCACCGAGGCACGCGCGGCCGGGCAGAACGTCTTCCTGGCCTATGCCGAGCATGCCCAGGTGATGTTCGAACAGGGCCGCCGGCCGGTGGTCGCGGCCTGGACGAAGGGCTCCCGCGAGCGGCTTGCCAACCTGCTGCGGGAGAACCGGGTCGCGGCGCGGGCGGTGGACGACGTCGCCGGCATCGCCGCGCTGCCGAAGGGCGTGGTGGCGCTGGCGGTGCTCGGGCTGGAACGCGGCTTCTTCGCCCCGGCCGGCGCCACCGGCATCCGGCTCGGCCTGTCCGTCGTTGGCGAGCAGGACCTGCTGGGCGAGCGCATCGCCCGGCCGCCGCGCCGCCGCAAGCGGGCCGACCAGTTCATCGCCGACGCCACCGGCATCGAGCAGGGCGACCTGGTGGTGCACCAGGACCACGGCATCGGCCGCTATGACGGGCTGGAGACCTTGCAGGTCAACGGCGCGGCGCATGACTGCCTGCGGCTGATCTACGACGGCGGCGACAAGCTGTTCCTGCCGGTCGAGAATATCGAGGTGCTGTCGCGCTTCGGCTCGGAAGGGCAGGGGGTCGCGCTCGACAAGCTCGGTGGATCGTCCTGGCAATCCCGCAAGGCCCGCGCCAAGCAGCGCATCCAGGACATGGCCGGCCAGCTCATCCGCATCGCCGCCGAGCGGGCGACGCGGGAAGGCACGCTGGCCACCCCGCCGGAAGGCGTCTGGGACGAGTTCTGCAGCCGCTTCCCCTTCGCCGAGACCGAGGACCAGCAGCGCGCCATCGCCGACGTGCTGGAGGATCTGGCGGCCGGCCGGCCGATGGACCGCCTCGTCTGCGGCGATGTCGGCTTCGGCAAGACCGAGGTGGCGCTGCGCGCTGCCTTCGTCGTGGCGATGTCCGGCGCCCAGGTGGCGGTGGTGGTGCCGACCACGCTGCTCGCCCGCCAGCACGCCCGGACCTTCACCGCGCGCTTCGCCGGCATGCCGGTGACCATCGCCCAGCTGTCCCGCATGGTCACCGCCAAGGACGCCATCAAGGTGCGGGAGGGGGTGAAGGACGGCTCGATCAACATCGTCGTCGGCACCCATGCGCTGCTGGCCAAGTCGGTCGAGTTCGCCGATCTCGGCCTGGTCATTGTCGATGAGGAGCAGCATTTCGGCGTCGCCCACAAGGAACGGCTGAAGGCGCTGAAGACCGACGTCCACGTGCTGACCCTGACCGCGACGCCGATCCCGCGCACCCTGCAATTGGCGCTGACCGGGGTGCGGGAGATGAGCATCATCGCCACGCCGCCGGTGGACCGCCTGGCGGTGCGCACCTTCATCATGCCCTGGGACGGCGTGGTGCTGCGGGAGGCGATCCAGCGCGAACGCTTCCGCGGCGGCCAGGTCTTCTGCGTCGTCCCGCGGCTGGAGGACATGGAAAAGGTCGCCGCCCGGCTGCGCGAGATCGTCCCCGACGCCCGCATCGTCGAGGCGCATGGCCAGCAGGCGCCGACCCACCTTGAGAAGGTGATGACCGAGTTCGGCGACGGCAAGCACGACATCCTGCTGTCCACCAACATCGTCGAGTCGGGCCTCGACATGCCGGCGGTGAACACGCTGATCATCCACCGCGCCGACATGTTCGGCCTGGCGCAGCTGTACCAGCTCCGCGGCCGGGTCGGCCGCGGCAAGCAGCGCGGCTATGCCTACCTGACCTGGCCGGCCTCCCACCGCCTGAGTGCCGCGGCGCAGAAGCGGCTGGAGGTGATGCAGACGCTCGACAACCTCGGCGCCGGCTTCACCCTGGCCTCGCACGACCTCGACATCCGCGGCGCCGGCAATTTGCTGGGCGACGAGCAGTCCGGCCATATCCGTGAGGTCGGCATCGAGCTGTATCAGCAGATGCTGG
>JBMOJU010000317.1:0-5965 GCA_049315625.1 Paracraurococcus sp.
CGGGATTATCTGGAATACCAAGCGATTGAGTTATATTATACCTTCGAGGATTCATTAACCTTCCCTCAAATGTAAACTCAATACTTACAAGCCCGCCAAGTGTAGCTATGGCTTTGGCATAGCGTGCTAATTTTTCTTCCTCGCCAGTATTAGGCCCAACGTCGAATACACAACCGAGCAGATAGAGATGGAAACGCTCACCATCCTCTGAAATCAGTCTTGCACCTTTATATTCATAATTTTTCTGCTCACCAACGGACCAAAAGCGAGCAGTCATCAATTCTGAAGTGAAACTTACGCTCGCTGGAGTCTGAGCTTCTGCTGTCGGCAAGCGCAATAAAAAAATGACCATCAGCCACGCTGCTGCGAGGCTCCATTCGCCCATACTTGTATATTTGTCTCTAAGAGCATGCGTGTTACTAGTTGCAGACAGCCTGTCGTAACGGAGACACCTACTCAAGATTTGAAGCATGAGCTCCATCTCCGATCACTTGATTTCCCAACCAACTTAGCCGAACCGTTTCGGGATATGCAAGTGACAGTGAGAACGGAGGTCAACGGTTGCAATTGATCCGGCTTTGTGGGGCGCTTCAGGTTTTCATCTAGGCCTCCAGCCACGCAGATGAAAAGAGCCTCCTAACCCGGCTGGGTCGAAAGACTATCGCTTTGTGCACAGTGGCTCTGGCCCCAGCGTCATAAAAGTTTAATATTTACAAAAATTGGATGCGCATACGTGCGGTGGGGTAGAACCAGCGTTCCCTCGCTGCCTGCAATGGTGAGGGAACGCTGGGAAAAGCGACTGATACGTAAAGCACCTTCGCCCGCCGAGAAGATCCCTGGTTTCCAAAGGCTTTTTGGCCTTTGGTGGGGTCGAGCGCCAGAGGGGATCGACGTCGCGAAATGGCACTGTCCGCCTCCGTGCCGCGATACCGGCCCCGCGGGGACGGTTCGTCCCACCGCCCTCGTTGGACCCGCCGACAACACTGCGCATATCCTGTGCGCAGGAGGCCTCGGTCATGTCCGCCACCACCCGCCGCCCCACCAATGTCAGCCTGCCCGAAGCCCTGGTCGCCGAGGCCAAGGCGCTGGAGGTCAACCTCTCCCGCGCCTGCGAGGAAGGCCTGGCCGCCGCCGTCCGCACCGCACGCCAGCGCCGCTGGCAGGCCGAGAACCGCGAGGCCATGGAGTCCTGGGCCGAGCCGCTGGCGAAGCATGGGCTGCCGCTCGCCCGGTTCCGGACCTTCTGAGGTGGCGCGCTTCGACCTGCATCGCCTGGAAGGGGTGCTGGTCGTCGATCTGCAGCACGAATTGCTGGATCACCTGCCGACGCGCGTGGTCGCGCCGCTGCTGCCGCCCGACCAGGCCGGCAAGCCGGTGCGCGACCTGAACCCGGTCTTCGAGATCGACGGCGCGCCGCATATCCTCGCCATTCACCAGCTCAGCGCCGTGCCGAGGCGGGAGCTTGGCCCCGCCATCGGCACGCTGGACGGCAGCTACGACGCCATCCTGCGCGCCATCGACATCCTGCTGCTGACCGGCGTGTAGCGCCCCCTACTCCGCCGCCATCGCCACCGGCGCCGCCACACCCGCCTCGATCTCCGCCATCCGCGCCCGCGTCGCCGCCGCGTTGCGCGCCTTGATGTGGCCGTAGCCCTTGATGCCCGCCGCCGCCTCGGCCCAGTCGCAGATCCGTGCATGCGTGGCGGGCGACAGCAGCCGCAGCAGCCGCTCGATCCCGTCGCGGTACTCGCCGATCAGCGCGCGTTCCATCCGCCGCTCCTCGGTCCGGCCGAAGGGGTCGAGTGCGGTGCCGCGCAGCGCCTTGCCGTGCCGCAGCGCCCCCATCGCCCGCAGCATCCAGGGGCCGAAGGCGATCTTGCGCGGCACGCCGGTGACCGGGTCGGGCTTGGCCAGGAAGGGCGGCGCCAGGTTCAGCTCGATGCGTTGCGTGCCGGTGAAGTGCCCTTCCAGGAAGGCCTTCCAGTCGGTCAGGCTGTGCAGCCGGGCGACCTCGTACTCGTCCTTGTAGGCCATGAGGCGGTAGAGCTGCTGCGCCACGGCGCGGGCCAGCCGCTGCTGGCCCGGCACCGCCGCCTGCTCGGCGGCGCGGACCTTGGCGACGAAGTCGGCGTAGCCGCGGGCGTAGCCGGCATTCTGGTAGTCGGTCAGGTCGGCGACGCGGCGCGCCACCAGCGCGTCCAGCGTCTCGGCTTCCGGCGTCACCGGTGCCGGCGGGGCCAGCGCGGCTTCGCGGCCGAGCGCGAAGGCGGCCTTGTTGCGCTCGATCTGCGCCCCGTTCAGTTCCAGCGCCCGGTCGATCGCCTCGGCGGAGAGCGGCACCAGCCCCTTCTGGTAGGCGATGCCGAGCAGCCAGACATTGAGGTAGATGAGGTCGCCCAGCGCCTCCTCCACCACCTGCACGCCGGGCACCGTGACGACCTCGCGGCAGGCATCCTGGATGCTGGCGAGCATGCCGGGGCGGTCGTAGGTCGTCGCGGTGTTGAGGACGAATTGCGCGGTCGGCTGCAGGTCGACGTTCAGCACCGCGGCCGTGCGGTCGGCGCCCAGCAGCGGGCGCGCGGTGCGGCCATGCGCCACCACCATGTCGGCCGAGAGCAGCAGGTCGGCCTGGCCCATGCCGATGCGCGGTGCCTCGATGGTGGCGGGATCGGCGTCGGGCCGGCCGATGCGGAGCTGGGCGAAGACGCCGCCGCCCTTCTGCGCCAGGCCGAGCATGTCGACCGAGCGCGACGGCCGGCCTTCCAGGTGCGCCGCCATGCCGAGGATGGCGGACAGCGCCGTGACGCCCTGGCCGCCGACGCCGGCGAGCAGGATGTTGAAGGCCGGCTCGCCCGCCGGCACGTCGGGGCGCTGCGGCTCCGGCACCGCGGCGCCCAGTTTGGGGACGGGTTTCTTCACCGGCTCGGCGCCGACCAGCGTGACGAAGGAGGGGCAGAAGCCCTCGACGCAGGACAGGTCCTGGTTGCAGGCGCTCTGGTCGATGGCGCGCTTGCGGCCGAAGGCGGTCTCGATCGGCTCGACCGCCAGGCAGTTGGAGGTGCGCGAGCAGTCGCCGCAATCCTCGCAGACGCGGGGATTGATCGCCACGCGCTTCGTTGCCACGGCCTGGGTGCCGCGCTTGCGCTTGCGGCGGCGCTCGGTCGCGCATTGCTGGTCGTAGATCAGGATGGTGACGCCGGGCACCTCGCGCAGTTCGCGCTGGACGAGGTCGAGGTCGCGGCGTTCGCGGTACTCGGTGCCCTTCGGCATGCGGGCGTCGCCCTGGTGGCGCTCGGGGTCGTCGGAGACGACGACGATCTTCGCCGCGCCCTCGGCCGCCATCTGCGCCGCGATCTCGGGCACGCCGAGCTCGCCTTCCGGCGTCTGCCCGCCGGTCATGGCGACGGCGCTGTTGACCAGGATCTTGTAGGTCATGGTGGCGCCGGCGGCGATCGCCTGGCGCACCGCGAGGCTGCCGGAATGGGCGTAGGTGCCGTCGCCGATGTTGACGAACATATGCTTCTCGGAGACGAAGGGCCCCATGCCCAGCCAGGCCATGCCCTCCGCGCCCATGTGGCTGTAGAGGTCGGTCTGCCGGTCCATGTAGATCGCCAGGGTGTGGCAGCCGATGCCGGCCATGGCGTGGCTGCCTTCCGGCACCCGCGTGCTGGTGTTGTGCGGGCAGCCCGGGCAGAAATGCGGCGTGCGGTCGTGGATCGGCGGCGCCTGCAACTGGGCGATGCGGTCGAGCTGGCGGATGCGGTCGCGGAGCTGCTCGGTCTGCAGGGACTCCGGCAGGCGGGCGGCGAGCGCGCGCAGCACGGCGCCGGTGTCGAGCTCGGTGAGGTCCGACAGCAGCCGGCGGCCCTGCTCATCCTGCTTGCCGACGATCCGCGGGCGGGAGGCCTCGTGGTACAGCGCGTCGCGGAGTTGCGGCTCGATCACCGGGCGGCGGTCCTCGACCACCATGATCTCCTCCAGGCCGCGGGCGAATTCGCGGGCGCCGACGCCATCCAGCGGCCAGGCGAGGCCGACCTTCCAGATGCGGAGGCCGGCCATGCGGGCGAGTTCCTCGGTGATGCCGGCATCGTGCAGCGCCTGGCGCAGCGTGGCGTAGCCGCGGCCGCGGGCGGCGATGCCGAAGCGGGCGTTGGGGCTGTCCATGACGATGCGGTTGAGGCCGTTGGCGCGGGCGAAGGCGAGCGCGGCGGGCAGCTTGAAGTGCCGCAGGCGTTCCTCCTGCGGGATGGCGTGGTCGCGCAGGCGGATGTGGACGCCATCGGCCGGGAAGGTGAAGTCCGGCCGGATGCTGTGGTAGGCGGCGGGGTCGACCAGCACGGTGCCGGCGCCGTCCATCGTCTCGGCGACGCATTTCATCCCGACCCAGAGGCCGGCAAAGCGCGACATATCCAGCGCCTTCAGCCCAAAATCCAGGATCTCGGTGACGCCGGCCGGGTCGAGGACCGGCATCTCGACGTCCATGAAGGAATATTCGCAGCCGGAGGTGATGGTGGACGACTTGCAGGACGGGTCGTCCCCGGCCAGCGCCAGCACGCCGCCGCGCGGCGCGGTGCCGGCGGAATTGGCGTGGCGCAGCGCATCGCCGCTGCGGTCCACGCCGGGGCCCTTGCCGTACCAGATGCCGAAGACGCCGTCGTATTGCTGGTTGCCGTAGAGCGCGACCTGCTGGGTGCCCCAGACGGCGGTGGCGGCCAGGTCCTCGTTCAGCGCCGGGCGGACCACGACATTGGCCTCGGCCAGGCGCTTCGCCTGCTTCATCAGCTGCTGGTCATAGGTGCCGAGCGGCGAGCCGCGGTAGCCGCTGACATAGCCGGCGGTGTTCCAGCCCATCGCGCGGTCGAGCTCGTGCCGCACCAGCGGCAGCCGGACCAGCGCCTGGATGCCGGTCAGCAGCAGCGTCTCGCCCGCCTTCTCCCAGCGGTCTTCGAGGGTGGCTTCGGGGCGGAGGATGCTGCCCATCATGTCTCTCCCGGACGGGGGCGGCCGCTGCCACCCGGCTTGGCTGTGAATGTCGGGCGGCCCGGGGGGCGCGGCAAGGCCCCGGGGGACGCCGGCTCTGCCGGAAGGATGCACCGGATGATGCCGCAGGTCCTGCCGGAGTTCATGCTGCACCGCCGAAAAGACGGCAGGATCTTCTGCCCGCCCGGGGTTACCCGCGCGCTTCTGCCGCCGGATGGGGCGCCGCCAGCAGCGGACCGGCGCCGAACAGCTTGTCCCGGTAGGTCCCCGGGGCATAGGCGGTCTTGTAGGCGCCGCGCGCCTGCAGGGCCGGGACCAGCAGGTCGGCCACCGCCTCGATGCATTCCGGCATCACGGTGCGGGACAGGTTGAAGCCGTCCACGTCGGTGGCGTCGGCGAAGGCGATCAACTGGTCCGCTACCGCATCCGCGGTGCCGACCAGCGGCTTCTGCCGGCTGCCGAGGATGAACTGGTCGATCAGCTGCCGCTTGGTCCAGCCGGAGCCGAAGACCCGCGCCATGGCCTCGACGTTCGAGGAAATGGCGTTGCTGCCGGTGGCGGCGATCGGCTCATCCATCCCGAAGCGGTCGAAATCGATCCCGAGCGAGGCCGCCGCATGGGTCAGCGCGCCGGTGATGCTGGCATGGTGGCGGTATTCCGCCAGCAGGTCCTGCGCCTCCGCCTCGGTCCGGCCGAGGATCAGCGTGGCGCCGACGAAGATGCGGAGCGGCCGCGGCGCCGCCTTGGCGCGCAGATCGGCGACGATGCGGGCGACATTCTCCGGGCTGGAGGGGTTGAGGAAGACGCATTCGGCATGCCGCGCGGCGAAGTCGCGGCCGCGGTCCGAGGCCCCGGCCTGGTACAGCACCGGCGTCCGCTGCGGCGAAGGCTCGCAGAGATGCACCGCCTCGATCCCGCCGGTGCGGATGGCGCGCACCTTCATGGGGTCGGCATAGACGCCGGTGGCGCGGTCGGCCTGCACCGC
>JBMOJU010000318.1:0-5919 GCA_049315625.1 Paracraurococcus sp.
CGGCGATGCCGTCCGCCACCCGGCGCATCCCGGCCTCGATCGCCGCGCCCGTCTCGTCCGAAAGCCAGCGCGCAGTGCCCCGCAGCACCGCGCGGCCGGCGATCTGGTTCTGCGCCGATCCGGCCTCGGCCACCGTCACGCTCACCACGCCGGCCTGCATCGGGTCGACATTGCGGGCGACGATGCTTTGCAGGGCGACGATGCAGTGTCCGGCGCCGAGCATCGGGTCGCGGGTCAAATGCGGCAGCGCGGCGTGGCCGGCATGCCCCTCGAACACAATCTCGAAGCGGGCGCCGGCGGCCATCACGGCGCGGTCGTGCACCGCCACGGTCCCCGCCTCCAGCCCCGGCCAATTGTGCCAGCCGAAGATGCGTTCCATCGGGAAGCGGGAGAACAGGCCGTCGGCGATCATCGCCCGGGCGCCGCCGCCGCCCTCCTCCGCCGGCTGGAAGACCAGCTGCACCGTGCCGGCCCAGCCCTTGTCCTGCATCAGCAGCGCCGCCGCACCCAGCAATGCCGTCGTATGGCCGTCATGGCCACAGGCATGCATCACACCGGGGATGGTGGAGCGGTGCGGCAGCTCGGCGTTCACCTCCTGGATCGGCAGCGCGTCCATGTCGCCACGGAGGCCGACCGAGCGGTTGCCGCCGCGCCGGATGGTGCCGACCACGCCATGCCCGCCGACACCCTCGGCGACCTCCACCCCCAGTTCCCGCAGCCGAGCGGCAACAAAGGCCGCCGTCTCGCCCTCATGCAGGGTCAGGCCCGGATGGGCATGCAGGTGCCGCCGCCAGGCGGTGAGGGTTTGGGCCAGGGCTTCATCCATGGCAGAAACCTACCGCGTGCCCACCTCCACGGCCATCCCCGCGGGGAACCGACCAGCAGGAAAATACGTCCGCACCCGTGCCACCCCGCCTCCGCCGCCTCCTGCCGCCCCTCCTGCTGCTCGCCAGCCTCGCCCTGGCGCAGGAGCCGCCGCAGGACCCCGACACGCTCCCCTACACGGTGGAGATCGCGCCGACCGGTGACGGGCGGCTGGATGGGGCGCTGAAGGCGGTGTCGCAGCTCGTCGCGCTGCAGGACAGCGCGCCGACCACGGCCGGCGGCGTGCTCGGCCGCGCCGACGGGGACCGCGAGAGGCTCCAGCGCGCGCTGCAATCGGAAGGCTACTGGGCCGGCACCACCCGCATCGAACTCGCCGGCGGCGCGGTGGGCGACCCCGGGATGCTCGACCGGCTGGATGCGGCGCGGCAGCGACCGCTGCCGGTGCGGATCGTGGTCGAGACGGGCCAGCCCTACCGCATCGCGCACGTCGGCCTGCGCGCCGAGTCGCCGACCGACCAGGCGGCGGTGGATGGCGTCGCGGCCAAGTCGTTCGACCTGGCGGTGGGCGACGTGGCGCGGGCCGAGCCGGTCCTGGCGGCGGAGCGCATCCTGCTGGACCGGCTGCTGGCCGCCGGCCACCCGCTGGCGACCGTGGCGCGGCGGGAGACGACGGTCGACCACGACCGCAAGACGATGGATGTCGGCTGGGTCTTCGCCCCCGGCCCGGTCGCCAGCTTCGCCGCGCCCGAGATCGACGGCATGGTGCGGGTCGACCGCGGCTTCCTCCGCGCCCAGGCGGCGCGGATCGAGGGCCAGCGCTACAGCCCGGAGCGGCTGGAACAGGAACGCCGCACGCTGATGAATCTCGGCGCCTTCGGCTCGGTCCGCGCCCGGGCGGCCGAGCGGCTGGACGAGGCCGGGCGGCTGCCGGTGACCTTCACCGTCGCCGAACGCGCCCGCCGCGCCATGGGCGTGAACCTGGCCTACGAGACCAATTACGGCCCCAGCGTCCGGGTCTATTGGGAGCACCGCAACCTGTTCGGCCGCGCCGAGCGGCTGCGGCTGGAAGCCGAGGTCGCGCGGCTCGGCACCAATGGCGGGCTCGGGCAATCCACCTACCGGATCGGCGGGACGTATCGCGACCCTTCCGTCTTCGGCCTGGATATCGGCCCGGACTTCAGCTTCGTCGGCAGCCTGTTCGGGCTGCGGGAAAGGCTCGAAGCCTATGACCGCAACGCCGTAACCTTCTCCGCGCTGATCGAGCGGCGCTTCTCCGAGCGGCTCTCGGTGAATGCTGGCCCGGTGCTGGATTTCGGCGACATCGGCCCGCCCGACGGCACGCTGACGCCCTACCAGATCCTCGGCTTCCAGCTTGGCGGCCGGTATGACGGCGCCGACAGCCTGCTCGATCCCGCCAAGGGTTACCGGGTCAGCGGCGCCCTCACCCCCTCCTGGTCGTTCCGCGACTCCGCCGCCTTCGCCCCGCTGCGGGTGACCGCCAGCACCTATTGGGATGTGCTGGGCGAGCGGCAGGGCATCCTCGCCCTGCGCGGCACGGTCGGGTCGCTGCTGGGCGGCGACAAGGCGAACGTGCCACGGCACCAGCGCTTCTATGCCGGCGGCGGCGGCTCGGTCCGCGGCTTCGACTACCAGTCGATCGGGCCGCGCGACGCGCGCGACAAGCCCTCCGGTGGCGCCAGCCTGATCGAGGCCAGCGTCGAATGGCGCCAGCGCATCTGGGGCGATATCGGCGGCGTCGCCTTTGTGGATGCCGGCTCGGTCGGCGGCGGTTCGGCGCCGGACACCGCCAATCTGCGGGTCGGCGCCGGAATCGGCCTGCGGTATTACACGGCGATAGGACCGGTGCGGGCGGATGTCGCAGTGCCCCTGGTCAGGCAGCAGGGGTCGTCCGGCTACGGCCTCTATGTCGGCATCGGCCAGGCCTTCTGATGCGGCGGGCCCTGAAATGGCTGCTGGGCATCGGTCTGGCCCTGGTCGCACTGCCGCTGCTCGCACTCGGCGCGGGGCTGGCCTGGGTAAACACCGCGGGCGGACGGGCGATGGTGGCCAATCTCGCCGCCGGGCAGGTGCCCGGGCTGACGATCGAGGGGCTGAGCGGGCCGATCCCCGGCCGCATCGGCGCGGCGCGGATCACGCTGGCCGATAAGGACGGCGTCTGGCTGACCGTCGAGGAGGCGCGGATCGGCCTCGACCTGATGGCGCTGACCGGCAGGACATTGCGGATCGAGCGGCTGGAGGCCGCGCGCATCGCCCTGCCGCGGCTGCCGGCCGCGTCCGAAACGCCGGCCGCGCCGGCGGCGCCCTCCGAGACGGTGCTGCCGCAACTGCCTTCGCTGCCCGTGGCGGTGGCGCTCGACCATCTCGGCATCGGCCGGCTGGAGCTCGGCGCGGCCATCCTGCAGCAGGATGCGGCCTTCTCGGTCGAGGGCAACGCGGCGCTGGCGGCCGGCGCGCTGCGGGCCGCGCTCGACCTGAAGCGGCTGGACGCCGAGGGCGGCGCCAGCCTCACCCTGGCGCTCGCCCCCGCCGAGGACCGGCTCGCCGCGAAGTTGACGCTGCGGGAGGCGGCGGGCGGGATCGGGCCGACCCTGGCCGGGCGGAAGGAGGCTCCCCTCAGCCTCGACCTGACGCTGGACGGCCCGGCCGGCGGCGCCCGTCTCGACCTGAAAGCGGGCCTTGGGCCAGATATCGGGCTGGTCACCCAGGGCATCGTGCGGGTGCGGCCCGATGGCGCCGCCGGCGCGACCCTGACCGGCGAGGCACGGGTGGCGCCCTTCCTGCCGTCCGAAGCCGCCGCCCTGGCCACGCCGGCAGCCTTCGCCCTCGATGCCGATCTCGGCGCCGACAAGCGCGTCTCGCTGCGCGACCTGACCGTCACCGTCCCGGCTGGGCGGCTGGCCGTCGCGGGCACCGCCGATCTCGGGACCGAGGCGCTGGACCTGAAGGCGACCCTCGCCCTGCTCGACTCCGGCCGCTTCGGCGCGCTGCTGCCGCCCGGCCTCGCCTGGCGGGCGGTGGATGCACAGGCCGCGATCGGCGGGACCATGGCGAAGCCCAGCCTCGACCTGGTCCTGGTGCCGGAGGCGCTGAAGACCCCCGTCGCCCCGGCCGATGCGGTGCTCGGCCCCAGCCCGCGCCTTTCCCTGAAGGCCGCGCTGCCGGGCCCAGACCTGATTGCGGTGCTGGAGGGCGCCCAAGGACGGCTGACCGCGGCCGGGACTCTGGCCGAGCCGGTCGCGCTCGAGGCCCGCCTCTCGCTGCCGCGCCTCGCCGTCCTCGGCACCGGGTCGGAGGGCGCGCTGGAGGCCCGTGTGCAGGCCAGCGGCCGGCTTGCCGACCCCGACCTTGTCGTCACCGCCACCTCCGGCCGGATCGCCGCCTTCGGGCATGTCCTAGAATCCCTCGCCCTCGATGCGACGATCGCCGCCCCGGCCTCCGCCCCACGCGGCACCGCGACGCTGGACGGCAAGCTGGACGGCATGCCCCTGGGGCTCACCTTCCGCGGCCGGCCGGATGGCAGCCTGGTCCAGATCGAGCAGGGCGAGGCCAGGCTCGGGCCCGCGCATCTGGCGGTAAGCGGAAGCCTCGACCCGGCCGGGCCGCTGTTCGAGGGCACCGCTCGGCTGGAGGCGAGCGATCTCGCACCGCTCGGCAAGCTGGGCAGCGTCGCCGGCCTGGCCGGGCGGCTGCTGCTGGAGGCCAAGCTCGCCACCCGGGACGGCGTCCAAGGCTTCGAGGCGAAGCTCGACGCGCCGAAGCTCGGCTTCAACGGCACCGAGGGCAGCCTGCAGGCGACCGCGTCCGGCACCCCAGCCGCGATCGACTGGACCGTCCAGGGCCGCGCCACCGAGGGCAGCGTTAACGGCCGCGGCAAGCTGGCACAGGAGAATGGCGGCTGGCGCCTCGACCTCGCGGCGCTGGAGGCGCAGGCGATGGGCGAGGCCATCCGCCTCGCCGGCCCGACCCGGGTGAAGCTCGGTGCCGATGGCGGGATCGAGGTCGCGCCGACCACGCTCGCCATCGCCCGCGGCGGGCGGATCGAGGCGCGCGGCAAATGGGGGCCGGACCAGGCCGACATCGCCGCCAGCATCGCCGCGCTGCCGCTGGCCCTGGCCGAGCGCTTCGCCCCCGATATCCGGCCGCAGGGCACGCTGTCCGCCGATATCCGCGCCACCGGGCCGGTGGCGAAGCCGGAGATACGCGCCACGCTGAACGGCACCGGGCTCGGCGCCGGGGCCGATTGGGCCAAGGGCCTGCCGCTGCTGACCCTGCGGGCCGAGGGGAGCCTGGCCGGGGAAGCGGCGCAGCTTCGCGCCGACCTCGACGCCGGCCCGGCCGGGCGGCTCGACCTGACGGCGCGGCTGCCGAACGGCTTCGGGCCGCAGGGCGCCCTGGCGGCGACCGTCGATGGCGGGCTGAACCTGGCCCCGCTCGCCAGCCCCTTCCTCGCCGCCGGCGCCGACCGGGTGACCGGCCGGCTTGCCTTGGCGCTACGGGCGGATGGCACGGTCGGCACGCCGCGGCTCGGCGGCCGCGCCACGCTCTCGGGCGCCGAGTACCGCAACACCGTGTATGGCGTGCGGGTCTTCGACCTGAACGGCACCATCACCGGCGACGGCACGCGACTGGTGATCGACCGCCTCAGCGGACGCACCGCCGGCAAGGGGACCATCGCGCTGGCCGGCAGCCTGGATGCCGGCGCCCCGGGTTTCCCGGCCGACCTGACGCTGACCGCGCGCAACGCCATGCCGGTCGTCTCCGACCTGGTCACCGCCACCATCGGGGCGGATATCCGCGTCCAGGGCCCGGTCGCCGGTGGCGGCACGCTCTCCGGCACCGTCCGAATCCAGCCGGCAGAAATCCATATCCCTGCCAGCCTGCCGGCCAGCGTTCCGACCCTGGCGAATGTCCGGCAGACCGGCCGCCTGCCGCCCGGCGTCATCCCGCCCGCGCCACCGCGCCCACCGGCCCCGCCCGCGCCGCCGCTCAACCTGGCGGTGACCATCAGCGCGCCGCGGAGCGTCTACATCCGCGGCCGGGGCATCGATGTCGAGCTCGGCGGCGAGGTGAGGG
>JBMOJU010000319.1:0-5889 GCA_049315625.1 Paracraurococcus sp.
GCCGCCGGTCCGGCCTGCCGGCGCGGCCATGGCGCCGGCCGTCCCGGCCGAGCCGCCGGCCGATCCTGCCCCGGACGCGACCCCCGATCCGGGCGACCCGCCGGCCCAGCGTGCCGCCATCCTCGCTTTGCTGCGCCGGCTGGTGGCGGATGCGGCCGATCCGCTGCACCTGCCGGCGCTCGGCAAGCGCATCCATCTGCTGGGCGGCGGCTGGGTGCGGCACTCCCGCTTCGGCGGCGCCGGGACCCTCGCCAAGCTGATCGAGGGCGCCGAGGGGCTGGCGTTGGAAGCCGGGCCGGGTGGCGGCTGGCTCTACGACCCGGCGCGGCACGACCGGCCCTCCCTGGCGCAGCCCGGCCTGCCCGCCGGCCTGCCGGACGATCCGCTGGCCCGGCTGATGGCCGAACTGCGCGCCGCGCTGGGCGCGGGGCTGGACGTGCCGGCGCTGGCGCCCGAGGCGCTGGATTTCGCGCTCCGCCGCCTGGCCGGCATGCTGCCGTTGGACGGCCCGCCGGGGCCTGACCAGCGCGCCGCGCTGGGCTCCGAGGCGATGGCCGCCGGCCTCGACCTGCCGGCGCGGGCGGTGGAGGCGCTGATCGCCTGGCTCTACCGCGCCCGGGTCGACTGGCGCGCGGTGCCGGATGCGGAGACGCCCGCCCGCTTCGGCCGCGCGCTGTTCGCCGAGATCACCCGCCAGGCCGCGGCGGCCGGGGCGCGGCTGCCGCCGGAGGTGGTGGGCGCGCTGCGCGACTGGATCGGCCTCGGCGCCCGCCGCGCGGCGGAGCCGGTGACGGAGGAGCCGTCGGCGGTCCTGGCGACGGAGGAGCCGCCGGCAGTCCTGGCGACGACGCCCGACCTGGCCGACTGACCTTACGCCCTGTCGCGGCGGGCCAGTCGCGTCTATCGTCGAGGCAGTTCAACCCGCAGGCGATGGGAGCACCCCCGCATGGCAGAGCCCCCCTCCCCGCCCGGCACCCGCCGCTGCCCGGCATGAACGGCCTGTCGAAGGCGGCGGATGCGGGGGCGCTTGGCCAGGCCGTGCAGGACCTCGCCGAACGGACCGCCGACCTGCATGCCGCCGAGGCGGCGAACGAGGCGCTGCGCCGGGCCAATGCCGAGTTGCAGGCCAGCCGCGCCGCCCTGGCGGCCAGCGAGTCGAGGCTGCGCCTTGCGCTCGAAGCGGCACGCATGGCGAACTGGGAATGGGATGTGGTCGCCGACCGCATCACCGGCTCGGAGGGGCGCGAGGCGCTTTATGGCCGGCCGGCCGGCACGCTGGACACCACGCCGGCGGTGCTCGCGGCGGTGCATCCGGAGGACCGGGACCGCTGCGCCGCCACCATCATGCACGCGCTCGGCCGGGCGCCCGACACCGATGCGTTCGACGCCATCGAATTCCGCGTCGCCGACCCGGATGGCGGCGTGCGCTGGCTGCGCTCCCAGGGCCGGGTGACCGAGCGCGACCCGCGCAGCGGCCGGGCGCTGCGCGCCGCCGGCGTCACCTTCGACATCACCCAACGGCGGGAAGCCGAAACCCGTTACCGGGCGCTGTTCGACAGCGCCCCCTTCGCGATCATCGTCATCGATCCGGCGAGCCACCGCATCCTCGACGTCAACGCCCAGGCCTGCGCCGATTACGACTATGAGCGGGAGGAATTCCTCGGCCTGACGATCGGCGACATCGACGCCCTGGCCGATCCCGAGGCCATCCGGCAGCGCGGCCGGGCGCACCGGATCGGTGGCGGGGCGCAGGAATTCGAGGCGCGGCACCGCACCCGAAGCGGTGAGCTGCGCGATATCCTGGTCCGGGTGCAGGGCGTCGACCTCGGCGCCGGCCGCGTCACCTACGGCGCGCATGTCGACATCACCGCCCGCAAGATGGCGGAGGCGGAGCTACGGCGCAGCGAGGAACGCCTGCGGGTGGCGATGGATGCCGGCGGCCTCGGGGCCTGGGAGACCGAGACGGCAACCGGCGCGGCCCGGTGGGACGCCCGCGCCGCCACCATGCTGGGCCAGGAGCCGGTGGAGGCCGCCGGCACGATGACGGAGATCGCGGCCTCCATCCACCCGGAGGACCGTGTCCGCGTCATGGCCGCCTATGCCGAGGCGGTGGCCACCGACGGTGAGTACGCCGCAGAATTCCGCGTCAGCCGGCCCGACGGGACGGCGCGCTGGCTGCGCAGCTGGGGCCGGGTGCTGCCGGATGCCCGGCCGGAGGGCAGGCGCATGGCCGGCGTCGTCGCCGACATCACCGACCGCCGGCAGGCGGAGGAGCGCCAGGCCCTGCTGGTGCGGGAAGTCGACCACCGCGCCAAGAACGTGCTCGCCGTGGTGCAGGCGGCGCTGCGGCTGACGCCGCGGCACGACCCGGCCGCCTATGCCAGCATGGTGGAGGGCCGCGTCGCGGCGCTGGCCCGGGCGCATACGCTACTGGCGGAGAACCAGTGGCGCGGGGCCGACCTCGGCGCCCTGCTGCGGACCGAATTGCTGGCCTTCCAGCCCGCCGCCGATCCGGCCGATGGGGGGCCGCGCATCGTGGTGGAGGGGCCGATGCTGCTGGTCGCGCCACAGCCGGCCCAGGCGATCGGCATGGCGATGCATGAGCTGGCGACCAACGCGGCGAAATACGGCGCGCTCTCCGCCGCCGGCGGCCAGGTACGGCTGAGCTGGGACCTGGCGGAGGGGCTGCTGCGGCTGCGCTGGGACGAAACCGGCGGCCCGCCGATCGTCGGCCCCCCACCGGCCGGCGGCTTCGGCACGCGGTTGATGGAAGCGACCCTGGCGCGCCAGCTGCGCGGCACCCTGCGGCGGGAGTGGCGTTCGGTCGGGCTGCTGCTGGACGTGGCGTTGCCGCTGGAGGATTTGCGTCCGCGGTAGCGCGTGCCCTGCCGGGCTGCGTCGCGCCTTCCGGGCAATCCACACCGGCGCCGCCCAGGGTTCAGCCGGCCAACAGCCCGGCCAGCGCCGCCCGCGCCTCCGCCACCGTCAGCCGCGCCAGCCCGTCGCGCTGCAGCACCGCCACCGCCCGGCCGCGCGGGGCGCAGAGCGCCGGGTCGCTCTCCGGCCCGAACAGCGCCAGGGTCGGGCAGCCGGTGGCGGCGATCAGATGCGTCGGGCCGGTGTCGTTGCCGATGGCGAAATCCGCCTGCCGGGCGACCGCGCCCAGCAGGGCGAAGCCGGTGCGGCCGGTCAGGTCGATGCCGGACGGTGCCGCGGCCAGGATCTCGGTGGCCAGCGGCGTCTCCGCCTTACCACCGACCACCGCCACCGGCCGGTCGAGTGCCGCGGCGAGTTCGGCGAAATGCCCGGCCGGCCAGCGCTTGCCCGGCCGTGCCGGGGAGGCGCCGGGGACCAGCAGGGCGAAGCGCGGCGGCAGGCCGAGGCCGGCGACGTCGCCATCCAGCCAGCCGAGGTCCGGCGCCGGGAATGCCCGGATGCCGGCCATCTCCAGCTGCTCGCGCTGGCGCTCCACCGTGTGCATCAGGTCGCGCCGCGGGTTGGCATGCGGGTGGCTGGCGCCGCGGGCAATGCCGGACCACTCCGCCGCCGCCCCCACCATCCGCCGGTAGCGGGAGGAGCGCTTGGAGGTCTGCAGATCATAGACCCGGGCGAAGCCGGCGCCGCGCAGCCGGCGGAACAGCCGGACCAGCCCGGCCGGGTCGGACCAGGCCGGGCGGCCATCGGTCCAGACCGCGTCGAACCAGGGGCTCTGCCGCGCCAGCTCGGCATAGGGCGGGGTGGTCAGCAGGGTGATCTCGGCGCCCGGATGGTGCGCGCGGATGGCGGCGAAGGGGCCGAAGGCCTGGACGAAATCGCCAAGCGCGGCGAGCTTGATGACCAGGATGCGCGGCATCAGCCGAGCTCGCGGTAGATGTCGAGCGTCGCCGCCTGCATCGCCCGCGTGGTGTAGGCGGACAGCACATGCGCCCGCGCCCGGGCCCCGATCGCCGCCCGCGCCGCCGCCGGCATGTCGAGCACCAGGCGCAGCAGCGCGGCGAGCGCCGCCGGATCGCCCGGCGTCACCCGCCAGCCGGTGGCGCCCTGCTGCACCGTCTCCCGCGGCGCGCCGAGATCGGCGGCGATCACCGGCTTGCCCATGGCCTGGGCCTCGATGACGGTGCGGCCGAAGGCTTCCGGGTCGGTCGAGGCATGCACCACGATATCCGCCAGGAGCAGCGCCGCCGGCATGTCCTCGGCATGGCCGACCAGGCGCACGCGGTCGGTCAGGCCAAGCGCGGCGATGCGCGCCTGCAGCACCGCGCGATAGCCCTCGCCGCCGCCGACCAGCACGGCGACGGCATCCGGCACCTGGGCCATGGCCTCGACCAGCACGCCCTGGCCCTTCCAGCGGGTCAGCCGGGCGGGGAGCATGATGACCGGCCGGCCGTCCGGCAGCGCCCAGGCGTCGCGCAGCGCGGCCAGGCGGGCGGGCGCGACCAGGCCGGGGTCGAACAGCGCGGAATCGACGCCGCGCGGGATGACGCGGATGCGGGACGGGTCGATGGCGTGGCGTTCGCGGATGTGCCCGGCGATGAAGTGGCTGATGGCGATGACCCGCTCGCCCCGCGCCATGACCGAGTTATACCAGCGCTTGCCAGGGAAATTCTCGTTGTAGGTGCCGTGGTAGGTGGTGACGAAATGCGTCCCCGTGCGCCGCGCCGCCAGTAGCGCCGACCAGGCCGGGGCGCGTGAGCGGGCATGGACGATCCGCACCCCGTCCGACCGGATCAGCGCCGCCAGGCGGGACGCGTTGCGCAGGATGGCCAGCGGGTTCTTGGTTGCCAGCGGCAGCGTGACATGGCGGGCGCCGAGCCGTTCCAGCGGCCCGACCAGCGGCCCGCCGGCGGAGGCGACGAGGGCGCGGCCGCCGGCGCGGATGATGGCGTCGGCGATTTCCAGCGTGCCGCGCTCCACCCCGCCCGAGACCAGGGCGGGCAGGACCTGCAGGACGGTCGGGGGGGCGGGCATGCGGGCTGTGGTAGCCGCCGGGCCGGGCGCCGTCACCCCTGCGGCGCGCGCCGATGCGCGTAGCTGGCGTCGAGCCGGGCGCGCAGGTGCTCGGCGGCGGTGATCGGCGGCCAGCGGTCCGGGCCGGTGCCGGGCAGCGCCGCGACCAGCGCCTCCGGGTTGGGGTCGAGGAAAAAGGCCACGGAATGGCGTTCCCGCGCCGGCGCCCGCACCCGGTGCGGGGTGGAGGCATAGGTGCCGTTCGACCAGCGCATCAGGCAGTCGCCGATGTTGCAGACCAGCGCGCCGGGGATGGCGGGGGGTTCGATCCAGCGCCCATCGCGGTGGCGGATCTCGAGGCCCGGCTCGCCATCGGTCAGCAGCAACGTGAGGTTGCCGTAGTCGGTATGCGTGCCGGCGCCGAAATCGGCCCCGCCGCCCGGGTAGCGGAGCAGGCGGAGGGTCGCCAATGGGCGGTCGAGCCGGGAGTCGAAGAAATCCGCGTCGAGCCCGAGATCGGCGGCGAAGCCGCAGTGCAGCCGGCGGCCGAGCGCCCAGCACGCGTCGAACCAGGCGAGGCAGGCGGCGGGGAAGCCGGGCAGCTCGGGCCAGAGGTTGACGCCGCGGAACGGGGCGCCGGCCAGGACCTCCGGGTCGTCGGGCGCGAGGTCGAGGCCGATGTTGAAGGCCTCCTTCCGGTCGGCCGGGGCGGTGGGGTCGAGTTGCTCCTCGGCCAGGCCGACCCAGCCGCGGTTGTGCGGGGAGTGGCGGATCGAAACCGCCTGCTTGGCGGGCTCCGGCAGCGCGAAGACGGCGCGGGCGGCGGCGAGGATGGCGTCGCGCGCCGGGTCGGGGATGCCGTGGTTGCCCAGGAGGAAAAAGCCGGCGTCACGGCAGGCGGCGCCGAGCGCGGCGGGGAGGTCGGGGGCGGCGAGGTCGATG
>JBMOJU010000320.1:0-5887 GCA_049315625.1 Paracraurococcus sp.
CACCAGCCCCTCGGCCGGCGCCTCCAGCACCACCGCCGGGTCGTCGCCCTTGCGCATCGCCTCGTGCAGCTCGGCGAGCGTCGAGAGGATCGGCGCGATGTCGACCGGCACCGCCACCGTGCGCGACAGCTCGGCATCGACGCGGGAGCTGTCGGAGATGTCGGCGATCAGCCTGTCCATCCGCACCGCGTCGTCGGCGATGATCGCCAGCAGCCGGTTGCGCTGCTCCGGCGCGTCGATGCGGCGCAGCGTCTCGATCGCGCTGCGCACGCTGGTCAGCGGGTTACGCAGCTCATGCGCGACGTCGGCCGCGAAGCGCTCATTGGTGTCGATCCTCGCCCAGAGCGCCCGCGCCGCGGCCTGCAGGTCGCGCGCCAGGATGCCGATCTCGTCCTCCCGCGCCAGCAGGCCGGGGGGCACGCTGCCGCTGCGGCCCTCGCCCTGGCGCATGGCGGCGGCGGCGCCGGCCAATTGCATGATCGGGCTGGCCAAGGTCTGCGCCAGGTAGAAGGAGAGCGCCACCGTCAGCGCCAGCGCCACGCCGAAGATGCCGAGAACGCTGGCCCTGATCTCGAACAGCCGCTGGTCGACCTCGCGCGCCTCCCGCGTCAGCAGGACGATGCCGACCGATTGGTTGCCGCGGCGGGCGGGCTCCGCCACGGACACCAGCAGCCGGCCATCGGCGGTGCGGCGGATATAGGGCGTGACGCCGCCCTCCAGCGCCAGGCGCAATTCCTCCCGCCGGTCGGGGCCGAGGTTGGGCTGCCAGTCGAAGGAGGGGGCGTCGGGGTTCACGTCCACCTCGACATCCGGCCGGCTGCCGCGCGGCACCACCGAGAGCAGCCGGTCATAGAGGCCGGCGACGGTGAGGCTGAAAGCGCCGCGGGGCTCGGGCGGGGCGAGCGGTTCGGTCACCACCGCGCCGCCCGCGCCCTCCCGCACCCGGCTGTCGGCGACGACCAGGCCGGTATTGTCGAACAGCCGCGCCTGGGTGTTCGGCGAAGGGTCGACCAGCCGCCGCAGCAGCGGCCGGGCGGCTTCCGGCACCAGCGTGGCGCGGTCGTCCTGCAGCCGTGTCGCCGCCTCGGCGATGGCGCCGGCATAGATCCGCGCCTGGGTGCGCATCGCCTCGACCTCGGCCGCGAGCAGGCCGTTCTGGTACTGGTCAAGGTAGAGCATGGCGGCCGCCAGCAGCGCCGGCGGCAGGATGTTCAGCAGCAGGATGCGCCGCAGCAGCGGCGAGACCCAGCGCCGGCGCGGCGGGGCGGCGGTCTGGCTGGTCGGGTCCGGCGGCAGGCCGACATCGGGCATGAGGCATCCTGCGCCAGGAGGAGGGGGTGGTCCCTCCCCCATAGCATGGCCGGGGCCGGCGCGATGGTCAGCCCTGCAGCGGCAGGCGCGGCAGGCCGACCTCCTTCAGCATGACGTCGAGGCGCGCCAGCATGTCGCGCACCGCCGCATCCTCCGAGCCATGGACGGCGAGCGGCGACTTGCCGCCGCGTTCGGAATAGTAGACCCGCCACCGGGCGCCGTCCTGTTCGATGCCCAGGCATTCGCCATTCCCGAGCCGCCCGCCGGTCACGTAGAATTCTTCCGGCACGCCCTGGCGGCGGAGGAAGGCGAGCATCTCGGTCACGGTCATTTCGGGGCGAGGACTCCGGCGGCCTTCATGGTCTGGACATTGTCCACGGTCTTGTACTGGACGCCGAGGCCGGGGGCGCCGAACCACGGGGCGATGGCGCAGGTTTCCACCACCAGCGGCTGCTGCACCACATAGACCGCGTAGGGCAGCTTGGTCCTGTCATAAGGCAGTGCGCGGGCGTCCCAGGAGACGCCGGGGTTGGCGAAGAAGCGGCCGAAATCGCTACCGTAGCGGTCCAACTCGGTGCCCGGCGCCAGGGTGATCTTCACCGGCGGGGCGGCGCAGCCATCATTCGGCGGCCAACGGAGCTGGCCCGCGGCGTCCTTCCATTCGGGCGCGAGATCGGGGTTGAGATTCGACTGCGCCAGGGCCGGCGCGGCAAGGCCGAGGGCGAGGAGCGCGGCGAGCGAAAGGCGCCTGGCCAGGCTGAAGGATTTCGCGGACATCTTGACGTTGCCTCCGACACCATGGGTTGCATTCGGCGCCGAGACTACACGGGAAGGCCAAGTGACCTCAAGTAATCGCGAGGCCAGGGGCGCCGACCAGGCCGCCCCTGCCCGATACGGCACAATGCCGCCCCAGCGCCTTGCCCTGGCGCACAGGCCGCGGTTCAGCCTTTGCGGGCGAGGTCCACCAGGCCGGCGAAACCGGTCTCCGTGCCGAACGCCAGATGCGTGCCGGTGCCGTTCCAGCCCAGTGCGGAGATGCCGCCATGGCCGGGGGCGGCGACCGGGACGACCTTGCCGGAGCCGATCTCCGCCAGCAGCACCAGCCCGTCGGCGAAGCCGGCCGCCACCACCTCATGCTGCGGATGGCAGGCGACGGCGCTGACGAGGACGCCATCGCCGCCGGCGAGTTCGGTCGGCGCCTTGCCCATCGGCCCGCCGCCGAAGAACGGCCAGACCACCACGGCATCGGCGCCGCTGGTCGCCAGCCACTTGCCGCGGGACGTGAAGGACAGGAAGTGGGTCTTCGACGGGTAGCCCGACATCCGCATGTGCTGGCCATCCGCCAGGCGCCAGCCATGCAGGGCGTTCTCCTGCATCGCGGTGACCACATGGGTGCCGTCCGGGCTGATGGCGATGGCGGCGTGGCTGCCCTTCCAGTCCAGCACCCGCGGCTTGTCTTCCTTGGAGGCGACGAACCAGAGCGAGGCGCCGTTGTAGTGGCTGGCGGCGACGCGCTTGCCCTTGGCATCGAAGGCGATGCCGCCGACGGCGGAGGGGTGCGGCAGGGTCTTCAGTGCCTCGCCCTTGCCGTCGAACAGGTGCAGCTGCTTGCCGACCGAGGCGGCGCGGAGGCCGGACTCGTGCGCCGCGACGTGCTCGACCCACTTCATGGCGCCGAGCCTGGCGATCTCGGTCGTCGAGCCGTCGGGCGCGATGCGGACCAGGCGGCCATCGTCGCCACCACTCAGGTACCCGTCCTTCGCATCGGCGCAGAAGGACAGCACGGCGCCGTCATGCGCCGGGGTGCTGGTCCAGGCGGCATCCGGCGCGTGCGGTTGGGCGATGTGGACGGTGCCGTCGCCGAGGCCGAGGCCGAGGCTGCCGTCGCGGCCGAAGGCGAGGCCGACGACCCAGGCGCCGAGCTCGCGCGAGGTGCCCCGCGTCTCCAGCAGGAAATCCGCGGCCGCCGTGTCGCTCATGCCTCCACCTGGCAGCTCTCGAACCCGCGACGCAGCTGCGGCCGGTTCAGGTCGCGGCCGATGAAGACGATCTTCGACTTCCGCGGGTCACCATCCTTCACCGGGCCGATGAAGTCGCCATCGGCGATCATGTGCACCGCCTGGAAGGCGAAGCGCCGGTCGTCATTGGCATAGTAGAGGATGCCCTTGGTGCGCAGCAGGTCCTGGCCCTTGGCGGCCAGCAGCTGGGTCATCCAGGCGTTGAACTTCTCCGGGTCCACCGGGCGCGTGACCTCGAAGGAGACGGACAGGATATCCCCGTCATGCTCGTGGTGGTCCTCGCCGGACAGGAACTCGGGCTCCCGCTCCAGGATGCGCTTCAGGTCGAAGGCTTCCCGCCCGATGACGGCCGAGATCGGCACGTCGGATTTGGTGCTGCGGCGGATCTCGGCCCAGGGGTTGATGGCGCGGATGCGGCGCTCGACCTCGACCGCCTCGGCCTCGCTCACCAAATCCATCTTGTTGAGGATGATGATGTCGGCGAAGGCGATCTGCTCCACCGCCTCCTTGCTGTCGGCCAGCCGCGCCGGCAGGTTCTTGGCATCGACCAGCGTGACGATCGCATCGAGCCGCGTCGCGCGCTTCACGTCCTCATCGGCGAAGAAGGTCTGCGCGACCGGGGCGGGGTCGGCGAGGCCGGTGGTCTCGACGATGATGCCGTCGAATTTGCCGCGCCGCTTCATCAGCCCGCCGATGATGCGGATCAGGTCGCCGCGCACGGTGCAGCAGATGCAGCCGTTGTTCATCTCGAAGACTTCCTCGTCGGTATCGACGACGAGGTCGTTGTCGACGCCGAGCTCACCGAATTCGTTGATCACCACGGCGTATTTCTTGCCGTGGTTCTCCGACAGGATGCGGTTGAGCAGGGTGGTCTTGCCGGCCCCGAGATAGCCGGTGAGGACGGTGACGGGGATGCGGGCGGGGGTCTGGGTCATGGCCGCCTAGATAGGGGCGGAGGGCGGCGGGAGCAAACGCCGGTTCAGCCCTCGAGGACAACGACAATGACGCCGAGCGCGATCAGCACCCCGCCGAGGATGGCCGAATCGTAGCGCACCAGCCGGTCCAGCCGCAGCCGGGCCACGCCCGCCCAGGCCAGACTGATCAGCCCGATCATGCCGGCGAGAGTTCCCGCCAGGAAGACTCCGCTGAGCAGGGTCAGATGCGCCCAGCCGTTCGCGGCGTCGGTCAGATAGAAGGACAGCAGAACTTCGCCGGGCGACAGGGCCAGCAGCCCGACCAGGCCCAGGGTGGCGGCGCGGTCGGTGACGCGGGCCGGCGGCGGCGCATCATTCCCGAAGCCTCCGGCCATGACCGTCGCCGTTCGCTGCTGCGTGGCGCGCAGCAGATAGAAGCCGCCGAACCCGAACAGCACCGCCGCCGCGCCGTAGTGGAGCCAGCCATGGGCGTGGCCGCCCATCATCTGCCCCGCGCCCCGCAAGAGCAGGCCGACCACGGTGGTGAAGAGGATATGTCCGGTGGCCGCGACCGTGGCCACGGCCAGCACGCGCCGCAGGGCCCAGCCCTGCGCCCGGCCGACCAGCACGAACGGCAGCCAGTGCGTCGGGAACAGCGCATGGAGCAGCGCCGAGCCGAATCCGATGACGGCGAAGGACAGGAAGAGGGCGGAGGTCACGGACGCCTTTTCGCATGTTACAGTATAACGGTCGAGGGGGTTTCGCCGGATTGCCGTCCCGGACAGGGAAATCGCCCCGGCGACGTTGACTCACCAGCACTCGGCTGTATAAGTCCGGCCCCTCGCCCGCAGGTCCATCTTGCGGGCGCGTCCTATTTTGCGAACTCATAGAATTTCAAGGCGATAACCGATGTACGCGGTGATCAAGACAGGCGGCAAGCAATACCGGGTCCAGGCGGGCGACGTGCTTGTGGTCGAAAAGCTGGCTGGTGAACCCGGCGCGGACGTCGCTTTCGGCGAAGTCCTGATGCTGGGCGACGGCGACGCGATCACCGTGGGCGCCCCGCTCGTGGACGGCGCGACCGTCACGGCAACCCTGATCGAAACCCGCAAGGGCGAGAAGGTGAAGATCTTCAAGAAGATCCGCCGCCAGGGCTACCGCCGTACCCGTGGCCACCGCCAGACCGAGACGGTCCTGCGGGTCACTGAAGTCGCCGGCGCCGGCAAGGCCGACAAGTGGGAAGGCACGGTTGACCTGACCACCAAGGCGGAGCTGAACGCCCGCTCGCGCAATCTGAAGTTCGTCGCCCCGGTGGCCGCCGACGCCGCGCCGGCCGCCAAGGTCGAAGCGCCGGCCAAGGCCGCGCCGAAGAAGGCCGCCGCGCCCAAGGCCGCCAAGGCTGACGACGCCGCCGCCCCCGCCAAGAAGGCCGCGCCCAAGAAGGCCGCCGCGAAGAAGGAAGCCGACGAAGCCTGAGGGCCTCGTCGCCTTAAGTAGGAGAGCACCATGGCTCACAAGAAATCAGGCGGTTCTTCCCGCAACGGTCGCGACTCGGCCGGCCGTCGTCTCGGCGTGAAGAAGTACGGCGGCGAAAAGGTCGCGGCCGGCAACATCATCATCCGTCAGCGCGGCACCAAGTTCTGG
>JBMOJU010000321.1:0-5856 GCA_049315625.1 Paracraurococcus sp.
CCATCAGCAGCGATCTCTCAATCGCACTTCCAAAACCTGATAAAGTTTTCAATGAGCTCCACTCGACCAGCGCCAAGTGGTAAACCGCTTCACAACAGCTAACCTGTCTGGCTTTTTTGGCCAGCAGGGTTGCCGTGCTCAGCGATTTGTTCGCTGGATGAGCGGGGCAACGATGTTGACCTCCAGGCCAGTCATCGTCAAGCCCCAGCGTCTCCGCGGTGGGCAGTCTCTACGCCGAAGCACCGGCCCGGTCAACACCCCTCATGGCAGTTTTGCGAAACCGGCCATCGGCATGGCCGGCCCCGGCCGGATCAACTGTCGACCCGGATGTTATTGTCGCGGATGACGCGGCCCCAGCGGTCGATCTCCCGCGCCAGGAATTGCCGGCATTCCTCCGGCCCGGTCGCCCGCACATCGGCTCCCTGCTCCTCGATCTTGCGGCGCACCTCGGTGTCGGCCAGCACCTGCGCCAGCGCCTCCCGCATCCGCACCAGGATCGGCTCCGGCGTCCCGGCCCGACCGAGGAAGGCCCACCAGGTCGGCGCCTCGAACCCGGCGAAGCCCTGCTGCGCGAAGCTCTTCACCCCCGGCACGTGCCGCGTCTCCCCCGCCGTCGTCACGCCCAGCGGCCGCAGCGTTCCGGCCTTGATGTGCTGGCTGATGATGACGACGTTCGACATGAACAGTGGCACCTGGCCGCCGATCGCATCCTGCAGGGCCGGCCCACCGCCGCGATACGGCACGTGCACCAGCCCGAAGCCGCCCTGCTGCTGCAGCCGCGTGGTCGAGACATGCGCCAGGCCGCCGATGCCCGAGCTCGCATAGCTGATCGTGTCCGGCGCCGCCTTGGCCGCGGCGATCACGTCCTGGAAGCTGCGGTAGGGCGTGCTCTGGTGCGTCACCAGCGCCAGCGGCCCGTCCGCCACCAGGCTCACCGGCGTAAAGGCTTCGAGCGTCCGGTAGGGCAGCCGCATCAGCGTCTGGTTGGTCGCCTCGTTATCATAGGCCAGCATCCAGGTGCTGCCATCCGGTGGCACCCGCGCTGCCTCGATCGCCCCGATCGAGCCCGAGGCGCCGCCGCGGTTGTCGATGACGATCGGCTTGCCCAGAACCTCGGCCAGCTTCGGCTGGAATATCCGGGCGATCGTGTCGGTCGACCCACCGGGCGGCCAGGGCACAATCAGCCGAAGCGGCCGGTCCGGCCAAGCCGATTGAGCGCGCAGGATTGCGGGGAAGGCAAGGCCCGCGGCCAGTCCGGCCAGCAGGGTACGGCGATGCATCGGCGTTCCTCGGTTTCGGCCTTTGTTGCGGCCCGATGAAGATCGCGCGCAAATGGACCTGATCGGATTTCAACTCAAGCCCGTCACGCCGCTTCCAGCGCCTCGCCGGTGCGGAAACTCTCCTCGATGTGCCGCGCCAGGGCCTCCGCGACTGGCGCGCCCGGCCCACGCAGCAGGCCGATAGCGAAATCGGGCAGCATCGGCAGCCCCTCCTCCCCCCCAAGCCGGCGCACCCCATCCGGCAGCGGCACCGGCATCGACACCGTCACCGCCAGGCCGGCCAGCGCCACCGCCAGGCAGCCAGAGAGCGAGGCCGAACCATAGGCCATGCGCCAGGGTAGCCCGACGCCATCCAGCGCAGCCACCGCCGCCCGCCGCCAGGAACACCCGCCGGTCGCCAGTGCAATCGGCAGGGGCCGGCGGCGCGCCACCTCCTCCATCCCCACCCACAGCAGCGGCCCGCGCCAGAGCCAGCGCACCCGCCCGCCCGGCGGCTCATTGCCCTCGGACAGCAGGGTGAGGTCCAACTCGCCGATCGCCAGCCGCTCCACCAATTCATGGGACGGGGCGCAGATCACCTCGACCTGCACCGCCGGATGGCTGGCGGCGTAGCGGGAGAGGATGCCGGGCAGCCAGCCCAGTGCGTAATCATCCGGCGAGCCGAGCCGTACATGCCCGGCCACCTCTGGCTGACGGAAGCTCGCGATGATCTCGTCGTTCAGGGCCAGGATCCGTCGCGCCCGCTCCAGCAGCCATTGGCCATGCGCCGTCGGCTCCACGCCGCGGGCGCCACGCAGCAGCAAAGGCTGGCCCAGCACCTCCTCCAGCCGGCGGATCTGCATGGACACCGCCGATTGAGTCCGCCCCACCGCCTGGGCGGCGCGGGTGAAGCTGCCGCCCTCGGCGATCAGGACGAAGCTGCGCAGCAGATCGGGGTCGAGGCCAGGGGGCAAGGCGAGCATGGCAGCATATCAGAGACGTTGATGGGAGACGTCAATGCAATTCGTTTTCCTTATTTCGATCCACCCCGCATCCTCCCTGTCCTGAGGAGCCCATCCTCGGGTCGGGAACAAGGAGTACCACCATGGCCATCCGCAGCACCCTGTCCTTCGGTTCCCTGGCGCACCCGATGCCAGCCGCGAAAGCACCGCACCCCCGCCTCTGGCTCATGCTGCGTGCGATCTGGACCCGCCGGCAGTTGGCGGAGACGGACGACCGCATGCTGCGCGACATCGGCATCAGCCGGGTGGATGCGCTGCGCGAGGCGGATCGGCTGCCCTGGGACCTGACCCCGCGCTGAGCAAGGAAGCATGCAGGGGAAGGTATTCTCCTGCACCCCTGCTATTTCTGTGAGTCCAGACCCGCCTATTCCAGCGTTGCGTCCAACGAGATCTCCGCGTTCAGCACGCGGGAGACAGGGCAGGTCGCCTTCGCATCCGCCGCCAGGGACTGGAACTGCTCAGGCGAAGCGCCGGGTACCTTGGCCTTCAGGGTCAGCGCGACCGCAGCAATCTTCCAACCGGGCCCATCCTGCTCCATCGTCAGCCGCGCCTCGGTCGCCAGGCTCTCGGGCGTCAGCCCGGCGCCCTGCAGCTTGAAGGCCAGCGCCATGGTGAAGCAGCCGGCATGCGCCGCGGCGATCAGCTCCTCAGGGTTGGTCCCCTGCCCGTCCCCGAAGCGGCTGTTGAAGCCATAGGGCGTGTCCTTCAGCGTCCCGCTCTGGGTGGTCAGCGCCCCCTTCCCGTCCTTGCCGGTGCCCTGCCATTCCGCTGTCGCGCTGCGCTTGATGCTGGCCATGGTACGGTCCTTCCGTGCTGTCCGGAGGCAGGATCGCCCCGGCGCTCCGCACTGAAAGACCCGATGGCCCGCGCCGGTTGCCTATTCCGCCGCCGGCATCCCCGCCGTCTGGCCTGCCCCCTGGCGCCGCAGGGTTACCATCTCCGCCCGCAGCGTCGCCACCTCGGCCCGTAGCGTGGCGATCTCCTCCCCCACCGGATCGCAGGGCTGGTCGAGCAACCCGTAGCCCGGGCTCGGCGCCGGGACCGCGCGGCCGGTCGGGAAGCCGGTGATGATGCGGTGTTCGTGCGGCGGCCGCGCCGGGATGCCGATGACGGTCTCCCCCGCCGGCACCTCCATCGCCACCACCGCATTGGCACCGATCCGCGCCCCGTCGCCGATCCGGATCGGTCCCAGCACCTGCGCCCCGGCGCCGATCGCCACGCCGTCGCCGATGGTCGGGTGGCGCTTGCCGCCCGGCCCGGCTCGGTTCGCCAGGCTCAGCCCGCCCAGCGTCACCCCGTGGTAGATCAACACGTCGTCGCCGACCTCCGCCGTCTCGCCGATCACCACGCCCATGCCGTGATCGATGAACAGCCGGCGGCCGATCTTCGCGCCGGGATGGATCTCGATGCCGGTGATGAAGCGGTTTGTATGGGACACCATACGGGCCAGCGCCTTGAAGCCGCGGCGATAGACCGCATGCGCCACGCGATGCAGCAGCACGGCGTGCAGCCCGGCATAGCAGGTCATCGCCTCGAACCAGGAGGGCCTGGCCGGATCGCGCTCCCGGATCGTCCGTGCGAGTTCCGTGATCTCCATGGGGAGAAGCCTCCTCAGGCCAGCCAGGGCGGGATGGGCAAGCCCTTCTCCCGCAGGAATTCCGGATTGAACAGCTTGCTCTGGTAGCGCGCGCCGCCGTCGCACAGGATGGTCACAATGGTGTGGCCCGGCCCCATCTGCCGCGCCACGGCGATCGCCGCCGCGACGTTGATGCCGGCCGAGCCGCCGACCGAGATGCCTTCGTGCTGCTGCAGGTCGAAGACCTGCTCCAGCGCCACCGGGTCGGTCACCTGCACCGCATCGTCGATGTAGTCGCGGCCATGCATCAGGTTGTCCGGCGCGGCGGTCGCCTGGCCGATGCCCTCGGTGATGGAATTGCCCTCGGCCTTCACCTCGCCGGTCTTGATCCAGCTGTAGAGGCCGCTGCCCATCGGGTCGGCCAGCACGATGCGCACCTTCGGGTTGCGCGCCTTCAGCGCCCGGGCGACGCCGGTCAGCGTGCCGCCGGTGCCGCAGGCGCAGGTGAAGGCATCCACCCGGCCGATGGTCTGGTCCCAGATCTCGGGGCCCGTCGTCGCCTCATGCGCCGCGGCGTTGGCCAGGTTGCCGAACTGGTTGGCCCAGATCACCCGCTCGCCCTTCGCCATCAGCTCCTCGGCGATCGCGCGGGAGAAGTTCACGTAATGCCCGGGGTCGCGCAGCGGCTTCGGATCGACCAGCCGGAGGTCGGCGCCGATCATCCGCAGGAAATCCAGCTTCTCCCGGCTCTGCGTGCGGGGCACCACGATGATCGCCTTGTAGCCGCGCGCATTGGCGACCAGCGTCAGGCCGATGCCGGTATTGCCGGCCGTCCCCTCCACCACGATCCCCGGCTGCCCAGGCGTCAGCTGCCCACGCGCCTCTGCGTCCTCGATGATGCCGAGGCCGGCGCGGTCCTTCACGCTGCCGCCGGGTTGCATGAACTCCGCCTTGCCGAGAATCTCGCAGCCGGTCGCGGCGCTGGCGCGCTTCAGGCGGATCAGCGGCGTGTGGCCTACGGCGCCGGCGAAGCCGTCCACCACATGCATCGGAGTCGGGCTGGCCAGGGCGCTCATGGGTCCTCCAGAGTTTCCGTGATCTGCGGCCGTCAGGCGTCAAGATTCAAGGGGCCTGCGAGCATTCCTGTCCCGCACCCATGCCCCCGCATATGTGTTTCACGCGGGTAACGCTTGACCTGGCCCGGCCCGCACAAGAACATAGAGCGAACACGCCATGACGCATCCCCCCGATCCCCTGCATGGCCCGGCCCCTGCCCCCCAGGACGACCATGCCCTCGACCGCCCCGCGGTGCTGGCGGCGCTGCGCGCGCGCATCGCCCGGCTGGACCGCAGCGGTGCGCGTGCCGAGGCCGACAGCGTGCCACTGTGCGACGCCATCGACCAGCGCCTGCCCGGCGGCGGCCTGGCGCGCGCGGCGGTGCATGAGGTACTGGCGGCCGATCCCGGCGCCGCGGCGGGGTTCTGCGGCCTGCTGCTTGCCCGCGCCCGCGGGACGGTGATGTGGATCGCGGCGGAGCCGGATGCCTGGCCACCCGGCCTGGCACGCTTCGGCCTCTCGCCCGCCGACCTGGTGCTGGTGCAGGCGCCGCGGCGGCAGGATGCGCTCTGGGCGATGGAGGAATGCCTGCGCAGCCCCGGCGTCGCCGGCGCGCTGCTGGCGCTGGATGGCATGGACCTGACCGCCGCGCGGCGGCTGCAATTGGCGGCCGAGGCGGGCGGCGCCATCGGCCTGCTGCTGCGCCCGGATACCGAGGCGGAAGGTGGCGCAACCGCGGCGCTGACCCGCTGGCGGGTCGGTGCGCTGGCCGGCACGGGCGGTGCGCACGACCTGGGCGATCCGCGCTGGAGCTTGGAATTGCTGCGCACCCGCGGCGGCAGGCCGCAGCGCTGGGACGTGGTCTGGCGCTCCGCGGCGGAGCGGCTGGACCTGGATGATGCGGGGGCGGTGAATGCGACCTGTGATTCTCAAGACCGGTGAC
>JBMOJU010000322.1:0-5843 GCA_049315625.1 Paracraurococcus sp.
GCCGCCATCGCCGGCGCCGCCGCGCTGAAGCCCGAGATCGCGCCGCTACCGCCAGTGCTGAGCATCGAGGACGCCATCGCCCGCGAGGCCTGGGTCATGCCACCGCAGGCGATCACCCGCGGTGATCCCGGCACCGCGCTCTCCGAGGCGCCGCTGCGGCTTTCGGGCGAGCTGCGCGCCGGCGGGCAGGAGCACTTCTACCTGGAAGGCCAGATCGCCATGGCGGTGCCGGGCGAGGATGGCGACATGCTCGTCTATTCCTCCACCCAGCACCCGACCGAGGTGCAGCACGTCGTCGCCCGCGTCCTGGGCTGCGAATACAACCGGGTGATGGTGACCACCCGCCGCATGGGCGGCGGCTTCGGCGGCAAGGAGAGCAACGCAAGCTGGGTCGCCGCCGCTGCGGCGCTCGGCGCGCGGCGGCTCGGCAGGCCGGTCAAGCTGCGGCTGTCGCGCAAGGCGGATATCGCCGCGACCGGCAAGCGCCACCCGTTCCTGTACCGCTGGACCGTCGGCTTCGATGCCTCAGGCCGCATCCTGGCGATGGATGCGATCATGGCGGCCGATGCCGGCCATAGCCTCGACATGACCGGCGGCGTGATCTTCCGCGCCATCACCCATGCGCTGAACTGCTGCGACGTGCCGGCGCTGTCGGTGCGCGCGCTGGCCTGCAAGACCAACACCGTCAGCAACACCGCCTTCCGCGGCTTCGGCGGGCCGCAGGGCCTGCTGCTGATGGAGGACGTGGTCCACCGCGTGGCGAAGTCGCTCGGCCTGCCGCCCGAGGAGGTGCGTGCCCGCAACTTCGCCGGCGGCGGCAACGGCAGCGAGACGCCATACGGCCAGGAACTGGAAGGCGATCTGATCCGCCGCGTCTGGGCCGAGGTGAAGGAGGACAGCGGCTGGGACGCCAAGCGCGCCGAGATCGCCGCCTTCAACGCCCAGCACCCGTATCTGCGCCGCGGCCTCGGCAGCATGGTGCTGGCCTTCGGCATCTCCTTCGGCCAGATGCACATGAACCAGGCCGGCGCGCTGGTGCATGTCTATACCGATGGCTCGATCCGCCTGAACCATGGGGGGACGGAGATGGGCCAGGGCCTCTTCATCAAGATCGCCCAGGTCGTCGCCAGCGTCTTTGGCGTCGATGTCGACAAGATCGGCATCACCGCGACCAGCACGGCGGAGGTCCCCAATACCTCCCCCACCGCCGCCAGCACCGGCAGCGACCTGAATGGTTGGGCGGCGCATGCCGCCGCCGTCGCCATCCGCGGCCGGATGGCGGAGGTCGCGGCCGAGGAATGGGGCGTCGCGCCGGGCGACGTGGAATTCGCCGATGGCCGCGTCACCGGCGGCGGCAACCGGGCGATGGAATTCGGCGAACTCGCCAAGCTGTCCTACATGAAGCGCGTCTCGCTCTCCGCCACCGGCTTCTACAAGACGCCGGACATCCACTGGGACCGCGCGACGATGAAGGGGAAGCCGTTCTTCTACTTCTCCTACGGCGCCGCGGTGGTGGAGGTCGCGGTGGATACCCTGACCGGCGAGCATCGCTGCCTCTCGGCCCACCTGGTGCAGGATTGCGGCCGCAGCCTGAACCCCAGCGTCGATATCGGCCAGGTGGAGGGCGCCTTCGTCCAGGGGCTCGGCTGGCTGACCTGCGAGGAATTGTGGTGGGACGGCGAAGGCCGCCTGCGCACCCTCGGCCCCGCCACCTACAAGATCCCCGGCAGCCGGGACGTGCCGTCGGTGCTGCACACCCGCCTGCTGGCCGACGCGCCGGCGCGGTCGGAGACGATCTTCCGCTCCAAGGCGGTGGGCGAGCCGCCGCTGATGCTGGCGACCGCGGTGTGGAACGCGCTGAAGGATGCGATCGGCACCGACCGGCTGGACGCGCCGGCGACCCCGGAACGCGTGCTGATGGCGATCCGCGGCGGGTAGCCGACCGCGCCCCGCCGGTGCCACCATGGCGGCAACACGCGGGAGGACGACCATGAGGATCACGCGCCGCGCCGCGCTGGCGGCATTGGCCGCGCCCGCCCTGGCGCGGGCGCAGGAGGGCTACCCCAGCCGATCGGTCCGGCTGATCGTGCCCTACAGCGCCGGCGGCATCGCCGACACCGTCGCCCGCATCGTCCAGCCCAAGGTGGCGGAGGCGCTGGGCCAGTCCCTGATCATCGAGAACAAGACCGGCGCCTCGGGCGCGCTCGGCGCCGCCGCCGCGGCGCAATCGCCGCCCGATGGCTACACGCTGGTGCTGGAAGGCGCGACCACCATCACCTCGCCGCTGGTGAACAAGTCGCTGCCGCTCGACTACGAGATGCTGTTGCCGGTCACGCAGATCACCACCGCGCCCTATGTGCTCGGCATGCGGGCGGAGTTCCCGGCGCAGGATCTGCGCGGCTTCCTGGCGGAAGCCGGGCGGCGCCCCGGCACCGTGACCTTCGGCACGCCCGGCGTCGCCCATATCGGCCACCTGATGGGCGAGCTGATGCAGGCGATGGCCGGGGTGAAGCTGGAACACATCCCCTATCGCGGCGGGGCGGATGCGGCGCGCGACCTCGCGGCCGGGCGGATCGACGCGGTCTTCATCAGCGAAAGCAGCCTGCGGCCGGTGCTGGAGAGCGGCAAGGCGCGGCCGATCGGTGTCACCGGCACCGCCCGCCGCCCCAGCCTGCCCAATACGCCGGCGATCGGCGAGGTGCTGCCGGGCTACGACCTGTCGACCTGGATCCTGGTCTTCGCCCCGGCCGGCACGCCGGAGGTGGTGCAGCAACGCCTGGCCGCCGCCTTCCGCGCGGCGACCACCGACCCCACGACGCGGGCGCGGCTGGAAGCGACCGGCAGCGACCCGGTCGAGGCCTCGCCGGCCGAGGCGCGGGCGCTGTTCGCCCGCGACAAGGCGGTGATCGGCCGGCTGATGCGGGAGGCGGGGCTGCTGGCGGGCGGCTAGCGCCCCTTGCCGGCGCCGCGGTCCGGGCTGTCTTCCGGCCCGCCCTTCACGCCGATACTGATCGGACCGATGGGCACCGCTGCATCCTTGCGGTGCACGCCCACCGCGCGGTCGGCGGCGGGGTAGTTCGCTTCAGGCCGCTTGTCGCGCGGGCGGGCGGCCGGGACGCATGCCCGGCGGTTCGGCCATGGCGATGCGCCGGCTTGCCCGGGTGCGACGCGCCAGGCGGCCGTTCGGTCAGGCCCGTTCCGCGGCCGCCCGTGGCGCCGGCAGCACGGCGCCGCCGCCCTCGCCCGGCGGCGCCAGCGCCGCCTCCATCGCCACCCGCAGGGCGGCCAACTTGCGATCGTTCTCGACCTTCAGGCCGAACACGTCCTTCACGTAGAAGACGTCCACCGCCCGCACGCCATAGGTGGTGATGTGGGCGGAGGCGATCTGCAGCCCCTGGTCGCTGATCGCGGCCGTCACATCGTGCAGCAGGCCCGGCCGGTCGCGGCCATTCACCTCGATCACCGTATGGGTGTTGGAGGCATGGTTGTCGAAGACCACGCGCGGCGGGACGGTGACGGCGCGCAGCCGGGCGGGTTCGCGCCGCACCTTCCTGATCTCGTCGCGCAGCCGGAGGCGGCCGGACAGCGCCTGCTCGATCAGCACCGAAAGCCGTGCCAGCCGGTGCGGCGCATCGAAGGCCCCACCGGCGGCGTCCTGCACCCAGAAGGTGTCGAGCGCCATGCCGTTGGTCAGCGTGTGGATGCGCGCATCGACGATGCTGGCGCCGGCCACCGCCAGCGCGCCGGCGATGCGGCTGAACAGGCCGGGATGGTCCGCAGCATAGACGGTGATCTCGGTCACCGCACGGGATTCCAGCACGCGGGTGCGGACGGTCAGCGGCGCCTTGGTCGATTCCGCTTCGCGGATCAGCGCCGCGTGGCGGGCATGCGTGTCGGCATCGAAGGACAGCCAGTAGCCCGGATAGCCGAGCACCAGGAACTTCGCCCGGTCGGCCTCCGACCAGCCCTGCAGCATGGCCGCCGCCGCGTCGCGGGCGCGGGCGACGCGCACGTCGCGCTCCGGCACGGACAGGCCACCGGCCAGGACCTCGGCGACGCGCCAGTAGACCTCCCGCAGCAGGGTGGCCTTCCAGCCGTTCCAGACCTTCGGGCCCACCGCCCGCATGTCGCAGACCGTCAGCACCAGCAGCAGGCGCAGCCGCTCCGGCGACTGCACCAGGTCGGCGATGTCGAGGATGGTCTTCGGGTCCTCGATGTCGCGCTTGAAGGCGGTCTGGCTGACCAGCAAATGGTGCAGCACCAGCCAGGAGACGGTCTCGGTCTCCTCCGGCGTCAGGCCGATCTTCGGGCCGATCTCGGTGGCGATGCGGGCGCCGAGCTCCGAATGGTCCCCGCCGCGGCCCTTGGCGATGTCGTGCAGCAAGGTCGCCACGTACAGCGCACGGCGGGACTGCAACTGGCCGACCAGCTCGGTCGCCACCGGCGCCGCCTCGGTCAGGTCGCCGCGCTCCACCTGCTGCAACACGCCGATCGCCTCGATCGTGTGCTCGTCCACGGTGTAGACATGGTAGGTGTCGAACTGCATCAGCCCGACGATGCGCGCCCAGTCCGGGATGAAGCGGGAGAGGAACCCCGTCTCGTTCATCAGCCGCAGCCAGGTCGCGGCATCCCGCCCGGTCAGCAGGTCGAGGAAAAGGGTGTTCGCCTCCTCCGTCCCGCGCAGCGTGGCGGCGTGGTGGGCGTTGCGGATCAGCGCGCGGATCGCCAGCGGGTGGATGTCCAGCTTGCGGTCGCGCGCCGCCTGCAGGATCCGCAGCATCAGCACCGGCTCGCGGGAGAAGTCGCGGTTCGGCGGCGCCGCCACCAGCTTGCCGTCGGCAAACGCCAGGCCCGCCTCGGCCAGCGCCGCATCGCCCTGCCGCCGCGTCGCCGGCGGGCCGAGCGCGGCGCGCTCGATGGCGGGTTCCAGCACCCGGGTCAGCCGGAGGACGTCGCGCACCGTCAGGAACAGGTGCTTCATGAAGCGTTCGACGCCGTCCTGCCGGCCGCGCGGGGTGTAGCCCATGCGGGCGCCCACCACCGGCTGGAAGTCGAAGGTCAGCCGGTCCTCGGCCCGGCCGGCGACGTAGTGCAGGTGGAAGCGGACGGTCCAGAGGAAGTCCCAGGCGCGGCGGATGCCGCGTGCCTCGTGCTCGGTCAGCAGGCCGCCGCCGGGGCTGTCCGGCCCGACCAGGTCGGGCATGCGCTGGGTGCCGAAGGCGTAGCGCGCCAGCCAGTACAGGGTCTGCAAATCGCGCAGCCCACCGCGGCCTTCCTTGATGTGCGGCTCCACCATGTAGGGGCTTTCGCCGTACTTGGCGTGGCGCGCCAGGCGTTCCTGCCGCTTGGCGGCGAGGAAGCTGGCCACGCCGCGGTCGGCGCGCAGCTTGGCGAAGGCTTTCTGGAAGCGGTCGAAGGTGGCGCGTTCGCCGGTCAGGAACCGCGCATCCACCAGCGCGGTCATGATGGTGATGTCCTTGCCCGCTTCGTCCAGGCAGTCCTTCACGCTGCGGGTGGCGTGGCCGACCTTCAGGCCCAGGTCCCACAGCAGGTACAGGATGAACTCCACCGTGCGGGTGGTGTGCGGGCCGGCATTGCCTTCGCTGAGGAACAGCAGGTCGATATCGGAATAGGGCGCCAGCACGCCGCGCCCATAGCCGCCGGTGGCCACCAGCGCGAAGGGCGCCTCGCGTTCCTCGGCCGGGCTGCGCGGCGGGGTCATCGCCAGGGCGTAGCGGTGGATCGCGTGCATCAGCCCGTCGACCAGCGCGGCCAGCCAGCGGGCGGCGGCCAGGCCGGCCAGCTGCTGGCTCTCGAAGGCTTCCTGCACCCGCGCCTGGATT
>JBMOJU010000323.1:0-5837 GCA_049315625.1 Paracraurococcus sp.
CGCTCCATCGGGAAGCGGTCGAACAATCCCTCCTGCACCATCACGTTGCCGCCGCCGCCGGCCTCCTCGGCCGGCTGGAAGATGACGTAGACGGTGCCGTCGAAGTTGCGCGTCTCCGCCAGGTAGCGGGCGGCGCCGAGCAGCATGGTGGTGTGGCCGTCATGGCCGCAGGCATGCATCTTCCCCGGTACGGTGGAGGCATGCGGCAGGCCGGTGGCCTCCAGGATCGGCAGCGCGTCCATGTCGGCGCGCAGGCCGATGGCGCGGCCGCTGCTGCCCTGCCCGCGTATCACGCCGACAACGCCGGTTTTCGCGATGCCGGTGATCACCTCGTCGCAGCCGAACTCGCGCAGCTTGTCGGCGACGATGCCGGCGGTGCGCACCTCCTCGAAGGCGATCTCGGGGTGGGCGTGGAAATCCTGCCGCCATTCGGTGAGTTCCGGATGGAATTCGGCGATGCGGTTCAATACAGGCATGGGTTTCGATCCGGCTGCGCGCCGAGTCTATTGGGCGCGGGGTGCAATGATGCAAGGGCGAAGCGTGGCCGGCGCACGGGCGTTCAGCACCCTTCCGGCCGCAGGAAGGCCAGGTCCGCCCCCTCCGGCGCCTGCAGCACCTGTTCGTGCATCAGCTTGTCCCAGCCGCGCTTCGGCTTCACCGGGGGCTGCCAGGCGGCGCGGCGACGGGCGAGTTCCGTCTCCTCCACCAGCAGGTCCAGCCGGCGGTCCTTGACCGAAAGCCGCACCCGGTCGCCGCTCTCGACCAGCCCGAGCGGCCCGCCGGCGGCGGCTTCCGGGGCGATGTGCAGCACGATGGTGCCGAAGGCGGTGCCGGACATCCGGCAGTCGCTCATCCGCACCATGTCCTTCACGCCCTGCCGCGCCAGCTTCTTCGGGATCGGCAGGTAGCCGGCCTCCGGCATGCCGGCCGGGGTCAGCGGCCCGGCATTCTTCAGGATCAGGATGTCGTTGGCCGTCACGTCGAGGTCGTCCGAGTCGACCCGCTCCGCCAGGTCGGCGAGGCCATCGAACACCACGCAGCGCGCCTCCGTCTCGAACAGCGCCGGGGTGGCGGCGCTGCGCTTCAGGATGGCCCCATCCGGCGCCAGGCTGCCGAACAGCGACACCAGGCCACCGACCGGGGAGACCGGCGTGGCGCGGGCGCGGATGATGGCACGGTCGACCCAGGGCGTGCCGGCATCGATCTGCTCGGCCAGGGTCTTGCCATAGAGGTCGATGGTGTCGAGGTGCAGCAGGTCGCGCAGTTCCCGCAGCAGGGCCACCATGCCGCCGGCGGCGTGGAAATCCTCCATGTAGCCCTCGCCGGTCGGCTTCAGGTCGACCAGCACCGGCGTCTCCTCGCTGAGCGCGTCGAGTCGCTTGAGGTCGATCTTCACCCCGACCCGGCCGGCGATGGCGGTCAGGTGGATCAGCGCATTGGTCGAACCACCCAGCGCCAGCAGCACGCGGAGCGCATTCTCGACCGACTTCTCGGTGATGAGCTGGGAGGGGCGGATGGGGTGGGTGATGAGGCGGACCGCCAGCTCCCCGGCCTCCTCCGCCATGCGCAGCCGATCCGAGTGCACCGCCGGCGCGCTGGCCGCCATCAGCGGCATGAAGCCGAGCGCGGCGGCGAGGCAGGCCATGGTGGAGGCCGTGCCCATGACGCCGCAGGTGCCGGATGTCGTCGCCAGCTTGCCCTCGATCTGGCCGATGCGCTCGGCCGAGACGGTGCCGGCGCGGTACTGCGCCCAGTAGCGGCGGCAATCGGTGCAGGCGGCCAGCCGCTCGCCCTCGAAGCGCTGGGCCAGCATCGGGCCGGTGACCAGCATCACGCTCGGCACGTCGGAGCTCGCCGCCGCCATCAACTGTGCAGGCACCGTCTTGTCGCAGCCGCCGACCAGCACCGCCGCATCCATCGGCTGCGCGGTCAGCATTGCCTCGGTGTCGAGCGCCATGAGGTTGCGGTAGTGCATGGAGGTCGGGGTGAGGGAGGGCTCGCAGAGGCTGACGGTGGGGAAGGCAAGGGGCAGCGCGCCGGCGCCGAGCACGCCGCGCTTCACCGCCTCGATCAGCTCGGGCACGCTGCGGTGGCAGTTGTTGTAGTCGCTTGCGGTGTCGGCGATGCCGACCACCGGCTTCTCCAGCGCCTTCCGCGAATAGCCCATGGAGGCGGCGAAGGTGCGCCGGAGATACAGCGAGAATTCGCGGTCGCCGTAATTGGCCACGTTGCGGGCGAGGCCCTTCGGATCGTCGGTCATGCGTGTCCTCCTCGGGGCCCCGGCGTCGGGCCAGGGCGGCATGATACAAGCCCGACGGCGCGCGGCCAGCCCAGCCGCGGGGATCCTGCAACGCTGCGGTATCATGATACCGCCTTCGGAAAACACGCCTTTTCCCTTGACCTGCCGCCGATCCGCCGCCATAAGCCGCGCCTCATTCCCATCCGGACCGATCGAGACGATGTCCCTGCTAGAGACGCAGACCCGCTCGCTGAAGCCGGCGGAGGTGCAGAAGGGCTGGTTCGTGGTGGATGCGGAGGGCCTCGTGCTCGGCCGCCTCGCCACGATCGTCGCCATGCGCCTGCGCGGCAAGCACAAGCCCCAGTTCACCCCGCATGTCGATTGCGGCGACCACATCATCGTGGTCAACGCCAAGAAGGTGAAGGTCACCGGCAACAAGGCCGAGCAGTCGATCTTCTACTGGCACACCGGCTACGCCGGCGGCATCAAGGAGCGCACGGTGCGCGAGCGGCTCGAGGGCAAGCACCCCGAGCGCGTGGTCGAAAAGGCGGTGGAGCGGATGATCACCCGCGGGCCGCTCGGCCGCGCCCAGATGAAGAACCTGCATGTCTATGCCGGCCCTGAGCATCCGCATGCCGGCTCGCAGCCCGCCGTGCTCGACATCGCCGGCATGAACCGCAAGAACAAGGTGGCCTGAGCATGAGCGAGCAGATCACCGGCACGCTCGCCGACCTGAAGACGCTGGTGCAGGGCACGCCTGCCGCCGGCGACACGGCCGCCGCGCCGCGCGCCCCGAAGCGCGACCAGTGGGGCCGTTCCTACGCGACCGGCCGCCGCAAGAACGCGGTCGCCCGCGTCTGGGTGAAGCCCGGCAAGGGCAACATGGAGATCAACGGCAAGCCGGTGCTGACCTACTTCGCCCGGCCGGTGCTGCGGATGCTCCTCTCGCAGCCCTTCCTGGTGGCCGACCGCTACCAGCAGTTCGACATCATCGCCACCGTCACCGGCGGTGGGCTCTCCGGCCAGGCCGGCGCGGTGCGGCACGGCATCAGCCGCGCCCTGACGAATTACGAGCCGGAGCTGCGGCCGATCCTGAAGAAGGCCGGGTTCCTGACCCGCGACCCGCGCGTGGTCGAGCGCAAGAAGTACGGCAAGGCCAAGGCCCGCCGGTCCTTCCAGTTCAGCAAGCGCTGAGCCTGCACCCCGAGAAAGGCCCCGGCAGCGATGCCGGGGCCTTTTTCATGTCCGCCGTCAGACGGCGAATTCGAGCAGCCGGTTGGCATAGTCCAGCTCGTGCAACTGGCCCTTGTTCGACCAGGTCGGCTTCACGTCGGCCGAGACGACCTCCAGGTACACCGGAACCAGGGCGTCCCGGCCGGGATGGTACTTGGTGATGTCTGGGTTGAAGCCGCTGGTCGGGGAATGCTGGACGCGGTCGGGGGCCTGCATCTTCTCATGCCGCTTGTAGTGGATCTGGCAGGCGCCATTGGCGAAATCCGGCCGGTATTCGATATAGGTGCCGTCGCGCGGCTCGATGAAGGCGGTGCTGAAGCCGCGCGCCGGGCCGTGCCAGTTGCCGAGGATCCCGGCGAGGACCGTCATCTCCGCCTGCCAGGCGGCGACGCGGTTGACCGCATCCGGATACCGCTTCGTGTGGTTGCAGGACCCGTAGAGCGCGACGATCGGGCCGGCCTGGCGGGCCTGCATGAAGCCGTGCAGGGCGCGGTAGGCGCCATCCCGGGTGGCCGGCGTGGTGACGTCGACATGCAGGCCGTAGAGGGCATTGCCGGTCATCGCCACGACGCCCATGCAGAGCAGGACGTGCGGAAAGCCGATGAGATCGGTGGCGGTGCCGATCTCCAATTCGTTCAGATAGACGGGCATCGGGCGTCCCCTCTTGTTCTCGTTGGCGCCAGCGTCGCAACAAATCCGCCACAATACAAGCGCGCACCGCCGGCCGCGCCGGTCGTTGCATGGCAGCCCTGCATCGCCGGGCCGCGGCGGCGCTTGCATCCGCGGCCGGTTTTGTCCCCTATGCCGGGGCGTGAGGAGTGCGCGACATGGCGAAGGGCAGCATCCCGACGGTCTTCATCGATGGCGAGGCCGGCACCACCGGCCTGCAGATCCGCGAGCGGCTGGTCCAGCTGCCGCATGTCGCGGTGCGATCCATCGACCCCGAGCGCCGCAAGGACCCCGCGGCGCGCCGCGCGATGATGGCCTCGGTCGACGTCGTCGTGCTCTGCCTGCCCGACGCCGCGGCGAAGGAGAGCGCGGCGCTGGCCGCCTCGCTGGGCACCGATGCGCCGAAGGTGCTGGATGCCAGCACCGCCTACCGGGTGGACCCCGACTGGGCCTATGGCCTGCCGGAGCTGTCGCCCGACCAGCCGGCGAAGATCGCCGCGGCGATGTGCGTCTCCAACCCCGGCTGCTACCCGACGGGCGCGATCCTGCTGCTGCGGCCGCTGGTCGATGCCGGGCTGCTGCCGGCCGACTATCCCATCACCGTCAATGCCGTCTCCGGCTATTCCGGCGGCGGCAACGCGATGATCGCCGAGTACGAGGCCCGCACCGCGCCGGATTTCGAGCTCTATGGCCTCGGCCTCGAGCATAAGCACGTGGCCGAGCTGCAGCTCTACAGCGGCCTGACGCGGCGGCCGATCTTCGTGCCCAGCGTCGGCGACTACCGCCAGGGCATGATCGACAGCATCCCGCTGCACCTGGACCTGCTGCGCGGCAGCCCGGCCCCGGCGGAGATCGAGGCGGTGCTGGCGGCGCGCTACGCCGGCAGCGAATTCGTCCGCGTCGTCCCGGCCGAGCCCAAGCTGGAGCCGCAGGCGCTGAACAACAGCAACCTGCTGGAGCTGCGGGTGCACGGCAACGCGGCGCGCGGCCAGGCGGTGCTGACGGCGCGCTTCGACAACCTCGGCAAGGGGGCGTCGGGTGCGGCGGTGCAGAATCTTGGCCTCATGCTCGGCATCGCGGTCGAGACGCGGCTGCCGCTGGCGGCGGAATAGCCGCGGTGGCACCGCCGCTCTACCCGTTCGAGGGCAAGCTCCCGGCGGTGGACCCCACCGCCTGGATCGCGCCGACCGCGGCCGTCATCGGCGACGTGACGATCGGGGCCGGCAGCAATGTCTGGTATCACTGCGTGCTGCGCGGCGACACCAACTTCATCCGTATCGGCGCCGGGACCAATATCCAGGACGGCACCATCATCCATGTGAACCGGGCCGCCGAGGCGACGATCATCGGCGACCACGTCACGGTCGGCCACGCCGCCATCATCCATGCCTGCACGCTGGAGGATTTCGCCTTCGTCGGCATGGGCGCGACCGTGCTGGACGGCGCGGTGATGGAGGAAGGCTCGCTGCTGGCCGCCGGCAGCGTGCTGCCGCCGCGCAAGCGGATGGGGAAGTTCGAGTTCTGGGTCGGCAACCCGGCCAAGCTCGTGCGCATCCTCGGCGAGGAGGAGCGCGCCCGCTTCGGCCGCACCGCCCCCCACTACGCGGAGCTCGCCGGCCGCCACCGCGCCAGCCTGGGCCGCTAGGAGCCTGTCCAAGAATGGTCGACAGGCTTGGGTTCTTGGGTTCTTGGGTTG
>JBMOJU010000324.1:0-5835 GCA_049315625.1 Paracraurococcus sp.
GGCGCCGGCCTGTCGGGCCGCGGCGTGCTGCCGGCGGCCCGTGGCGCGCTGGCGCTGGCGGCCGGCACCTGGCAGGCCCGGCGGCGGCTGCGCGACCTGGACGCCGCGGCGGTGGTCGGCTTCGGCGGCTACCCCAGCGTGCCGCCGCTGATCGCCGCGCTGACCATGCTGGGCGAGCGCCGCCCGGTGACCGTGCTGCACGAACAGAACGCCGTGCTCGGCCGCGCCAACCGTCTGCTGGCCCGGCGCGCCGACCTGCTCGCCTTGTCACACCAGGCGACCGCCGCGGTGCCGGGCTCGGCGCGCGTCGCGGTGGTGGGCAATCCGGTGCGGCCGGCCCTCGCCGCGCTCGTCGGCGGCGGCTACCCGGGGACCGACGGCGCGCTGCGCCTGCTGGTGCTGGGCGGCTCGCTCGGCGCACGCATCTTCGCCGACATCGTCCCGGGTGCCGTCGCCGCCCTGCCGGATGCGCTGCGCCAGCGCCTGGTGGTGGCGCAGCAATGCCGGCCGGAGGATCTGGCCCGCGTCCGCGCTGCCTATGACGCCGCCGGCGTCCCGGCCGAGCTGTCCGCCTTCTTCCCCGACGTCGCCGGCCGGCTGGCGACGGCGCATCTGGTGGTGGCACGGGCCGGGGCCGGGACGGTGGCGGAGCTGGCCTGCGCCGGCCGCCCAGGCATCCTGGTGCCGCTGCCGCAGGCGATCGACGACCACCAGCAGGCCAATGCGCGCGCGCTGGCGGAAGCCGGCGCTGCCATCGTCATGCGCCAGGCGACCCTGACCTCCGATACGCTCGCGGCGCAGCTTGCCGCGTTGCTCGGCGATGCCAGCGGCCTGGCCCGCGCCGCCGCCTCGGCGGCGAAGCTGGCCCAGCCGGATGCGGCGCGCCGCCTCGCCGATCTCATCCTTTCCCTCGTGCGGGCGAAAGCCCGGCAGGATTCCCCCTGATGCGCGCGCTGCCCCTGACCATCGGCCCCATCCATTTCGTCGGCATCGGCGGCATCGGCATGTCGGGCATCGCCGAGGTGCTGCACAACCTCGGCTACCAGGTGCAGGGCAGCGACATCGCGGAGGGCTACAATGTCGCCCGCCTGCGCGCCGCCGGCATCGCCGTGACGGTGGGCCATGACGCCGAGAATCTGGGCGCGGCGCAGGTCGTCGTCGTCTCCACCGCGGTGAAGCGGGACAATCCGGAGGTCCAGGCGGCGCGCGCCCGGCTGATCCCCGTGGTGCGCCGGGCCGAGATGCTGGCCGAGCTGATGCGGCTGAAATGGGCCATCGCGGTCGGCGGCACGCATGGCAAGACCACCACCACCAGCCTGATCGCCTGCGTGCTGGAAGCGGCGAAGATCGATCCCACCGTGATCAACGGCGGCATCATCAACGCCTATGGCACCAACACGCGGCTCGGCGCCGGCGAGTGGATGGTGGTGGAGGCCGACGAGAGCGATGGCAGCTTCCTCCGCCTGCCGAGCGTGGTGGCGGTGGTCACCAACATGGACCCCGAGCACCTGGACCATTGGGGCACCGCCGAGGCGATGAAGGAGGGCTACGCCCAGTTCGTCGGCAATATCCCGTTCTATGGCTTCGCCGTCCTCTGCCTCGACCATCCGGAGGTCCAGGCGATGATCCCGAAGCTCGACCGCCGTATCGTCACCTACGGCTTCTCGCCGCAGGCCGATGTGCGGGCGGAGAAAATGATGACGGACCGCAAGGGCGCGACCTTCACCGTGTGCGTGCAGGACCGCACCACCGGCCGGACCCGGACGATGAAGCCGATGCGGCTGCCGATGCTCGGCCAGCACAACGTGCAGAACGCGCTGGCCGCCATCGCCGTCGGCGTCGAGATGGAGATCGACGAGGAGACCATCCGCAGCGCGCTGGCCGGCTTCAAGGGCGTCAAGCGCCGCTTCACCCATGTGGGGGAGGCCGGCGGCATCACCGTGATCGACGATTACGGTCACCACCCGGTCGAGATCGCCGCCGTGCTGAAGGCGGCGCGCCAGGCCGGCGCCCGCGACGTGATCGCGGTGGTGCAGCCGCACCGCTATTCGCGCCTCGCCACACTGTTCGAGGATTTTTGTACGTGCATGAACGATGCCGGCACGGTCATCGTGGCGGACGTCTACGCGGCGGGTGAGGCGCCGATCGAGGGCATCGACAAGGACGGGCTGGTCGAGGGCCTGCGGGCGCGCGGCCATCGCAGTGTGGTGCCGCTGCCCGGCCCCGATTCGCTGGCCGAGATGGTGAACGCCATCGCCAAGCCGGGCGACTTCGTCGTCTGCCTCGGCGCCGGCAGCATCACCAATTGGGCGCATGCGCTGCCCGAGCAGCTGACCGCGCTGCAGCCGGGCGGCCGCGTCACGCCGATGAGGCGGGCATGAGCGCGCGCGCGATGGACCACGCAATCCCCGCCATCCGCGGCCGGGTCCAGGCCGGCGCGCCGCTGGCGCCCTTCACCTGGTTCCGCGTCGGCGGCCCGGCCGAATGGCTCGTGCGGCCGGCGGATGATGCGGACCTCGTGGCGCTGCTGGCCGGGCTGCCGGCGGCGACGCCGCTGACCGTGCTCGGCGCCGCCTCCAACCTGATCATCCGCGATGGCGGGCTGCCGGGCGTGGTGCTGCGGCTGGGTGGCGCCTTCGGCGCGGTGCGGGCGGAGGCCGACGGTATCGTCGCCGGCGCCGCCGCGCTCGACGTGACGGTCGCGCAGCATGCCGCGGCGGCGGGGCTGGCCGGGCTCGAATTCCTCTCCGGCATTCCCGGCAGCATCGGCGGCGCGGTGGCGATGAATGCCGGCGCCTACGGGGCCGAGGTGAAGGACGTGCTGGACTGGGCCGAGATCGCCACCGCCGATGGCGTGCGGCGCCTGGCGGCTTCCGACTTTGCCTTCGCCTATCGCCACGCCATGCTGCCGCCGCGCGCCATCGTCCTCCGCGCCCGCTTCCATGCGCGGCCCGGCGACGCCGCGGCGATCGCCGCGCGCATGGCCGAGATCAAGGCGGCGCGGGAGGCGACGCAGCCGGTGCGCGCCCGCACCGGTGGCTCCACCTTCAAGAACCCGCCCGGCCACAAGGCCTGGGCGCTGATCGACGCCGCCGGCTGCCGCGGCCTGGTGCTCGGCGGCGCGCAGGTCAGCGAGAAGCACTGCAACTTCCTGCTCAACACCGGCGGCGCCACCGCGGCCGAGCTGGAGGCGCTGGGCGAGGACGTCCGCGCCCGCGTGCTGGCCCACAGCGCCATCGCGCTGGCGTGGGAAATCAAGCGCATCGGGGTGACATCCTCCGTCGCGCCGATCGAGACCTCCGGGCCATCCGGCCCTCCGGTCATCGGAGCGAAGGCATGACCCGCGTCGCGGTCCTCCATGGCGGCATCTCGGCGGAGCGCGAGGTCAGCCTCGCCTCCGGCGCGCAATGCATCGCCGCGCTGCGCGAGGCAGGCTTCGAGGTGACGCCGATCGAGGTTGGCGCCGACCTCGCCGCCGTCATCGCCGCGCTCTCAGCGGCGCAGCCCGACGCGGTGTTCAACGCGCTGCACGGCCGCTACGGCGAGGATGGCTGCATCCAGGGCGTGCTGGACTGGATGGGCCTGCCCTACACCCATTCCGGCCTGCGCGCCTCGGCGCTGGCGATGGACAAGCAGGCGGCAAAAACCGTCTTCAAGGCCGCCGGCCTGCCGGTGATCCCGGGCCGGATGGTCGCTGTCGAGGAATTGGCGGCGGCCGATCCGCTGCCGCGGCCCTTCGTGGTCAAGCCGGTGAACGAGGGATCTTCCGTCGGCGTGCACATCCTGCGGGCGGGCGACAACCGCCGCACCGAGATCGCCCGCGCCTGGCGCTTCGGGCCGGAGGCGCTGGTCGAGGAGTACATCCCCGGCCGCGAGCTGACCGTCGGCGTGCTGGACGACCGCGCGCTGGCGGTGACCGACATCCTCGCCGATGCCGGCACCTTCTACGACTACGACTCGAAATACGCCGCCGGCGGCTCGCGCCATGTGCTGCCCGCCGCGATCGATCCCGGCATCGGCGCGCGGGCGATGGAGATCGCCGTCGCGGCGCATCGCGCGCTCGGCTGCCGCGGCGCGACGCGGGCGGATTTCCGCTACGACGACACCGCGGGCGAGCCGGGGCGGCTGTTCCTGCTGGAGGTGAACACCCAGCCCGGGCTGACGCCGACCTCGCTGCTGCCGGAGCAGGCAGCGCATGTCGGCATCCCCTTCCCCGCGCTGTGTGCCTGGATGATCGGGCAGGCCCGCCATGGCGCGTAATCCGGCCCGCACCCGCGCATCGCTGAGCAGCGCGCCGAGCCGGCCATCCTTCCTGCGGCTCTGGCTGCGCCGCCGCCGTGGGCTGCTGCGGCCGGCCGGGCTCGGCCTGCTGGCGGCCGGCGCGCTGGCCGCGACGGCGCTGGCCGTCATGGCCGCCGATCCTTATGGCCGGCTCGCCGCGGTGTGGGACAGCGCGGCGGAGATCGCCGCCGGCGGCGGGCTGCAGGTGCAGGACGTGCTGGTCGAGGGCATGCACAACACGCCGCCCGAGCTGGTGCGGGAAGCGCTCGGCGTCCGCCGCGGCGACCCCATCCTCGGCTTCGATCCGCATGAGGCGCGCGAGCGGCTGCAACTGATCGCCTGGGTGGGGCAGGCCCATGTCGAACGCCTGCTGCCCGGCACCATCAAGGTGCGGCTGGAGGAGCGCCAGCCCTTCGCCATCTGGCAACGCGAGGGCAAATTCTCCGTCATCGACCGCGAGGGCCGGGTGGTGGCGACCGAGAATGTCGGAGCCTTCGGCCGCCTGCCGCTGATCGTCGGCCTCGGCGCCGACCGCGCCGCGGCGCCGATGGTCGATGCGCTGCGCGGCGCGACCGAGGTGCAGGAGCGGGTGCATGCGCTGGTCCGCGTCTCCGAGCGCCGCTGGAACCTGCGCCTGCGCAACGGCACCGACGTGCTGCTGCCGGAAGGCCAGGAAGCCGCGGCGATCACCCGGCTGGCGGAGCTGCAGGCGAAGCAGGGGCTGATGGACCGGCCGCTGGTGGCGATCGACCTGCGGCTGCCGGACAAGCTGGTGCTGCGCCTGCCGCCGGCGCCCCCCACGGCCCCCGCGGCCGACCAGCAGAAGCCGAGGAGCGGCCGCGGATGAACCAGCTGTCCCGCCTGCCGCCCGCCATCGACCCGCCGGCGCCGACCCGCCGCCGCCGCGGCGCCAAGCCAGGCGTCTTCGCCGTGCTCGATATCGGCACCACCAAGATCGTCTGCATCATCGCCCGCATCGAGAATGACGGCGAAGCCCGCGCGCTCGGCTTCGGCTGGCAGCGCGCGCGCGGCGTCAAGGGCGGCAGCATCATCGACCTGGAGGAAGCCGAGGGCGCGATCCGCGCCGCGGTCGGCCAGGCCGAGGAGATGGCGGATACGCGGCTGCGCAGCGTCGTTGTGAACCTGTCGGGCGGCCAGCCGGAATCGCGCCACCACAACATCCAGTGGCAGATCGGCGGCCGCGCGGTGACCGAGGCGGACCTGCGCGCCATCCTGAGCGAGGGCCGCCGCCGCGGCGCCGAGGATGGGCGGGAGACGGTGCATGCCTTCCCGCTGGGGTTCGCGGTGGATGCGACGCCGGGCGCCAACGACCCGCGCGGGATGATCTGCGACACACTGACCGCGCGGCTGCACCTTGTCGATGCGGCGCAGGCCTCGCTGCGCAACCTCGGCGCCTGCCTGCTGCGCTGCGACCTGGAGGTCGAGGAGCTGGTCTCCGCCCCCTTCGCCGCCGGCCTGGCGACGCTGGTGGAGGACGAGAAGCAGCTCGGCGCCACCGTCATCGACATGGGCGGCGGCACCACCAGCTTCGCG
>JBMOJU010000325.1:0-5832 GCA_049315625.1 Paracraurococcus sp.
TTCGTGCCGGAGGGATGGCGCGACGCGGCGCTGGCGGAGAAGTGGGTGCGTGTGCGGGAGCTGCGTGCGCTGATCACAGCGGAATTGGAAAAGGCGCGCGCGGCAGGTCGAATCGGATCAAGCCTCCAGGCCAAGCCAACTCTTTTCGCACCTGGCGATGATCAACGCCTGCTGACCCCAGATCAATGGGCTGAGGTTTGCATCGTCTCCGACTTCATGTTGCTGGAGACGCGGGCAGAGGTGCCGCTCAGTGACGCGGAGGCGACCGGTCCGAAAGCTGCTTTCCATCCCGCCCCCGGCATCAAGTGCGACCGCTGCTGGCGCGTTCTCCCGGAAGTCGGCCTTTCCGCCGCCCACCCCACCCTCTGCCGCCGCTGCGAGACGGTGGTGGAGCGCCAGTGACCAGGGCCGCCGGCCTCCGCCTCGGCCTGGCCGTGGCGTTGCTGCTGCTGCTCGCCGACCAGGCGAGCAAATGGTGGATCCTCGAAGGTCTCCGCCTGCCGGAGTTGCGCAATGTCACGGTGGTCGAGGCCGGGCCCTTCGGGCTCGACCTGACCATGGTGTGGAACCGCGGCGTCACCTTCGGGATGCTCTCGGGCGACGGGCCGCTGAACCATGTGATCCTCGCCCTGCTCTCCGCCGCCATCGCCGGCTTCCTGCTGCGCTGGCTGGCGCGGGCGGAAACCCGGCTCGTGGCCATCTCGCTCGGTGCCGTCATCGGTGGCGCGGTCGGCAATGTGATCGATAGGCTGCGCTTCGGTGCGGTGGTGGATTTCATCCGCGCGCATGCCTGGGGTTGGGACTGGTACGTATTCAATGTCGCCGATGCCGGTATCGTCTGCGGCGTGGTGGCGCTGCTGGCGGATGCGGTGCTGCGGAAGCCGGCGCACGGGTAGCCCCCCACCCCGGCCCTCCCCCGCAAGGCGGGGGAGGGCGGGATCCGCCGCAGGCGGAAGGGTCGGGGTGCCTCCCCGCCCCGCGCTACGCCATCGCCGCCTTCACGCGTTCCGCCGTATAGGGCAGCGCCCGCACGCGCTTGCCCAGTGCCCGCGCCAGCGCATTCGCCACCGCCGCGCAGGCCGGCCCCTGGCTCGCCTCCCCCGCGCCCAGCGGCGGCAGGTCCGGCCGGTTCAGCACCGCGGTGCGCAGCTTCGGCACCTCCGCGAAGCCCAGGATCGGGTAGTCGCCCCAGTCCTTCGTCGTGATGCCCTGCCGGTCGAAGCGTACATCCTCCTTCACTGTCCAGCTCACCGCCTGGATGATGCCGCCCTCGATCTGGTTCAGCAGCCCGTCGGGCGTGATGACCTGGCCGGCATCCACCGCCGACCACACCCGCGGCACCCGCACCGCGCCGGTCGCCGCATCCACCGCCACCTCGGCGACGCAGCAGACATAGGCCGACAGGTTCTTGTAGCGGGCGAAGCCGATGCCGCGCGGCAGCTCGCCCTTGTCCTCGCCTGCGAGCTTCGCCGCAGCCTCGATCACCGCCCTCGCCCGCGCATCCTTCAGGTGCCGCAGGCGGAACTCCACCGGATCGATGCCGGCCACCGCCGCCAGCTCGTCCATGAAGGATTCCAGCGCGAAGACGTTGCCATAGGCGCCCAGCGTCCGCAGCGCGGAGGTGCGAACGGGCATATCCGGGATCAGATGATGCACCACCCGCTGGTTGGGGAAGTCGTACAGCGGCACCGCGTTGCGGTCGCCGGCACCGTTCGGCTGCGGGATGCCGCGCGGATAGACCATCGGGTGCGGCTCGGCCAGGTGCCAGCTCGCCAGCTGGTTGGAGCCCTCCTTCGGGTTCAGCGGCCGGTTGTTGTGGTGGTTGCTCCAGACCTCATGCGTCCAGTCGACGATGCGGCCCTCGGCCGAGAGGCCCGCCGACAGCGCCATCTCCATCGCCGGGTTGTAGGGTTCCCACTGGAACTCGTCGTCGCGCATCCATTGCAGCTGCACGGGTTTGCCCGGCACGGCGCGGGCCAGCAGCGCCGCGTCCAGCGCCGCGTCGTCGGCGCCGTTGTGGCCGTAGCAGCCGGCATTCTGCGCGTGGCTCACCACCACCGCCGCCTCCGGCAGCTTCAGCACCCGCACGAGGTCGCGCTTCAGCGGGAACACGCCCTGGGTGTGCGACCAGACCTGCACGCTGCCGCCATCCGCGGCGTACAGCGCGACCGCGGCCGACGGCCCGATCGAGGCATGCGCGATGTAGCGCTTGCTGTAGGTCGCGCTCAGCCGCCGCACCGCCGCCGGCGCATCGCCCTTCTTCTCGGAGGATACCGTGTCGTCGGTGCGCATCGCCCGCAACGTCGCGTGCAACTGCGTCGGATCGGGCAGCGCCGCCGGCACCTCCCATCGCGCCGCCGCCTTCAGCGCCAGCCGCGCCTTCACCGCCTGCTCCTCGCGCTCCGCCACCACGCCCAGGAACCGGCCGTCGCGATCCACCGCGACCACGCCCGGCATGGCGCGGATCGGGTCGAGATCGGCGGAAACCAGCTTCGCCTGGTAGCTCGGCGGCCGGGCGATGCGGCCGAACAGCATCCCCGGCAGGCGCATGTCCTGCACGTAGACGGCACCGCCGGTCACCTTGGCCGGGATATCCAGCCGCGGGACGCTGCTGCCCACGATCCGGTGCTGCGCGGCCGGCTTGGGCGCGACGCTCGCCGTCGCCTCCCGCTGCAGGCTGTTCGCCTGCGCCACCGCCCAGTAGGTCGTGGTGGCGCCGCCCGGCGCCGCGATCGTCCCGTCGGCGACCGTCAGCGACGCCGCCGGCACGCCGAGCCTGGCGGCGGCGAGGTCGAGCAGGATCGCCCGCGCCTCCGCCGCCGCGTAACGCAGCGCGGCGCCGCCGTTCTCCATCGATTGGCTGCCGGCGGTGAAGCCCTCATCCGGCGTCAGCGCCGTGTCGCCCGAAACCATGCGGATGCGCGATGGCGCGACATCCAGCTCCTCCGCGGCGAATTGCATCAGCGCGGTCACCGCACCCTGGCCGATCTCCACCTTGCCGGTGAAGACGGTAACGGTGCCGTCCGCGTTGATCCGCAGCCAGGCATCCAGCCGGCGGTTGGTCTGCAGGCTGCCCGGGAGCGCCTTCTGCGCCGTGGCGGGCGACAGGCTGAACAGCAGCGTCAGGCCGGCTGCCGCGGCGCCAAGGCCGCGGCGGGTCAGGGTGGTGGACATCCCTCAGCCCTCCTTCACGGCACGCTGCACGGCGGCGACGATGCGGTTATGCGTGCCGCAACGGCAGAGATGGTCGGCCAGCGCCGCGCGGATCTCCGGATCGGTCGGCTCGGCGTTGCGGTCCAGCAGCGCCTTCGCCTCCATGATCATCCCGTTGATGCAGTAGCCGCATTGCGCCGCCTGCTCGGCGATGAAGGCGCGTTGCAGCTTGTGCAGCCGGTCCGGCGTGCCGAGGCCTTCCAGCGTCGTCACCGCGCGCCCGGCGACCGCCGCCAATTCCGTCACGCAGGACCGCACCGGCTGGCCATCCACCAGCACCGTGCAGGCGCCGCACTGACCGAGGCCGCAGCCGAATTTGGCGCCGTTGAGCGCGAGGTCATTGCGCAGGATGTACAGCAGCGGCGTATCCGGCTCGGCCGTCACGGTTGCCTGGCGGCCATTGACCTGCAGCGTGGTGGGGGCCGGCATCGGGCGCCTCCTTCCTGGACGTGTTCCTTGGCGCGACACTACCGCCTCCGCGCTTCGGCCTGGAAGCCGTTCCGCGCTACCCTGCCCGCGATGCTCCGTCTCATCCTCGGCCGCCTCGTCCAGATCGCGATCACCCTGGTGCTCGTCTCCGCCGCCACCTGGCTCGCCATGGGGCTGATGCCGGGCGACCCGGTCGATCTCGCGCTGATGTCCGATCCGCAGCTCACCGCGCTTGATGCGGCGCGGCTCAGGGCGCTGCACGGGCTCGACCAGCCGCTTCACGCCCGCTACCTGGCCTGGGCCGGCGCCGTGCTGCACGGCGAATTCGGCCATTCCCGGCTGTTCGCGGTGCCGGCGGCACAAGTGCTCTGGCCGGCGCTGGGATCGACCCTGGTCCTGCTCGGCTGGGCGCTGCTGCTGGCGGCCGGGGTGGGCATCCTGCTCGGCGCCTGGGGCGCGGCGCGGCGCGGGGCGGCGCCGCTGGTCGATGGCGTCGCCATCCTCGCGCAATCCACGCCGACCTTCTGGCTCGGCATCCTGCTGGTGATCCTGTTCGCGGTGGAACTCGGCTGGCTGCCGGCCGGCGGCACGGCCGAGGGCTCCGGCCTGGCGGAGGCGGCGCGCTTCCTGGTGCTGCCGGTGGCGACGCTCGGCATCGTCAACCTCGCCGCCTATGCGCGGCATGCGATGGCGGCCATGCAGGCGGAGCTCGGCGCCGACTACATCCGCACCGCACGGATGAAGGGGCTGTCGGAGCAGGCGATCCTCTGGCGCCACGCCTTCCCCAACGCGGCCATTCCGGTGGTCACGGTGCTGGCGCTGGACGCCGGCGGGCTGGTGTCCGGTGCGTTGGTGACGGAGACGATCTTCGCCCGGCCCGGCATGGGCAAGCTGATCTACGACAGCATCATGGGCAACGACTACAACCTGGCCTTGCTGGCCCTGCTGCTGGCGGCGCTGGTGACGATGCTGGCGACCCTGGCCGCCGATGTGGCACAGCGGCTGATCGACCCGCGGCTGGCGCGCTGATGCGGCTCCGGCTCGGCCTCGCGCTGCTCGGTGCGCTGCTGCTCGGCGCCGTCGCGGCGCCCGTGGTGCAGTCCTGGCTGGGGCACGACCCCTTCACGCCGGACCTGTTCGACCGTTTCGCCCCGCCCTCGGCGGCGCATCCGCTCGGCACCGACGATCTCGGCCGGGACATGCTGCTGCGGCTGCTTTACGGCGCACGGGTGTCGCTGGCCGTCGCCTTCGGCGTGGCGCTTGGCGCGACCGGGCTCGGCACCGCGATCGGCCTGCTTGCCGCCTGGGCCGGCGGCTGGACGGAGGCGGTGCTGATGCGGCTGGCCGATGGGTTGCTCGCCTTGCCTGCCCTGCCGCTGCTGGTCGTGCTGGCCGCGGTCGACACCGGCCGCTTCGGCCTGCCGCGGGGGGAGGCGCTGTCGGACATCATCCGCATCGCCACCATCCTGATCGTGTTCGGCTGGGTCGCCGTGGCGCGGCTGGCGCGGGCGGCGGCGCTGACGCAGCTCTCGCTGGACTATGTCGCCGCTGCGCGGGTCGCCGGCGCGTCCGAGACCCGCGTGCTGCTGCGCCACGTGCTGCCGAACATCGCCGGGCCGATCGCCGTCGCCACAGCGCTCTCGGTCGCCGGCGCCATCCTGGCCGAGAGCACGCTGTCCTTCCTGGGCTTGGGCATCCAGCCGCCGGCGCCGTCCTGGGGCAACATGCTGTCGAATGCGCAGGAGATGGTGTTCTCGGCGCCGCTGACCGCAGTCTGGCCAGGGCTTGCCATCCTGCTGGCGGTCACCGGCTGCACGCTGGTGGCGGACGGCGTGCGCCGGCGCCTCGGCTGAGCGGCGGGAAGCGACGCCGCCCGCCCGCCGCATCACATCTTCTTCGTCAACTTGGCCGCGATCTCGAACATCTCCTCCGGCGCGTAGTCCGGCGTGAAGACGTTCGGCTGGCCGACCAGGTCGTGGATCTTGCCGCCCTCCGGCATGCCGTTCAACACCTGCAGCTCGCCCGGCGGGTCGCCCGGCAGCGCCATCTCGCCGCCGCCCCAGATGCCGGCGATGTCCTGGTAGTCGGCCGGGCTGAAGGTGTAGAGCCGGCGGTGCGAGCCCTCATCCAGGTATTTCTGGCATTCCGGGATGTTGCCCAGCGGGATGTTCGGGGTGGGGAGCATCTTCT
>JBMOJU010000326.1:0-5809 GCA_049315625.1 Paracraurococcus sp.
GCGGACGATGATGGTGCACCAGGGCACGCTGGTCTGACTCATCGCCGCCATCGCCCGCGCACCGTGGCGGATGGTGGCGCAGCGCTCGGCCTCCAGGCCGATCATGAAGCCCGGGCAGTCCATCAGGTAGACCACCGGCAGGTGGAAGGTCTCCGCCAGATCGACGAAGCGGATCACCTTGGCGCAGGCATCGGCCGTCCAGGACCCGGCATAGAACATCGGGTCGCCCGCCAGCACCGCCACCGGCAGCCCGTTCAGCCGCGCCAGCGCGGTGATGACGGAGCGGCCGAAATACCGCCCCATCTCGAAGACGCTGCCGCGGTCCATCAGCCCTTCGATGATCGGCCGCATCCGGTAGGGCTGGCGGATATTGCGCGGGATGACGCTGAGCCAGCTCTCGTCGGTGCGCGCCGGGTCGTCCTCGCAGGGCAGCCGCTTCGGCAGCTCCCAGACATGGCCGGGCAGGTAGGAGAGGAACCGCCGCGCCGCCGCGAAGGCCTCCTCCTCCGACTCGACGGCATGGTCCACCGCGCCCGCCTTGCACTGGATTTCCCAGCCGCCCAGCTCGGCCTTGGACAGGTTGTTCCCCAGCGCATTCACCACCGGCGGCCCGGCGACGAACATCGCGCTCGTCTCCTTCGTCATCACCGAGAAATGCGTCGCCGCCAGCCGCGCCGCGCCCAGCCCCGCCACCGAGCCGAGCCCCAGGCCCACCACCGGCACCCGCGACATGTTGTCGCCCGTCAGGTGGTACATCGCCTGGCCGCCGATGCCGCCCGGCAGGTTGGCCCGCCCCGTCGTCTCGATGGTCTTCACCGACCCGCCGCCGCCCGAGCCCTCGATGATGCGGATGATCGGCAGGCGGAGGTCGGCCGCCATCCGCTCCGCCATGATCGGCTTCTCCTTGATGGTGGCGTCGGCGCTGCCGCCGCGGACGGTGAAGTCGTCCCCCACCACCACCACCGGCCGGCCCTCCACCAGCCCGCGCCCCATCACGCAGTTGGAGGGGGTGAACTCGGCCAGCGCGCCATCCGGCCCGTACTTCGCCTTGCCGGCGATCGCGCCCACCTCGTGGAAGCTGCCGGGGTCGAGCACCGCGGTCACCCGCTCCCGCACCGTCAGGCGGCCGCCATCATGCTGGCGCTTCACCTTGTCGGGGCCGCCCATCGCCTCCGCCATCGCCTGGCGGCGCGCGAGGTCATCCAGTTCCGGCTGCCAGCTCATCCGTTCCACTCCCCTTTGATGGCATTCCACCATGCGGGGGCGGGCGGCGGTAGCCGGGGCGGCAGGCGGCGCCTATCTTCCGCCCCAAGACCTGCGGAGGACTCCCACCATGGCCGACCCGACCCCGGACGCCCCCACCCTGGCCACCCCGGCGGCGACGCTCGCCGCGCCCGGACTCGCCGCCGCCACCCTCAGCGTCGCCACCATGGCGACCGGGGCGCTCGCCGCGCCGGAGGCCTGCATCATCGGCTGGGCCCACACGCCCTTCGGCAAGTCGGCGCTGCCCGACCTGGAAAGCCTGCTGGCCGAGGTCGGCCGCGCCGCGATCGAGGATGCTGGGATCGATCCCGCCGAGATCGACGCCGGCTTCGTCGGCGTCTTCGGCGAGGGCTTCACCAACCAGGGCTTCCCGGCCTCGCTGATCCTGCAGAGCCTGCCCGAGCTGCGCTTCAAGCCGATCACCCGCTACGAGAATGCCTGCGCCACCGGCAGCGCCGCGATCCACGGCGCGCTCGACTTCCTCGGCGCGAAGCGCGGCCGCTTCGCGCTGGTGCTGGGCGCCGAGAAGATGACCGCCACGCCGGGGCCCCAGGTCGGCGAGATCCTGCTGAACGCCAGCTACCGCAAGACCGAGCAGGACATCGCCGGCGGCTTCGCCGGCGTCTTCGGCCGCATCGCCGAGGCCTATTTCCAGCGCCACGGCGACCAGTCCGACGCACTCGCCGCCATCGCCGCCAAGAATCACCGGAACGGCGTCGACAACCCCTGGGCGCAGATGCGCAAGGATCTCGGCTTCGCGTTCTGCCGCACCGAGTCCGAGAAGAACCCCTTCGTCGCCCCGCCGCTGAAGCGCACCGACTGCAGCCTCGTCTCCGACGGCGCCGCGGCGCTGGTCATCACCGACATGGAAACCGCCAAGGCGATGCGGAAGGCCGTGCGCTTCCGCGCCGCGGTGCAGGTCAACGACCTGCTGCCGATCGCCGCCCGCGACGTCATCCGCTTCGAAGGCCCGCAGGAAGCCTGGAAGCGCGCGCTCACCCAGGCCGGGCTCGGCAGCGTGACCGACCTGTCCTTCGTCGAAACGCATGACTGCTTCACCATCGCCGAGCTCATCGAATACGAGGCGATGGGCCTGGTGCCGGAAGGGCAGGGCGCGCGCGCCATCCTCGAAGGCTGGACCGCGGCGGATGGCCGGCTGCCGGTCAACCGCTCCGGCGGGCTGAAGTCGAAGGGCCACCCGATCGGCGCCACCGGGATCTCGATGCACGTGTTGACGGCGATGCAGCTGACCGGGACGGCAGGCGCGATGCAGCTGCCGAAGGCGGACCTCGGCGGGATCTTCAACATGGGGGGCGCGGCGGTCGCCAACTACGTGTCCATCCTGGAACGCGCGTAAGCCCAGGGAGGGCTATGCCCTCCCCGGACCCCACCCACCAAAGGCCGGTTGGGCGCATGCGCCCAACCCGACGGAAACCTCGGGTTTTGCTGCATGACCGACAGTCTGCTTTGGGTCTACGTGACGGCCGGCGACAGCGAGGAGGCGACCGAGATCGGCCGCACCCTGGTGCGCGAACGCCTGGCCGCCTGCGTCAACATCCTCGGTGGCCACACCGCGATCTACCGCGACGAAGGATCGCTGCGCGAAACCGAGGAAGTGGCCTTCATCGCCAAGACCACCGCGGCGCAATTCGAGGCCATGCGCGCCCGTATCCGCGCCCTGCACAGCTACGAAACGCCGGCCATCCTGGCGCTGCCGGTGGCGGACGGCGATGCGGAGTTCATGGGCTGGGTGAGGGCGGCGGTGGGGGAGGCCGAATAGACGCCGCCTTGATCAGCGCCACCATCTCCGCCGGCGAGAAGGCGCAAAACACCGGCCGCGTCTCGCGCAGCCATTGCGCCTCCGCGCTGTCCATCTCCAGCAGGTCGGCGATGGCCTCGGCCGGCAGGTCCAGCACGCGCCGCCAGGCCAGCAGCGCCTTGGCCTGGTGCGGGTCCGGCGCGACGAAGCGCTCCAGCCAGGCCCGCCCTTCCGCCACCAGCGACGGGTCCTCGCGCAGCCGGCGCGCCACGGCGCGAGCCTTCAGATAGGCGAGGCGGTCGTGGCGGTCGTGGAACACGGAGCGCATGGCGGCACGCTACCACTCCTGCCATCCCGGCAAACGCATGGATCAGGGCGACCCGCAGCGCCGGGGCGCTGCCCCGGACCCCGCGAGAGGGGCGCCGCCCCTCTCGACACCCCGCCAAAGGCCGAAAGGCCTTTGGAAACCTCGGGTTCAGGCGGCGGGCTGCGGTTCCGCCGCGTACAGACGATCGAGCTCCGCCGCGAAAGCGGCTGATTTCTCGGCTGCTTCTGCCGGTGGCAGCCACCGCGCCAGGCCGTCGAACCGCAACTCAGCCAGGGCGGATTGGGTGTAGTCCGGCCAAGGCAGCCGTGCCGCGCCGCGGGCCAGGGCGAGCAACGCATCCAGCTCCGCCCGCTGACGCGCAATGAAATCCGCCGGCGCCGCCACGGGCGCCTCAGCGGCTGCGGCGGCGAAGAGATCATCCTGTTCGGCTGTGGTTCGCATGCCGGGAGCATACCCGAATGCCGCCGAGTCGCACGGCTTTCGTGCTTGCGGAACGTCCCGCTTCCCGCCAGCGTGACCCCATGGCCGAATCCTGGCGCCGGGACACATTACCCGGCATCGTGTCCAACCTTGCCCAGCGCCCCGGGCATACCGAACTCGCCGCTGCCCTCACCCGCCTCATCGTCGATGGGCTGGGCCGCGAGGTCGGCGCCCTGACGCATGAATTCCGCATGCCCTTGATCGGCGGCCGGGCCGATGCACTGTTCGCCGCCACAGTCTTCGAGTTCAAGAGGGACCTGCGGCACGAGCTGCGCGACGTGGAAGCCAAGCTGCCGGGCTACCTCGCCGAACATGCCCGGCAAAGCGGCCGCAGTCCGGTGCTCGGTATTGCGACCGATGGCGCCACCTTCCTGGCCTATGAGCTGCGCGATGGCGCAATGGTCAAGGTGGGCGAGATCAAGGCCGACCCGCGCAACCCGGAAGCCCTGCTCGGCTGGCTGGAACCGGCGGTCTCGGAACGCGAGGATCTGGACCCCGTCCCGCTGACCATCGCCCGCGAACTCGGCCGCGAAAGCCTTACCTATCGCCGGGCGGAAGGCAGGCTTCTGAAGCTTTGGGCGACGCTGCGCGACAATCCCGAGGTCAAGCTGAAGCGGGACCTGTGGGATTCGCTGCTGCGGGAGGTCTATGGCGAAGAGGTCGGCGAGGACCAGCTTTTCCTGCAGCACACCTACCTGACCATCCTGGCCAAGACCATCGCCGCGCGCGCCCTGGAGCGCCCGGCCCAAGATGCGGAGGCGATCCTTTCCGGCGCCGCGCTCGCCGAAATCGGCATCCATGGCGCGGTCGAGAGCGACTTTTTCGACTGGGTGCTGCGCGATCCGGGCGGCCACGAGCTGGTGCGCCAGCTTGCCAACCAGGCAGGCCGCTTCCGCCTGGTCGATGTCAGGACCGACGTGCTGAAGGCGCTGTACGAAAGCCTGATGGACCCGGAACAGCGGCGCGACCTCGGCGAATACTACACGCCGGATTGGCTCGCGGCGAAGCTGGTGAGGCGGGCGATCCCAAAGCCGCTGGAAAACCGCGTACTGGACCCCGCCTGCGGCTCCGGCACCTTCCTGTTCCACGCCATCCGGCGGTTGCGGCAGGCAGGGGAGGCGGCGGGCTGGACGCCGGCCCAGCGCGTTGCCGCCTGCACCCGCCTCGTGCGCGGCATGGATGTGCACCCCGTTGCGGTCATCATCGCCCGCGTCACCTGGCTGCTCGCCCTCGGCCCCGACGTGGGCGACCGCGAGGGCGAGTTGCACGTGCCGGTCTTTCTCGGCGATGCCATGCAATGGAGTGTCTCCGACACCGTGCACCGGCCGGAGTTACGGGTGCCGGTGCCTGATGCGCCGCCGCTGCGGGTGCCGACCGGCTTCGCCGAGGACCAGGACCTGCTGGATGCCGGCATCCGCACGCTGGACGAGGGCGTGCGACGCAGGACGAAGCCGATGCGATCCGCGCCGCGCTGCGCCGCTTGCCGAACGTGACGGAAGCCGACGTCACCGCGATGGGCGAGACCTTCGAGCGGATGCAGGCTCTGTACGACGAAGGCCGCGACACGATCTGGCCCTATGTGCTGAACAACCTGGTCAAGCCGCTGTGGCTTTCGCGGCCGGGGCAACTGGCCGATGTGGTGATCGGCAATCCGCCGTGGATCGCCTTTCGGCATTTGTCGGCCGCCATGCAGCGGCGCCTGCGGGAAGCGTCGCAGCGCATGAACCTGTGGGTTGGCGGCGTGCTGACGACGCAACAGGACATGTGCGCGCTTTTCACCGCTCGTGCTGCGCACCGCTACCTGAGGCCGGGCGGCACGATCGCCTTCGTGCTGCCCTATGCGGTGCTGAACCGGCCTGCCTATGTCGGGCTGCGCAAGGGCGATTGCCGCGACGTGTCGCTGCGTTGGCAGGAAGCGTGGAGCCTGGACGAAAAGGTGCAACCGCTGTTCCCAGTGCCGGCCTGTGTGTTGATGGGAC
>JBMOJU010000327.1:0-5799 GCA_049315625.1 Paracraurococcus sp.
ATGCCGCGGCGTCCCGTCACCCTGCTGGTCCTGGCCGTGCTCGGGCTCGGCGCCTGCGACGACAAGAAGCCGGAGGCGCCGCGGGCCGTGGTGCCGACCGGCGAGGCCGCCGAGGCGCGCCGCGCGGCGGAGGACCAGCTGCGCGCCCGGCTGCGCATGCAGGGCGAGATGCTGCTCCGTGCGGTGCAGGTCTGGCCGCAGCAACTGGCCGGGACCGTCGCGGTCTGCGGCCAGGTGAACCCGGCCGGCGGCGCCAACGACCCGTTCATCCCCTGGGTCGCCACCGTCACCCTGGCCGACGGCAGGGCGGAGCGGACCGAGCTCGTGCTCGGCGCCTCCAACGCCGAGGCGAGCCGGGTCTATGCCGAGATGGTCGATCGCTGCTTCGAGGGCGGCGGGCCGCGCACCGCCCAGGGCACGCGGCCGATGCCGCCGCTGCCGCTGGATCCGGCGCTGCCGCAGGGCCGGCCCATTGGCCCGCCCAATGGTCCGCCCACCGGAGCCCCGGCCGCCGTTGCGCCCGCCGCGGGCGGCGGCCGCACGGTGACGACCACCGCCGCGCATCCGGTGAACATCCGCAGCGCGCCGGGCGGCGGTGGGGCCGTGGTGCGGGTGGTCCCCCGCGCCTCGACGCTGCGGGTCTTCGGCGAGGCGCCAGGCGGCTGGGTCGAGGTGGGGGAGGAGCAGCCCTTCGGCTGGGTGCATGCCTCGGTGCTGGAGCGCTGAGAGCTTATGGGAACACGCGCTCTTGCGATGGAAGCGCAGGAAAACCCGTTATGATTTCAGAGGGAAGTCTTTCGCAGCCTGGGTCGCGTCGCAGCCTCTGAGCCGCCTGGCGCAGGCTGCCCCGGCGCCCCGCCGCCGCCGCTGCCGCCGCCCCGCCGGCCCCGGCGCGGCCGGGGCCGGGTCGGACGGGGCATCGCGCGGCCAATGCCAGCGCCGCGGCTTTGCGTTGCTCTCCCTGGCCCGATCCGCTATTGCCCGCCGCTGCGCCGGCACCCCTGGAGGCCGGCGCGCCTGTTTCCGGGACATGCCGTCCCGCGAAAGGGCTTTGTCCCAAGCAAGCGGAGTTCGACCATGGTCCAGACTGTACGGATCGAGGCCGCGGCGCGCGAGCGGGCCGGTAAGGGGGCGGCGCGTGCGACCCGGCGTGAGGGGCTTGTCCCCGCTGTCATCTACGGCGCGAAGCAGGAGGCGACCCTCGTCTCCCTCGACCCGCGCGACGTGATGAAGGAATTGCACAAGGGCGGCTGGCAGAGCCACCTGTACGAGGTCGCGGTGAAGGGTGGCGATACCGTCCGCACCCTGATGCGCGACGTCCAGTTCCACCCGGTCACCGACCGGCCCCTGCATGTCGACTTCCAGCGCCTGGCGCCGGGTGTCCGCATCCGCGTCAAGGTTGCCGTGCACTTCCTGCACGAGGACACCTGCCCCGGCATCAAGACCGGCGGCGTGCTGAACGTCGTTCGGCGCGAGATCGAGGTGCTGGCCGACCCGGATGCGGTGCCGGATGCCTTCGAGATCGACCTGGCCGAGGTCAACATCGGCGATTCCGTGCGCTGGTCGGCGGTGAAGTCCAACTTCGGCACCAAGGCGGTGATCGAGCGCGACTTCGTCGTCGCCACCATCGCCGCGCCGACGGTGGTCGAGGAAGTGGTGGCCGCCCCGGTCGCCGCGGCCCCGGCCGCGAAGGGCAAGGGCGGCAAGGCTGCCGCGCCGGCGAAGCCCGCCGCCGCGCCCGCCAAGAAGAAGTAATCCGCGGCGATGCTGCTCTGGGTCGGGTTGGGCAACCCCGAGCCGTCCCAGGCGCGGCATCGCCACAATATCGGCTTCATGGCGCTCGACGCCATCGCCCGCCGGCACGGCTTTTCCCCCTGGCGGCAGCGCCACAAGGGGCTGGTGGCGGAGGGCATGGTCGGCGGCGTGAAGGTGCTCGGCCTGAAGCCGCAGACCTACATGAACGGCTCGGGCGATTCGGTGCAGCCCGCCGCCGCCTTCCACAAGATCGCCGCCGGCGACATCTGGGCCTTCCACGACGAGCTCGACCTCGTCCCCGGCAAGGTGCGGGTGAAGCGGGGCGGCGGCGCGGCCGGGCATAACGGGCTGCGCGACATGCAGCGCGCCCTGGGGACGCCGGATTACGGGCGGGTCCGGCTCGGCATCGGCCATCCCGGCCACAAGGACCGGGTGCATGGCCATGTGCTGGGCAACTTCGCCAAGGTGGACACCTGGGTGGAACCGCTGCTGGATGCGGTCGCCGATGCGGCGCCGCTGCTCGCTGCGGGCAAGCCCGAGGAATTCATGACCAGGGTCGCCTTCCTCACCCAGGAGACGCGCTGATGGAGCCCGAGGACATTGCCGACTTCGCCGCCGGGATGGGCGGTGGGCCGGGGCCGGAGGATCTCGCCAACGGCGCCGCCGCGCTGGCCGCTGCCCTGGTGCGGGAGGCGATGGCGCTGGCCGCGGTCGCGGCCTCCCTGCGCCAGGCGGCGGCGGTGACGCCGGGCGACCCGACCGGCGGGCCGCTGTCGGACATCCGCCGCCAGCGCGGTGCGATGGCGGCCTCGGGCGATGCCGCGATCAAGGCCGCGCTGCTGCTGGAGGCGGCGGAGGCGATCGGACCGGGCGGCGACCCGGGCCTGCTGGCGGGTGAGATCGCCGCGGCGGCGCGGCGCGCCGGGGTTCCGGCGGCCGGGCTGGTGCCGGCCCTGCGGGCGGCGGCGCTGTCGCTGGCGACCGATGACGGCGCGGCGCGGATCGCCGCGGCGACCATGGCGGCGGAGATCGCGGCGGCGCTGGGCCGGGCGCGGTAGCGGCCGGCACCCCCACCCTGACCTCCCCGGCTTGCGGGGGAGGGTCGGGGAGGGGGTTCTTCAGACTGCATGGCGCGAGGCGCGCCACTGACTTCAGGAGGTTCCCGTGGGTTTCAACTGCGGCATCGTCGGCCTGCCGAACGTGGGGAAATCCACGCTGTTCAACGCGCTGACGGAAACCGCCGCGGCGCAGGCGGCGAACTACCCCTTCTGCACCATCGAGCCCAATGTCGGCCGCGTCGGCGTGCCCGACCCAAGGCTCGACATGCTGACGAAGATCGGCAAGTCGCAGAAGACCGTTCCCACCAGCCTGGAATTCGTCGACATCGCCGGGCTGGTCCGCGGCGCGTCGAAGGGCGAGGGCCTCGGCAACCAGTTCCTGGCGAACATCCGGGAGGTGGACGCGATCGTCCATGTCCTCCGCTGCTTCGAGGACACCGACGTCACCCATGTCGAGGGCAGCGTCGATCCGGTGCGCGATGCCGAGACGGTCGAGACCGAGCTCATGCTGGCCGACCTCGATGGGCTGGAGAAGCGCCAGGTCGGCCTGCAGAAACGGGCGAAGAACGGCGACAAGGAGGCGATCTCCCAGCTGGTGCTGATCGACCCGATCGTCGCCGCGCTGCAGGCCGGCAAGCCTGCCCGCACCGCGGTGCCGAAGGGCGAGGAGGCCGCCGCGGCGCGGCTGCAGCTGCTGACCACCAAGCCCGTCCTCTATGTCTGCAACGTCGAGGAAGCCTCGGCCGCCACCGGCAATGCCTTCTCGGACCGCGTCTTCGCCATGGCCAAGGCCGAAGGCGCCAGCGCCGTCGTCGTCTCGGCGGCGATCGAGGCCGAGATCAGCCAGATGGCGCCGGCCGACCGGCCCGACTTCCTCGAAAGCCTCGGGCTGCACGAGGGCGGGCTCGACCGCGTGATCCGCGCCGGCTACGCGCTGCTCGGCCTGCAGACCTACTTCACCGTGGGGCCGAAGGAGGCCCGCGCCTGGACCATCACCCGGGGCACCAAGGCGCCGCAGGCCGCCGGCGTCATCCATGGCGATTTCGAGCGCGGCTTCATCGCCTGCGAATGCACCGCCTATGACGACTACGTCGCGCTGGGCGGCGAGCAGGGCGCCAAGGAAGCCGGCAGGATGCGGGTCGAGGGCAAGGAGTACGTCGTCAAGGACGGCGACATCCTGCTGTTCCGCTTCAACGTCTGAGGCGCGGCCGTTGAACGCGGCGATCGCCGCCTGGCTGCAGGCGCAGGGGCCGGAGGTCAACACCGCCTTCATCCTCGTGCTGGCCTTCCTGCTGGGCGCCGCGGTCGGGATTGAGCGCGGGATCAGCACCAGCTCGGTCGGCATGCGCACCTGCACGCTGGTCGCGCTCGCCAGTGCCGCCTTCGCCTACCTGATGGTGCAACGGGTGCCGGAGGCGAGCTGGGGCGCCGGCTTCGGCGCGGTGGCGACCGGCGTCGGCTTCCTCGGGGCCGGCGCCATCCTGCGCGGCGGCAACGGCCTCTATGTCCGCGGCCTGGGCAATGCCGGGACGATCTGGTGCGTGGCGATGATCGGCCTGCTGGTCGGCGCGCAGGAATTCTTCGCTGCCATGGTCGTGGTGGCGCTGGTGCTGGCGGTCAACGTGGTGCTGCGCCCGGTCGCCGCCTGGATCGAGCAGCACCGCGCCCGGATGAAGCCCGAGGATGACGTGCTGGACGGCTGACGCCGTGCGGAAGCGAGGCACTGCACCTGCAGGACATGATCCGGCAGCAACACGCATCCATGCGCTAGAAAATTTTTCTCGGTCATCTACTTTGAGTTGAAATTTCGGTCTATCAGCTCCCTGAAAGCGCTCGCCCGACCGGCATGCCGGGGCAGCGCGCCAAGACCGGGGAACGACAGTCTTGATAACGGAACGGGGTCTTCCGCCCTCGCCTGTCCTGTGGCGGCGCCAGGCCGACCAGGCCCCGGCACGCGCATGACGATGCTCGCCGAATTACGCGCCGTGGTGCTGTTCTGCATCCTGCTGGGGCTGATCGCCGGCGGCCTGCTGCTGGGCACATGGCATGGCTCGGGCCGCACCCCCGGCGGCGCCGTGGGACGCCCGGCCTTCCTCGCGGCCTGGAGCGGCTTCTGCCTGCTCGGCGCGCTGACGGCGATGCTTTACGCGGTGCGGGAGTTCACGCCGCCGGCGGTGACGGTCATCGTCGCCAACGCGGTCCTGCTGCTGGCGAACGCGCTGTTCTGGACCGGGGCGCGGTGGCTCCGCGGCGCGGCCGTGCGGCCCTGGATGATCGGCCTCGCGCCGGCCGCCTGGCTCGCCGCCTGCGCCATCCCCGCCTTCTACGGCAGCCCGGCCGCGCGCGTGGCGACCGGCGGGCCGCTGTTCACCGCCCTCGAATGGGCCGCGGCGGCGGAGTTGCTGCGCTGGCGTCCGGCCGGCGCCCTGCCGGAGACCGGCCGGGTGCTGGCCGGCCTCGCCGGCCTCTGCGGCATCACCCATCTGGCCCGCGTCGCCCTCGTCGTGCTCGACCTGGCGGATCTCTCCGTCGCCCTCATCGCGCTGTCCACCGGCATGCTGATGCTGGCCACCGGCATCGTCGGCGTCGCCCTGGCGGGCGAACAGGCCGCGGCGCGCGTGGCCGCCGCGCTGCAGGCGGGACGGGGGGAGGTGGAGCGGCTGCACGCCGGGCTGCCGGCGGTGATCTTCCTGCGCGACGTCCAGCCGGACGGCACCTCCCACCTGCTCTACCGCGGCGGCGACATCGAGACCGTCCTCGGCTGGTCGGCCGAGGATTTGGCGCGGCATGGCTCGCTCGAGAGCTTCATGGAGCCCGGCCACCCGACCCTCGCCGCGCATGCGCTGATGGTGCTGCGACGGGGCGCGCTGGTGGACGACTGGCGCATGCGCCAGCCGGACGGCTGCTGGCGCTGGCTGCGGACGCGGGCGCGGCGGCTGTCGCTGCGGCCGGACGGCGGCGGCGAGGTGGTCGGCTACCTGGTCAA